>CAMVKS010000001.1 GCA_947167995.1 uncultured Prevotellaceae bacterium
GTGGCGTGTGGGCCTATCCTGGTACCCCATCGACCGAGATTACCGAGTTTATTCAGAAGAGTGAGATTGCTCGCACTGGTAATGTTCACTGCCTGTGGAGTGCTAACGAAAAGACCGCCATGGAAGAGGCGCTTGGCATGAGCTATGCCGGCAAGCGTGCCATGGTGTGCATGAAACACGTGGGTATGAACGTGTGTGCCGATGCCTTCGTTAACAGCGCTGTGACCGGAGCCAATGGCGGACTGGTTATCGTGGCTTGCGACGACCCATCGATGCACTCATCGCAGAACGAGCAGGATTCTCGTTTCTACGCCGACTTTGCTATGATGCCTTGCTTTGAGCCAGCATCACAGCAGGAGGCCTATGACATGGTTCGTTGCGCCTTTGAATACAGCGAGAAGAACCGTATCCCAGTGTTGATGCGTCTTACCACACGCATGGCTCACTCTCGTGCTATCGTTGAGACCAGCGAGCAGATGCCACAGAACGAGGTTCACTTCCCCGAGAATCCTCGCCAGTGGGTGACTCTTCCAGTCAATGCACGCATGCGCAACGATCAGCTTGTGAAAGACATTCTCGCCTTTGAAGAGGATGCCTGCACTATGGGGCAGAACAAGTATATCGATGGCGCCGACCACTCGATGGGTATCATCACTTGCGGTATCGCCTATAATTACCTGATGGAGAACTATCCTGACGGATGCCCATTCCCCGTGCTCAAACTCACTCAATATCCATTGCCCAAGAAGTTGGTGCGCAAGATGGCTGCCGAGTGCAAGAGCATTATGGTTGTTGAAGAAGGTCAGCCCCTCGTTGAGAAACTCATGCGCGGTGTTCTCGAGCAACCTATCGAAATCAAGGGACGACTCGATGGCACTTTGCCACGCACTGGTGAGTTGAACCCCGACTGCCTGCGTGCAGCTCTTGGAATTGAGCCAATGGAGGCCCATCCAGCAGCTCAAAACACCGTGCCTCGTCCACCAGCTTTGTGCCAGGGATGCGGTCACCGCGATTTCTATACCGCTCTTAACAATGTGCTCAAGAATTATGAGACAGCTCGAGTGTTTGCCGACATTGGCTGCTACACCTTGGGTTGGCTCGCACCTTTCCACGCTTTCCAGACTTGCGTTGAGATGGGTGCTTCACTCACCATGGCAATCGGTGCAAGCAAATCGGGGGTTCATCCCTCGGTGGCTGTGATTGGTGACTCTACTTTCACCCACAGTGGTATGACAGGTTTGCTCGATGCCGTCAACAAGAATGCCAACATGACTCTGTGCATCAGCGACAACTTGACAACTGGTATGACTGGTGGTCAAGACTCGGCAGGTACAGGACGTCTCGAGCAGATTTGCTACGGATTGGGCGTCGACCCAGCTCACGTGCGCGTTATCGTTCCTCTGCCAAAAAACTACCCCGACATGGAGAAAGTCATTGACGAGGAAATCAACTACAAGGGCGTCTCTGTCATTATCGCGCGTCGCGAGTGCATCCAGACTGCCAAACGCCACGCTAAAGCCAAGGCCAAGAAATAATCATTAGAAAACTAAAACAACAACCAAATCATGAAACAAGATATAATACTTTGCGGTGTGGGCGGACAAGGTATCCTCTCCATTGCTACTATCATAGGTTGGGCTGCACTCAAAGAGGGTATTCACCTCAAGCAAGCCGAGGTGCATGGCATGAGCCAGCGTGGAGGAGACGTTCAGAGCAATCTGAGACTCTCCGATCAACCCATCGCCAGCGACCTCATCGCTCACGGAGCTTGCGACCTCATTATCTCCCTCGAGCCAATGGAGGCTTTGCGTTATGTGCAGTATCTTAACCCTAAAGGATGGGTTATCACCAACACCACTCCTTTTGTCAATATCCCCAACTATCCCGAGATGGACGATGTGAACAACGAGCTCAAGAAGCTGGGCAACGTGATTATGATCGACGTTGACACTATTGCCAAGGAGGTGAAATCGCCACGCAGCGCCAACATGGTGCTCCTCGGCGCTGCCGCCTCGGTGCTCGAAATGCTTAAACCCGAACAGCTCCTCGAGGGTATCACCAACGTCTTTGCCAGCAAGGGCGAAGCTATTGTAGAGACCAACATCGCAGCCTTCAAGGCTGGTTATGAGTTTGCACAGAAAAACAAATAACGAGAAGACATGAGGATATCTCTCCACTCTTTCCTCTCACTCTCACCCATTAAACTATAAAACAACTATGAGTTTTCCTATTAAACAACAAGTTCTAAACGATATTCTTGCAAAACGTGATCTTACCGACGTGTCGAGGACAACAATACGTCAATGCGCAGCCATAGCAGCCGAGATGGAGAAGGCTGCCGGCGAAAAGTTCTTGCGCCTTGAGGTGGGTGTGCCTGGTCTTGCTCCTGGTCAAGTGGGCGTCGAGGCTCAAAAGGCCGCCCTCGATCATGGCATTGCCAGCATCTATCCCGCTATCAGCGGTCTTCCTGAACTCAAGGAAAATGCTTCAAAGTTCATCAAGGCGTTTATCGACGTTGACATTAATCCAGAATGCATCGTGCCTACTGTTGGTTCTATGCAGGCTGGTATGAACCTGATGCTTGAGTGCTCACAGCTCGACCCCAAGAAAGATACAATCCTCTATGTCAACCCAGGTTTTGCCCCTCATGTGATGCAGGCTCAGGTTCAAGGCATCAAGCACAAGCAGTTCGACATCTATGAATTCCGCGGTGCTAAACTTCGTGCTAAACTCGAGGAGTATTGCTCTCAAGGTAATATTGTGGCTATCGTTTACTCCAACCCCAACAACCCATCGTGGGTTTGCTTGACCGAAGAGGAGCTGCAGATTATCGGTGAGATGGCCAATAAATACGACATGATTGTACTTGAAGACCACGCCTATATGTGCATGGACTTCCGTACCGACAAGTCGGTGCCTTTCGAACCTCCATTCCAGCCCACTGTTGCCCGTTATACCGACAATTATGTCTTCATGCTTTCAGGCTCGAAGATTTTCAGCTATGCCGGTGAGCGAATCGCTGTTGTGGCGTTCAGCAACAAGCTGTTCAACCGTGAGTACCCTGCTCTGCGTGAGAGATACAACATCGGCCGAATGGGTGATAACTTCATCTTCACCTATCTTTATGTGGCTTCTTCAGGTACTTCTCATTCGGCACAATATGCACTCTCGGCAATGATGAAAGCCGCAGTTGATGGTACCTACAAGTTCGTTGATGAGGTGCGCGAGTATGGACGTCGTGCCAAGATTACCAAAGAAATCTTCCTCAAGCATGGCTTCAATATTATCTATGATAAGGATGGCGATCAAGACCTTGCCGACGGCTTCTACTACACAATTGGTTATGAGGGAATGAGCGACTCTGAGCTTCTCAACGACTTGATGCTCTGTGGTATCTCGGCAATCACCCTCAACACCACTGGTAGCAAACAGCCTGGTATTCGTGCTTGCGTATCGCAGCTCAACAGCGAGTGGCACATTCAGGCTCTTGACGAGCGTTTGGCAATGTTTGTAGAACTTCAAAAATCCAAGAAATAATGAATTATATGAGTGCCGACGAGGCGGTTCGCCTTGTCAAGAGCGGTGACCACATCTATTGCATGGGCAGCACGGCAATTCCCGTGGTGTTGCAGAGCGCATTGGCGCGACGTGCCAGCGAGCTTCGCGACGTGGTGGTCTATTCGGCTTTCAACGTGCCCTATGGCGAATGTCCGTTGTGCAATCCCGAGTATAAGGACTCGTTCATCACAAAGAGCCTCTTCTTGAGCGGTGACCAGCGCAAGTGGGTAGCTCAAGGCTACGGTGAGGTCATCCCTGCTTTCTTGGGCGAGATTCCTTTCTTGTTCCGCAGCAAGCAGCTGCCTCTCGACGTCACATTCCTGAACTGCTCGCCTCCCGACAAGGACGGCTATTGCAGCTATGGTATGAGCGCCGACTTGGCTTTCAGCGCTGTAGAAATGTCGAAGACTATCATCGCGCAAATCAACGACAGCATGCCCTATCTGTGTGGTGCCGCAAAGATTCACGAGAGCCAGATTGCTGCTGCAGTGCGATGCGACGAGCCACCGTTGGCAATGGAATTTGGCGAGTCTACTCCCATTGAGAGTGCTATTGGCGGCTTTATCGCTGCCGAGATTCCCGATGGTGCAACGCTGCAAATTGGTGTGGGAGGTATCCCCAACGCAGTGCTTGCCGGCATCACAAACCACAAGCACCTGGGACTACACACCGAGGCGATGACCGACGGCGTGGTACGTCTCATGGAAGAAGGCGTTATCGACAATAGCCTCAAGAAGATTCGTCCGGGCAAGAGTGTCGCAAGTCTTGCTCTTGGCTCAAAACGCATGTACGAATTCCTTCATTATAACGAGGACGTGGAGTTCTATGATGTGGCTTGGACCAACGACCCAGCAGTGATTCGACAGAATCCAAAGCCCATTGCCATCAACAGTGCAATTGAGGTGGACTTGACTGGACAGGTGTGTGCCGATAGTATTGGAACAATGATTTTCTCGAGTGTGGGTGGTCAGCACGACTTTATGTATGGTGCTGCTCTCAACCCCGAGGGCAAGACTTTCATTGCGCTGCCGTCACGCACTGGCAAGGGAAAGAGCAAGATCGTGCCAACCCTCACTCCTGGTGCTGGCGTGGTGACCACTCGATTCCAAACGCAGTATGTCGTCACCGAGCATGGCATCGTCTACCTGCGCAACAAGAGCATGGCTGAGCGTGCAAGAGCTCTTATCTCGATTGCTCACCCCGACGACCGAGAGGCACTGGAGCGTGCGGCCTATGAGCGCTTCGGATACAGCTTCTTGCGCTACAAGTAATGTCACAAACATATTAATACAATGAAAGCGTCAAATTTTTTGACGCTTTCATTGTATTATAGGCGAACCTAATTATGCATTGTCGTTATCAATTATGCATTTTACTTATACTCTTTGGCTTCACGCTTGCCTTTAAGAACAGCTGCGGCATTGCCTGCCAGAGCACCCATCTCGTCTTCGCCAGGGAAGCAGTAGGTGGGAGCAAGGAAGTCGATGCGCTTGCGCAGCTCGCCAGTGAGGTAATCACTATGTGCCATTCCACCAGTGAGGAGGATAGCGTCGATCTTACCGCACAGTACAGCACTCTCGGCAGCAATCTGTTTAGCCACATGATAAATCATGGCGTCAAGGACAGTCTTGGCATGTTGGTCGCCATTGTTGATGCGCTCCTCGATTTCCAGCAGGTCGGTAGTGCCCAGGTGAGCGTTCAATCCACCCTTGCCAGTGATCATCTTGAGGATTTCTTCCTTAGTGTACTTGCCACTGAAGCACAAGCGCACGAGGTCGGCAGCAGGTACTGTTCCGGCACGCTCGGGAGTGAATGGGCCTTCACCATCGAGTGCATTAGGAGCATCAACAGCAACACCCTTCTCGTGCGCGGCTACCGAGATACCTCCACCCAAGTGGCAGATGATAAGGTTCATTTCCTCATATTTCTTGCCAATCTCACGGGCGAAGCGGCGTGCAATAGCCTTTTGGTTAAGTGGATGCCAGATGCTCACGCGCTTAATCTCGGGAATACCGCAGATGCGGGCATAGTCATTCAACTCGTCAACAACAACGGGGTCGGCGATGAAGCTGCGGCAACCAGGAATTTGCTGAGCAATCTTGTGTGCAATGAGACAGCCCAGGTTGCAGGCATGCTCGCGAGGAGAATTGCGAGTGTCCTCAAGCATTTTCTCGTTAATCTCATATACGCCACCGGGAACGGCTTTGCCAAGACCTCCGCGGCCAATAACGGCCTTAAAGTTGAAGTCTACATTGGTGACCTTGATCTCGTTCATTACAAGGTTGTAACGGAAATCAAACTGGTCCAAAATCGACTTGTAGGGAGCCAGCTCCTCGGGTTTGTGACGAATAGAGCGAAGCAGCAATGGGGTCTCGCCTTCGTAAACGGCAAACTTAGTAGAAGTAGAACCTGGGTTGATAACAAGTATACGCATAGTTGTTTGTTGTTATATATTAAATTAATGTGTAATTAAGATTGTTTTGATTAATTAAATAGCCGATGCCACTGCAAGGCTATAGAACTTCGACTCGATGCTGTCGCCGCGAGATGGAAGCACAACAGGTACTTTTGCGCCCTGAAGCAAGCCTGCGGTCTGTGCGTGGCACAACAATGTGATGGTCTTGTAGAACACGTTGCCGCTCTCAATCTCGGGGAAGAGAACTGCATCGGCCTCGCCGTTGATGGGTGATTCAATGCCCTTGTGGTGCATGCTCTCATAGCACAGTGAGCACTTCAGGTCCAGAGGACCGTCAACGATGCAATTGCCAAACTCGCCCTGTGCAGCCTTCTCCTTGATGATTACATAGTCGGCAGTGCAGGGGAAGTGACGCTCGTCAACTTTCTCCGAGCAGTGGATGAGGGAAATCTTTGGCTCTTCAATGTGAAGGGCGTGAGCGATTTTAGCCACATATTTCACCTGCTCGATGCGTTGGTCAACAGTGGGGCAGGGGATTACTGCTGCATCGGTGAAGAGAAGCAGGCGCTTGAGCTCTGGAATGTCGGCCACGGTAACATGGGTGAGCACGTTGCCCTTGGGAAGAATACCGGTTTCCTTGTTAAGGACTGCACGAAGCAGGTTGTCGGTGTTCAGCAGACCCTTCATGAGCACATTGGCACGGTCTTCTCTTACTTCGGTAACAGCCTTGGCAGCTGCGTCATCACGGTCGGTGGCATCGATAATCGAGAACTCGCTCTTGTACTGAGCAAAACGCTCGTCGGCCTCAATTTCCTGGCGGCAGCCAACAAATGTCACGGTGATAATACCAGCCTCGAGAGCTTTGAGCACGGCACTGCGAGTAACATCGTCCTCGGCCCACACTACAGCCACACGGCTTTTTGTTCCCTTACTTGCAAGATGAGCAGTCAGCTCATCAAAATTCTTGATACTTGGCATGTTTTTTTAAGAAAATTATTGTTTTAATGTTATGTTTATTGTCAATAGTTTTTCCTCGTGCAAAGGTAGACATTTTTTTTATAATAATAAATAGTTTTAGTCCCATATTTTTAAAAAGTCTAATGGTTGCTGGTTCTTGCCATTTTGGACCATTACTTTTCAAGACTCTCTTGCTGGCAAGTTGTTGATTTTGTTTATCTTTTGCCGTGTAAATAATGTTAATACTGTTAATAAATTTTAAAAGAGACCGTTTCGCTGGTCTTTTGGCATGGTGGGGCTATTGTTGTTTATATAATAATGCGTACCTTTGCACGCCGATTATTTCCAAGATAATTTCGACAGGGTGCCAGAGAGTGACATTTGGCCGTGTCATTGTGTGCGCTGTTGAAGAGTTAATTAATTTTTAATCAGGATTTTAAAAAGTGAACACTTTAAGTTACAAGACCGTGTCTATCCGCAAGGAAGACGTCCAGAAAGAATGGGTAGTAGTAGATGCTACCGATCAGGTACTGGGCCGCTTGTGCGCAAAAGTAGCTAAAATATTGCGCGGCAAGTATAAACCCAGTTTCACACCACACGTTGACTGTGGTGATAACGTAATCATCATCAACGCCGATAAGGTTAAGCTCACTGGTAACAAGTGGGACGACCGCACCTATGTTAGCTATACTGGCTATCCCGGTGGTCAGCGTTATGCGACCCCTGCTATACTTCAAAAGAAGTCGGAGGACAAGCACCTTAAGGCTGGCAAGCACCCCTTGTTCCTTCACGTGATTAAGGGTATGCTCCCAAAGAACAAGCTCGGAGCTAAGATTTTGAACAACGTATATATCTACAATGGTCCAAATCATCCTCACGAGGCTCAGCAACCAAAGGCAATAGATATCAACAAACTTAAATAATAGATTGGAAGTATGGAACAAATTAATGCAGTAGGTCGTCGTAAAGCAGCTATCGCACGCGTATACTTTAGCGAAGGAAATGGCGAAATCACTATCAACAAGCGCACACTTGAAGAATATTTTCCATCTCCAATTCTTCAATTCATTGTTAAACAACCATTGAACTCTCTTGAGGTTGCCGAGAAATACAACATCAAGGTGAACCTCATTGGTGGTGGTTACAAAGGACAAGCCGAGGCTCTCCGCCTTGCTATCGCACGTGCTTTGGTGAAAATCAATCCCGAAGACAAGAGCGCACTCCGCAAGGAAGGATTCATGACTCGCGACCCACGTGCCGTAGAGCGCAAGAAACCAGGTCAGCCCAAGGCACGCAAGCGTTTCCAGTTCAGCAAGCGTTAATATTTTCAGTATATTCAACTCCTTGCTCTGGAACAATAAAACAGAGTTTAGTATCCAAATTGCATAGACTCACTTGCCAGGCAGCATGATACACATTAATATATATTGGAAGTGCTAAGGCATGGCTACTATGCGATTGATTTAAGTTGAAAGTAAACAAAAAAATTATTAAAATGCAAACACCTAATTTTGACCAATTGCTCGACGCTACTTGTCACTTTGGTCACCTCAAACGTAAATGGAATCCTGCTATGGCTCCTTATATCTTCATGGAGCGTAATGGCATTCACATCATTGACCTTTACAAAACTCAGGCTAAGCTTGAAGAAGCTGCCGTTGCTCTCAAAAACATTGCTAAGGAAGGCAAGAAGGTTCTCTTCGTTGCTACCAAGAAGCAAGCAAAACAAGTGGTATGTGACCGCGCTACTTCGGTTGGTATGCCCTACGTTATTGAGCGCTGGCCAGGCGGTATGCTCACCAACTTCCCAACAATTCGCAAGGCTGTGAAGAAGATGGCTGCTATCGACAAGATGGCAACCGACGGCACTTTCGACAACATGTCGAAACGCGAGAAACTTCAAATCACTCGCCAGCGTGCCAAGCTTGAGAAGAACCTTGGCTCTATCGCCGACTTGAACCGTCTTCCTTCGGCTCTGTTCGTTGTTGACGTGCTCAAAGAGCACATCGCCGTTGCCGAGGCTAATCGTCTGGGTATCCCAGTGTTTGGTATCGTTGATACCAACAGCAATCCCGACAATGTGGACTTCGTGATTCCTGCCAATGATGATGCTTCCAAGTCGATTGACATTATCTTGAACACCGTTTGTGAGGCTATCAAAGAAGGTCTCGAGGAGCGCAAGATTGAGAAGATTGACAATAAGGATGAGGCTCCCGAGGGTGAGGCCGAGGCTAAGCCACGTCGTGCTCGCGTGCGTCGCAGCCGCGTAGCCGAGGAGAGCAAGGAAGAAGCTGCTCCCGCCGAGGAGAAAGCCGAGGAGCCCAAAGCCGAGGAGCCCAAAGCCGAGGAGCCCAAAGCTGAGGAGCCCAAGGCTGAGTAATAGCTAAGAGAGTAAAGAAATATATCAATAATTTAAAATCACTTATAGAAATCTATTATGGCTGTTTCTATTAATGACATAAAGAAATTGCGCGAGATCACCAACGCTGGTATGGTTGATTGCAAGAAGGCTCTCATCGAGGCCGAGAATGATATGGACAAGGCTGTGGAAATCATCCGCAAGCGTGGTCAGGCTATCGCTGCAAAGCGTGGTGACCGCACTGCTGCCGAGGGTATTGCCAAGTGCAAGGTTGAGGGTAACTTTGGTGCTATCGTAGCACTCAAGTGCGAGACCGAGCCTGTTGCTGGTACCGAGAAGTTTGTAACTCTCGCCAATCGCATTCTCGACGAGGCTGTTGCAGCTAAGGTTCAAAACATTGACGAACTCAAAAACTACACCTTCGATGGTGCTACTGTTGCTGAGCACATCACTGCTCTGAGCGGTATCACCGGTGAGAAGATGGAGCTTGGCGCTTATGAGTGCCTTGAGGCTGCAGGCATCGCTGGTTACAACCACTTCAACAAGAAGCTCTCTACTCTCGTGGCTTTCAATGAGCCTGTCAGCGAGGAGATTGGTAAGGCTGTTGCTATGCAGGTTGCTGCTATGCGTCCAGCTGCCGCCAACCGCAATCAGATTCCTCAGAGCGTGATCGACGAGGAAACAAGCATCGCTATCGAGAAGACTAAGAGCGAGCAAGTGCAGAAGGCTGTTGAGAACGCCTTGAAGAAGGCTGGTTTCAACCCCTACTATTGCGCTACCGAGGAGCACCAGGACGAAGCCGTCCGCAAGGGTTACATGACTACCGAGCAGGTGGAGCAGGCTAAGAAGCTCATGGCCGACACTGCCGACGCCAAGCTCAAGAGCATGCCTGAGCAGATGATTCAGAACATCGTTAAGGGCCGCATGGAGAAGTTCTACAAAGAGAACATCCTCATGGAGCAGGAGTACGAGGCAAGCGAGGAGAAGGGCATGACTATCGCCATGTACCTTGAAAAAGCTCAGAAGGGTCTCGTTGCTACCGATCTCAAGCGTGTGAATCTCAATGCCGATTAAAATAAGGTTAGTAGATATATTTTTTGAGAAGTCTCATCATTTCAAGATGAGGCTTCTCTTTTTTTTGCTCTAAATACACAAAGCTGCCTGTGAAAGGAGGATTTGTTGCCTGTTAGAGGAATTTGGAAATAGCCTCAACAACCTGTGGCAGTAGGGGAGTGGTATTGTCATTTACAATGGAGACAACTCTTTTCCCGTTGCAATCACCCAACTCTTGCTGATTGTTTATGCGTTCTATTACTTTGTCACGGGAAATATTGTTTCGCTTGATGACCCGCTCAATGCGAGTTTCGATAGGTGCTGTTACATTCCACACCTCGTGGACCATTGTGTCGAGTCCTCCCTCTTTGAGAATTGCTGTCTCAATGAATGCAGGCACAATGGATTGTTGCGACGCCCATTTCATGATGTCGTCGCGCACCACAGGATGAACGATGCTGTTGACCAAATGGAGCGATTCTTTATCGTTGAAGATGATATCGCTCAACATCGGTCGGTTAAGAGTGCCATTGCGGTAAATCTCACTTGAAAAAGAACCGGTTAGTGCCTCCTTGATATGATGGTCGCTGTTCATGAGCATTTTAGCCCTCTGGTCGCAGTCATAGACGCCATAGCCAGCAACCTTGAGTATTGTGGAAACAACGCTTTTTCCTGAGCCTATGCCTCCAGTGATGGCTATGAGAACGGGATGGTGCATCATGATGTTAGTATCGCTCGATGACATAATTAACACTGTCGACGCTCAAAACAACATCGGAATAAGCTCCTGAGACCTCTCCAACCTTGATGTTGACTTTGTTGGTCGAAGGGTCGATGTCGTCATAGTCCACAACAACTGTGAGGTTGATGGGTTCTTTATATTTGCTCTGTGGAAGCAGATACGATACGTGTACCGATGGTGGGAAAGTGAGTATGTTCACTCCTGATGGTTGATTGCGAACCGAGATAGGTACATCCTGCTCTTTCCTGATGAGAGGCTCGACGGGTACTGTGAGAGTGATGTGGTCGGGAATGATGCGTACGTCCTTGATGGGTTTCAGCTTTATGGTTCTTGTATAGGTCTTGGTGAGGTTGTCGACTTCTACAGTGATGATGTCGACCTCGTTGATGTCGTGTAGAGTGCTGCGGTCCATAGCATATACCATTACCGAGTCGGGGCTGGTTGTCACCATGTCGGGATTGACAACAAATTGCTTGTCGGGGACAAAATTGGTTATGTTGTCTTCCCAGTTGATAGGTACTTTCTTTCCTGGAATTGTGGTGTATTGTACTTTGATGGTCTCAGGGTGGATTTTTATGATACTTGTTTCGCGGCTAATCGCCTTTCTCACCTCACTCATCAGTTGTGAAGAAGATACCTCAAGCGTGTTGTTCTTCTCGTCGGAGTATCTCTCGAAGTTTATCTCTATAGAAGGGGTGGACCTAAAAAATGATTTCAGGAAGAAAAGACCTCGGTCTTTTATTGTTACGGTAATAGTTGCGGGTGGTTCTTGTATAAATGTTACATTTGTGGGCTTTTGTGTCTTCACATTTACGATAATATCGTGAGTCATGTTGTTGTTGAATGCCAACAACAACCAGAACCCAGAGGCCATGCACACAAAGAAGAGGAACAAGGCTGTTTCCTTGCTCGAAAGCTTTCTTATCATGCGCAAAGCTTTCATGCCTGTGTCCTTGAACCATCCCATTGATACTCGTTTTTTAAAAGAAAAAAGAGTGGAGCAGAAGATTCTCACAAGGTGCTATCAACTGCTCTCACATAGATCGTTTTTGAATTATCAGTTTGGGTTGTTCTTGATGTCGGCGCCAGTTTGCAAAGCATCGCCTGCCGAGGGGTAGACCATTGCCTTGTCGACAGTGATTTTCACATTGTCGTCGATTTGGAGCACGATAACATCATCTTTGATTTCTTTAATCTTCCCGTGGATGCCACCGGCTGTTGTAACCTTGTCGCCTTTCTGCATAGCTTCGCGGAATTTCTTAATCTCTTTTTGTTTCTTGCTTTGCGGACGAATCATGAAGAAATAGAAAATAGCAATCAGGGCCACAATCATCAGTATTGACATCATGCCGCCGCCCTGGTCGGCAGCACCGCCAGCTGCTTGTAATAAAATTGAGTTTAACATAGTTTTGTGTGTATTATTAAAAGATTATTGTTTTGTGATTATCCCGTTGTTGCGCATGCTCATTATTGCTGAATGCAACACTCCATTAACAAAGGCTGCGCTATTGGGAGAGCTGAACGACTTGGCAATCTCAATATATTCGTTCAGGGTCACCGTTGTGGGTATGTTTTCAAAATTGCGAACCTCGGCAAGAGCCACAAGAAGTATTGCCCTGTCGATGAGGGCGATTCGGTCGCTGTCCCAATGCCTTGAGTCGATAAACTTGTCGATGGTTGACATGTTGAGTTCTTCTTGTTTTGCCGAAGCGGTAAACAACAAGTCTCCGAACTCACTGTCTTCTTGGTCCTTGAACTGGGGCATGATGGGATTTTCATCGCCGTCGGCAACTCGCTTGATTGTCTTGATGACAAATTGTCCCATGAATTCCAAGTCTTCGCAAGACCAATAGATCGACTGGTTCTCAAGCTCCTCGAGCATGTCTTCATCATCGATGATGATTCGGCGCATGATCTGACGCCACACATTGCAATCGCTCTCGAGATTGCTTATGCCACTTTCCATGTATTCATGATAGAAGTCGCTATTTTGTATCTTGTTGAGCAAGAGCTTGAGAAATATCTCATTGTCGCGCCACGTGAGCTTGTGGCTATCGATGTATTCAGCAAGCTGAACGTTGTTGCGCAGTATTTCAACCAGTTCATTGTCAATAAACTTGGGGTTAGGGTTCAAGTCCTCATGAGATGGCATGAACTTGTGTTTGGCATCATCGATGTATCGCTCTTGCAGGTCAGTCAGGTCAATGATCAGCTTGAGCAGGTAGTTGTAAAGTTCATAGGACTTGTCGAAGCTCTGTTCCAATTCTTTGCGTGCATTTTCTATTGATTTGATGCCCTGCGTGAGCATGTAGTTATAGAACATCTGCACAACCTTTATTCTTATTAAAACGCGATTTATCATTGTCTTTTAGCTTTTTATTGGTCATCTCACTGAACAAAGAACAAAAATGACCTTTGAATACAACTACAAAATTACACAGAATTTTTCAATTTAGATGAATTGTGGCTATAAAAATCAACACAACCACATTTATTTTATGAAAAATATGGTCAAAAGCTCTTCAATTCACTGCTGACCAGTGAATGAAGAGTTGTCTTTTGGGGGGCACTTGTTTGTGTTGAGGATTTCAGTTAAAAGCCTAAGTCGGCAAAGTATTTTGCATTCTCCTCATCGGTGATTTTCAGCACCTCGCGCAGGTCGTTGAGCATGTCTTTATCTCTATCTTGGAATTTCTCTCTGAATTCCTCCACATTGGATTCCCACTTGGAATATGACATCAAGTTGGACCAGCGCTCACAGTTCCTGACCATTTCGGGCTTGATGGTGTTGATAAGGTTGTCAAACACAGTTGTGGCGTTTTTTGCCGAGAATGTCTTGTGCATGTGCAACGATAACCTTTCCAAGAATAATGCCCTGAACTCGTTGTTCTTTAGTAGCTTGGAAATCAATAAATTGACCGCACGTTCAACGCTGGTGCCTCCAGGAAGGAGATGATAGGCAGCCGATTTGTTCACTACCCAGGTGGCATCAAGGTCATAGAACACAACATACCATTTCTTGTCACTGTTCTTGTCAAGAGATTGCAGGTATCTAACGTTACCAACATCGGTATTGCCTGAATAGATTTCTCCAAGTTTGTAGTCGATAAGCGACGTTAGGTCGAAATGTTCTTTCACATAGTTGTAATGCTCAGCATCTTCAAGGTCGTGGCTCTTGACATAGGATATGAATTCCTTATAGGATTTCAGGTTTCCTTCCTCACAATATAGAGCCGACATCATGATGTTGATAGAGTCGTTGGATGTGTTCAGGCGCTGGGCTGCGAAGTTCTTGTCAATCTTTTCGCGAATGTAATACAGCCCGAAATATTCTCCATTGATGTAAAGAGCGACAGGGCGGTAATTCTGTATTATCAAAGTTGGGCTCTGAGGCTTCATCAAGCTTGTGAAGAATTCGTCACGAACCATCACTCCGGTGATGTCTTGGGAACCCGAACGCAGTACAAAGTTTTTGTATTCCTGAGGCTTGCCGGTGTTGAACAGGTCGTAGGTGATGTGCGACGGACCGTCGGTGTTTTTGAATCTTATCTTGAAAGATTTCTTGGCTAAGGCTCTTGAGAATCCACCAAATATCGCCAACTCGCAGTCCTGGGAGAAGCCTTTTTCTTTATCAAAGAACTCGATGTGGGCTTTCTTCCACCAGTGCTTCCAGTAGTTGGCACCCTTGTGTGGAAATTCTCCTCCGCCGCCAGGGCCATCGGCATAGATTCCTGACCTGTGGTCATAGAGGTCGGCTTTGTCAACTGTGATGTTGAAGACGGGAATTGTGTGCTGCTCGGCATAGATGAACGATCCTGTGCTGGTTTTGCTTCGCATTGTTATGGAATCTCCCTCGCAATAAGCACGTATTATTGCAGTAGTGTCAACAACGATGGAGTCTTCATATACAGGTGACTCAGATGTTGGCAATGAGCCGTCGGTAGTGTAGTGGGTTGTCAAGCCATGGGTGTCGAGCTTGACAAGCATCTTTTTCTTGTCGGAGTACACTCCTGGCTTGGATATGAATGTTGGCGGGGGCGCCATGAAGCGGTAGTGTTCGGTCGCGTTCTCGGCATCTTTTGTTGGGGTGGGGAAGTAGAAGAATCCGTCTTTCCCTTCAGCACGACCAACGGTCACACCATAAGGAGCATCGTTGGCGTTGATGCCGTCGACAAATTTCCCATCTTTGGTGAGCATTACCGACTTTGTCGGGCTTATTTTAAATTCATCTCTCTTGATTTTGAGAACCATCACAGTGCCTGGCTTTAACTGTTTCTCAGGCAATTGCCATTCACTCATGTTTTTCTTGTGGGTCGACAGGTAATAATCGTGCAAGTTGATGGCCGAGTCCGACACATTTTTAACCTCTATCCAAGCTGCTCCGTCTTTTTGACCTTTGGAGTGCATTTCCCACAATTTGAGAGGGCTTGGACGTTGCTTTTCTATCAAGGTGTTGTATTGCTCAAAGCCCTCTGGAGTGTTGTCAAATCCAGGTGTCGCTTGATAGCTCACTTCATAGGTGGTGTCGCTCATGAGGCGGCAGCACTGGTCATTCTCAAGTTGACCGTATGTCATCTGTGAAACAACATCTTCGCCTTTCATTAGCTTGATGGTTCCACCCAAATCCGACAGCTTGAAGTTGGCATGGAGTTCGCCGTTATCAACTTCGCTGGTGTCTTTTTTTGATGCGAAAATTATAATACACTCGCCAGGCTTGACTTGCCTGTCGGGCAACTCCCACGATTTTTTCTTTACTTTTTTGCCTTTTTCTTTTTTCTTCTGGGCATCATCTTCAACAACTAATGTGTATCCTGCCAGTGATACTGGGTCGTTAGAAGTATTCTTGATTTCAAGCCAGTCATAAAGAGTGCTGTCGCTTGCCATGAGGCCGCAGTGATTAGACGCCATGACCTCGTTGATGACTAATTGTGGCTCTTTTTCTTTATTCTCGCATGAATTTATCAATGACACAGATAATGCGGCAAGAATACAGCATCCAACGACATTGCAAAGTTGAAGCTTACTAATACGCCTGAAGTAATATTTGCCCATAGTATATGTTTAAAAGACATTAAAAGCGTGCAAAATTAAACATATTTTTTTAATCGGGGCTATTAGAATGACGAAAAAGTAGACTATTGGGGCAAAGAAGCTGCCGAACGAATACATTTAGTGGTGTTTTCGGCGCCTCGGGTGGGTTCGGTAAAATAGAATATACCGTCTTTGCCGTCTACTCTGCCTGCCGAGATTCCGAGTGGGGCAGCAGCGGCACACATGCCATCCATGAATTTCTCATCTTTGGTGATGGTTACCGACTTCTTGCCGCCAACTTTGAATCCAACCTCCAGGCAGTCCACTACATAAAACTCACCAGGTTTAAGTTCTACTTGGGGGAAACGCCACTGGCTCAGCTCTTTCTTGCTGTTGGTGAGGCAATAGTCTTGAAGGTTGATGCTTTCTTGTGAAACATTTTTCACTTCAATCCAGGCCTTACCCTCATTATACCCCTTGGTGTGTAATTCCCACAGTCTCAGTGGGCTTTTGCGTTGTTTCTCAAGAAGTGTGCAATAGCTCTCGAAGCCTTCAGCATTGTTGTCAAAGCCAGGTGTTGCTTCATAGCTTACTTCATATTTCTTGTCACCAAGTCGACGATAGCATTGGTCGTCTTTGAGCTCGCCATATTTTATCTCAGAAATCACCTTGTCACCATGCATCAGCTTGAGTGTTCCCCCCAAGTCCGACAGCTTGAAACTTGCGTGCAATTTTCCCTTAGGGTCGTCCTTGTCT
The DNA here is from genome assembly GCA_947167995.1 of uncultured Prevotellaceae bacterium. Classification (GTDB taxonomy): domain Bacteria; phylum Bacteroidota; class Bacteroidia; order Bacteroidales; family Muribaculaceae; genus Sodaliphilus. Next base: position 16,873 of record CAMVKS010000001.1, read on the forward strand.
TTTTTCGACGCAAAGATAACAAGGCATTCACCTGGCTTCAATGTTACGTCGGGGATGTCCCATGATTTCATCTTGGGGGCTTTGTCATTGTCAACATCATTGCTCGGGGCATTGTCATTATTGTTATCTTCCTCGTTGTTCAAACTGTCTTTCTTCTCTTTTTTCTTTTGAACAGCCTCTTGATCTTTCTCAAATGTCAAGGTATAACCACTCAAATTGGCGGTCTCGCTATCCGAGAGATTTTTTATCTCAATCCAGTCGTAGAGTTCTCCATCATCGTCAAGGAGCCCAGTGTGGTTGGAGGCCATTATCTCATTAATTGCCAACTGTGAATCCTGCTTGTCGTTTTGACAGGAGGTCATTGATAGCAAAAGAAGAGCAGATACAAAACACACACCATAGAACAACTTGTGGCTATGGTTTAAATCGTTAAAAAAAAATTTTTTACACATTCAATAAAAGTCAAAAAAGTAACACTTAATATTTTTTAATAAAATCACTTCAAATATTGACAACAACGATTGCCATTGTCGTTGTCATTACTGCTGTTGTGGCGCTGGTTTGCCTTCGTGAACTCTCTTGATGTCATCCAATGTGATGCCGAGCATTTCGGTGATGAAATAGTTGAGTTCACCTTTGTTCATCCCAATGCTGAGCCAGTAGTTGTAGAAGCACAGCGCTAAGTTGTCGGCTGGACCAAAGCTTCTGATATATCCTATCATGCCCTTCATGATGCCTCTTGTTCGTTTGTTGTTCTTTCCAAGACTCAGTGTCGATAACTCATAGTCACGGCACAGGTCGAGTTCGTTCATTCCCAGCAAACCTTCGATTAGGAAGCTCAGCGTGCCGCATCGGTCGCAGCCAATGGCACAATGCCAGTCCACATTCTTATCTTCATACAACCTGTCAACAATCCAGTTCAGGTCTTGGACGTAGACCTTTGTATAATTCTGTATACCTTTCATGCCGGCTTCGTGTTTCAGCCTGAGGTAGTCCTTGTCCGCACCCAGGGCCGAAGTGGTTCTTTTGGTCTCATGCCTGAGGTCAAGTTCTGCGACAACATGCATGTTGTCAACAAAGTCGTGCTTACCTTCGGCGGTGATTCTGTCGAGACTTGCGCTGCGGAATAGACGTCCATACTTGATGGGCACTCCATACTGTGTGGACCATCCCCCCAGGTCGCGGATGTTGCTGCAGTTGCGCACTTGAATCATCCTTACCTGACCTATTGTGCGGAACACACCACTTGCCATCAAGTTTACTGTGCCGTTGTAAAGGTATTCTTCTACCTTATAATAATAAAGGCGATTGGGGAGCATGTTCCTGATAACATAGGTCGAGGCACTCTTCTCATCGGGGTGGAATGTGATGGAATCGGTGTATGATTCGTTTTCGCTCAGGGTTATGCGCAACTCACTTATATTGGCTGCGTCGGTTGTAGGGGTCCAAGAAACTTCTTTCCCTTGTGGCCAATATAGCTTGGTGCCATAAACGCTTGAGTTGTTGTATTTTGTGATTACACTCACTCTGTAATCTGTATTACTTGTGTAGGTACTCAGAGCATCGGCCATATAATCCTGGACTGCCAGGTTTTCAATGTTGATGACCTCAATATTGTCTTGTGACCACATCCCCAAGGCCACACACAACGCAACTAATATGATGCTTATTTTTTTCATTAATATTACTCGTTTCTGTTTTCGAGCTGCAAAGTTAGCAATACATTTTTAATTAAATGATTGTTTTCATGGAATTCTTAAGAAAATTGAGTTATTTTATGAGATTTTATGAAGAACTAATAATAAATCGGGCATGCTATCTGGTTGGGGCCCTGTAAAGCCGTGCTTTTATCAACATTTGTGAAACAATAAATCTTGCTGTGTCACGTTTTTAAGTTATGAAAAACAAGTTAGATACTTTACTGCTGTTGATAGCTGCTTTTGTCGTAGTGTCGCTCACGGGTTGTATTGATGACGAGATCTCTAATAGTCCGAGCGATATCTTGACCTTTTCGACCGATACTGTCAAGTTTGATACTGTAATAACAAGCCAAGGAACTCCAACCAAGCAGTTCCTTGTCTACAATAAGGGAAAGAAGGCTCTGAATATTTCATCCATAAAAGTTGTAGGTGAGAGCAAGGGCCATTTCTTCCTTAATGTTGACGGCGTTAAGGGCAATGAGTTCCACGATATTGAAGTGCGGGGCAATGACAGCATTTTTGTCTTTGTAGAGAGCCGTCTTGACCCAACCAATCAGGATGAGCCCGAATACTTGGAAGATAATATCGAGTTTGTCACCAATGGTGTGACTCAAAAAGTCGCTGTCACAGCGTGGGGGCAGGATGTGATAATACTTAACGACACAACGCTCTCCGAGGCTACACATCTCTCTTCGAGAAAACCCTACTTGATTTATGGAACCCTCACTGTCGACTCTTTGGTAGACGTGACAATCGACCCCGGTGCTACATTGCTCTTCCATGACAAGGCTTCTCTTCTTGTCAGAGGCAAGCTCACGGCTAAAGGCACTCACGATGAGCCCATCACTCTTCGTGGCGACCGCCTCGACCATGTTGTGGGTGAGATTGGCTATGACATCATGAGTGGTCAGTGGGATGGCGTGTATTTCGACTATGGAAGCTACGACAACGAGTTGAGCCATGTGATCATGCGTGGCAATACTCGTGGCATGCAGGTCTATTCCAAGGATATGACTCATCGCTCGTTGCATCTGTTAAATTGTGTGCTTCATAATGCCACTTTTCTAACTTTGCTCGGGGAGAATGCCTGGATTGATGCCGAGGGCACCGAGTTCAGCGATGCTGGAATCTACGTTGCCTATTTCATTGGTGGTAAATTGGGATTTGTGAACTGTACTTTTGCCAACTATTATCTCTTTGCGGCTATCGAGGGACCATTGGTGAATCTTGTGACGCTTAATGAAGATGGGACATTGGCAATGTTTGATGGCCACTTCGACAACTGCATTTTCTATGGCAATACCAGTGAACTTAACGTTGATGCCCTTGACGGCATGAATGTGATAATGCGCAACTGCTTGTTGAAAAGCACAGGTGAAGACGATGCCTGCTTTATCAATTGCGTGTGGGATGCCGATCCCAAGTTCTATACCGAGCGCGAAGAATACATCTTTGATTACCGATTGCGCAACGAAAGCGATGCGATAGCACGGGGCGACCGTTCTTACTGTCCCGAGTGGGCACGATATGACCGATATGGTGTTGACCGATTTGCCAGTGAGGGACACGACATAGGCGCCTATGTATGGGTGCCGGCTCCTGTTGAAGAGTAATACTTTTTTCTATAAAAAGATAGCCCGATGATTTCATGTAAGTCATCGGGCTATTTTTATTTTGTGTGTCAGGCTTGTTGGGTTTGTTGCTGGGGCTTTTCTTCTCTCTTCTTCTTGTCTTTTTTCTTGGCATATAGCGGATTGGGCTTGTGGAGAACATACTCGCTATAGTAGCTGATGATAAGGGTGGTGAGGGGTAGGGCGATGATTAGACCCACAAAGCCCAGCACATATCCCCATATCGATAGCGACAGGAATACGATGGCGGGATTTAGGCCCATCTGCTGCTTCATGATGCTGGGGATGAGGATGAGGTCCTGAATGACCTGGCAGATGCAATAGGCAGCGAATGTCCAGCCAAAGAGATACCAGAAACCCTGACCTGTGTCGACCGAAGCCACAAGGCACAGGAAGGCGGCTATAGGGAATGATATGAGCTGAAGGTAGGGTACCATGTTCAGCAACCCTATAAAGAGACCAAAGACGATTGCCATGGGCAACCCTATTATTGAGAACTCTATGGCAAAGATGATTCCCACTAAAAGCGACACCATAGCTTGCCCACGGAAGTATCGGCTCATCGTCTGCTCCACGTCGCGCATAACCTTGAAGCTGATGCGGCGGTAGCGAGGCGGGATTGCTGCCTTGAATCCTCTTGTGATTTTGTCGTAGTCAAGCAGGATGAAGAACATATACATGAGAACAAGCAACACTGTGACGATGCCAAGCAACATGCTTAATGTGCCGCCGAGCACGCTCCAGGTGCCGTTGGCAACACTGTTGATGACATTCATCCATTCTTCCTTCGTTAGCAGTTTCTGCCATTGAGAGAGATCGACGTTTTGCCTGAAGAATTCCTGAACAGCAGCAGGAATGTGGTGGATTTTGACAGTTGCTTTCGCATAGTTTGTCAGCATCTTTGTCATGTCGCTCACCTCATTGCCTATGTAGGGAATCAGCCACCACAGCACAATCGTGATAACTGCGATAGCAATTATGATGGCTAAAATAGAGGCTAAAGCTCGTCCTTTCAGGTGAAGAACCTTCATGAGCCATTCCACAAGAGGGTTGAGCATGTAAGCCAAAAGACCACCCACCAAGAATGGTAGCAGTATGCTACTCAGGTAGTTGATGACATATATAACAGCGACAATACTGATAATCGCTATTATCAACCGAGTGATTCGGTCTAAATCATAACGCTTGCGAGTCTCGGTATTTTCCATTTCATTCTTTTTTTTGCAAAGTTAGAGGATTCTTGACTAAAAAGCAAATTTCTTTGTCGCCACATAGTCGTTTTTCAGTACAATTAATTGCTCCAAAACACACTCGTTGTCTTAATAAAGATTAATTAAGCTATAAAGCTCTTTGATTTGTGTTGAATTTTGTATAAATTTGCACAAAATTAAGATTCAATGGTAGTTTACAAACCTTTTACTTCTGCCTATCAGTCTCATAGGTTTCTGAATATTAAAGAGATAGACCATTTTAGTCGCTGATTTCTGTTTGGCGACACCATTGCTGTGGTTAATGTCCTGGCCTCAGCTTTTATATACACCGAGAAAATTAATCTATATAATAAACAGCAACGAATTGGTGTGCGCTATTATGAATGATGTGTCATAGCGCGTGTCGATTCTTGCATGGGAGTTCTCCCACAAATAATATCACATAAAGAATTATGGAATTACCTTTTGCAGAATCTTGGAAGATTAAAATGATTGAGCCCTTGAAAAAAAGTACTCGCGAGCAACGCGAGCAATGGCTCAAAGAAGCTCACAACAACGTGTTTATGCTCAAAGCAGAGCAAGTTTACATTGATTGCCTTACCGACTCCGGCACAGGTGCCATGAGCGACCAGCAGTGGTCGGCTATGATGCTTGGTGACGAGAGTTATGCCGGTGCAACTTCTTTCTACAAGTTCCAGGAAGTTGTTCAACGCATCTTTGGTTTCAAGTATGTAATTCCCACTCATCAGGGACGTGCTGCCGAGAACGTGCTCTTCTCTTATCTTGTTAAAGAAGGCAATGTTGTTCCTGGCAATGCTCATTTCGACACCACAAAGGGTCACATCGAAGCTCGCAAGGCAAAAGCTATCGATGTTACAATCGATGAGGCTAAGGACACTCAACTTGAGATTCCTTTCAAGGGCAATGTTTCGCTCGAGAAGCTCGAAAAGGTGCTCGTTGAGAACAAGGGCAACGTGCCTTTCATGGTGCTCACTGTTACCAATAACACCGTTGGCGGTCAGCCTGTTTCAATGAAGAACATCAAGGAAACTTGCGAGCTGTGCCACAAGTATGGTGTTCCCGTGGTTATGGACAGCGCACGCTTTGCCGAGAACTCTTATTTCATTAAGACTCGCGAGGAGGGCTATGCCGACAAGACCATCAAGGAAATTGCACGAGAAATGTATAGCTATGTTGACGCTATGACAATGAGTGCCAAGAAAGACGGACTCGTTAACATGGGTGGATTTATTGCAACTAACAACGAGGAGTGGTACGAGGGCGCCAAATTGTTCTGCATTCCTTTCGAGGGATTCATCACCTATGGTGGTTTGAACGGCCGCGACCTCAACGCTCTGGCAGTAGGTCTTGACGAGAACACCGAGTTCGAGATGCTCGAGACTCGCATCCATCAGGTGCAGTATCTCGCCAGCAAGCTCGACGAGTATGGTATTCCTTACCAGCGTCCAGTGGGTGGTCACGCACTCTTTATCGATGCCGACAAGGTGCTCTGTAACGTTCCTAAAGAAGAGTTCCCTGCTCAGACACTCACTTGCGAGCTTTATCTCGAGGCAGGTATCCGTGGTTGCGAGATTGGCTACATCCTCGCCGACCGCGACCCAGTGACTCGCGAGAATCGCTTCGGTGGCCTCGACCTGTTGCGTCTGTGTATCGCTCGACGCGTTTACACCGACAATCACATGAATGTCATCGCAGCAGCCCTCAAGAACGTTTATGACCGTCGCAACGAGATTACACGCGGTGTAGCTATCGAATGGGAAGCGCCATTGATGCGCCACTTCACCGTTAAGCTCCGTCGCCTCGGTTAATCTACCAAGCCTGACAAAGTAGCCCAATCAGCAACTCGCCGATTGGGCTATTGTTATCTTGTTGATGAAGAGGGGAGAGTGGAGAGGTGAGAGTGGAGAGCACACTATAGTTAGTATTGACACCACAGGAACCATTGCCACTTTTGCACGAAGAGTGCATGAAGCCTTAGTCGCACGAAGTGCGGTGTGACTCCTCTACTTTGAAAAAGCCCTAAAGACAATAGCCACCTGCGGGTGTTTCCCACAAGTGGCTAAAAACATAAATCATTCTGTATATGTCTCCTCTGAGGTTAGTCTCCTAACATCATGATTTGGGCTTAAAGGATAAAGTTCTCGAGCCAGATAAACAGGATTCCGGCAAGATATCCTAAGAAAGCAATAAATGTTATTTTCTTGAAGTACCAGAAGAATGGAATCTTCTCAATTCCCATAGCCACTACACCGGCTGCCGAGCCAATGATGAGCAGGCTACCGCCAACTCCGGCTGTGAAAGTGAGCAGATGCCAGAACAGGCCATCTTCTTCAAAGTACATAAGATACTGCACATCGCCACCAGTCATGTCGGTGAACATCTTGATACAAGCTGCCACCAATGGCACGTTGTCGACAATCGAGGAAAGCATACCTATCAAGCCGGCTATGGTTACTGGCTCGTGGATAGAGTCGTTCAGTCCACCGGCTACCATGTGCAAGATTCCTGCCTGCTGCAGGGCCGATACACTCATAAGAATGCCTAAGAAAAACAGAATTGACGACATGTCGATGTGGCGCATAGCCTGCGATACGCGACCACCCAATTTCGGGTCTATCTTATAGCGGGTAATCAAAATCTCGGTAACAAGCCAAATGACACCTAACGACATCATCATGCCCATGTAGGGGGGGAGGTGGGTCACAGTCTTGAAGATCGGGACAAAGAGCAAGCCTGCGACACCCAGAATGAGGATTGCCTTGCTGATGTGGGGATGTTCTTCCGACATCTGGATTGCTTCCTCCCTGCGAGCCATGGGTTTGGGCATGGGCTCTTTTTTTATCCATCGTGTTGCTATCGCAACAGGAACGACAACCGAAATAATAGAAGGTATCAGCAAGTTTTCTATCAAACTGCCGGCAGTGACTTTGTCGGCCATCCAGAGCATGATAGTTGTTACGTCACCAATTGGAGACCACGCACCGCCGCTGTTGGCGGCCAGCACAAGAACGCCAGCAAAAAGCCATCTCTCTTTCTGGTCGGGAAGCAAGCGACGAAGCATCATGATCATAATGATGGTCGTTGTCATGTTGTCAAGTACTGCCGACATGAAGAAGGTTGTTATCGACAGAATCCACAACATGCGACGCTTGCTCTTGGCGTGTATGTGCTCGGTGATAAAGCTGAATCCACCATAGCGGTCGATGTGTTCCACAATTGTCATTGCGGCAATCAAGAACATCAATATCTCGCATGTCTCGCCCAGGAACTTGAGAAGTTCGTCTTCCATCGAGGCGTCGTGGGTGCATAATGAATATATCGACCACAGTATTCCACACATGATAAGAGCAAACGTTGATTTGTTGACTTTCAACGTGTGCTCAAGTGCAATAAGCAAATAACCTATCACAAATATTGTGATTAATGCAGCTATCATTGCTCAAAAATAGATTTTTAAAGTATCGGTAAAAAGAATGTTATCTTATTCTGCCACTATCGTTTAATAGCTTTTGGTCGTGAGTTATGCCTTTGTGAGCAAGGAGCAGAAATATAATGGCAATAATGGGCATAATATTAAAATAAGTCAAGCTGCCAAGCAAGTCACAGTCCTTCTGCAAGAACGAAATCAAGCACATGGTCACAAGCGATGAGATGATGAGAAGGATGTTGACCACACACAGCGATTTCTGGAAACGCATACTCTTAAACTTGAAGATTGTAACAAACGACAACAATGCCACGAGGCAGTTGAGGCAGAAGGTGATTGCGTTCACGCCGCTCAAGCACATGCCTCCAAGAATCACTCTCCCGTTAGCATCGATGAGCGATGGCATGAATGCATAGACTCCCATTAAGATGGCTGCAATCAGCAGGAACAAAGATTGTTTTCGTTGTATTACCATTTAATCAAAAGTTGAACTGTTAATATTTGTTTTAATGTGTTTTATTATTTAGTGCAAAATTAATGTAAACTATGAAAACAGCAAAATAAAAACAATAGTTTTTAAGTTTATTCTTAATTTTTTTGTGATTAATGATAGAAAATTTCACATGTTGGCAGCATGATGTTTGGCAGTTTTCAACTAAAATCATTATTTTTGCACAAGATTTGCAATATATAACTGTTGCTTTTTTGTCATGAGATAGAAACATGGATAAATCAGAAATTTCAAAACTCAAAAACGAGATATTTGCGCATCTTGACAATCGAGAGCTTGCTCTGGCTTTCAGGCTGTTGAAGGTGATGGTCGACAACGCGCCGCAATGGGAACTCAAGGAGGAATTCAACCGCCTTAACACTTCCTACAAATATATGCTGCAGTACCTCTCGCAAGGGGTCTTGGATCCTCAGCGAGATAACATTTTGTCACATATAATATCAGAGAGCTACTTATTAACTGACAAAACTGTCATTGCCCTTGCTGTGTCACAATCCACCCACATCTTTTATAGGCGCCATCAAGAATACCGTGGCAGGGACCTTCGTGACATGCTCGAGGAATATCTCATCGAACGCAACAAGATAGATCTTATCGCCAGTGCACACGATGAGAACAATGGCAATGTCGATGCGTTAAATTCTATCTTGCTACAGTGCGAGACTCATGAGAGCGACATTTTCAATAAGGTGTGGAGCTCTTTTCCATTGTCTAATGCCGATGTGGAGAACATTGCAAGTTTGCTCAGCAATAGCAAGGTGCCATTGCACATGAAGAGCCTGGTGCTCTCGGCTTTGATGCTTGGAGCAACCAAATTCTTCGACCCATCGAAACTCAAGATTCTGTTAGATGGTTATGGCTCTCTCGACGACAGCGAGCTTCAGCTGCGTGCGCTCATCAATGCGGTGATTGTCATTTTCCTGTATCGCAATCGCTTGAAGTATTATGGTGAGATTCTCACGGCATTGTCATCACTCGAAAGTAGCCCATCTTTCGCAAGCGACCTCAGGCTGGTATTCACAAGGCTTATTCATAGCCGCAACACCGATAACATTTCTCGCAAGATCAGGAAAATCAGCCCCGACATTTTCAACAAAATAAAAGACCAGTCGCTTGGGACAATCGATATCAATGAGATTGAAGAGAACCCTCAATGGCAGCAGTGGCTCGACGATAGTGGCATCACACGCAAACTCGAAGAAATCAATGAGATACAGCTCGAGGGTGGCGACGTGTTTATCTCGGCATTCTCAAAACTGAAGACTTATCCCTTCTTCAATACACTGTCCAACTGGTTCTTGCCTTACCACGAGAACTGCACAGCAGTGTTGGAGGCTTTTGGCAGGAAAAAACATCCTCTCACATCTCTTATCAAGATGATGCCTCTCTTGTGCGACAGCGACAAGTATTCAATGATATTGTCGATAGCTTCGGCTCCCGAATCGCAGCGCAATATGATGCTCTCCCAGTTTGAGGCACAACGCGAGCAGTTTCAGGAACTTAAATCAGATGAATCACAGTCCATCATCAAGATGCGTGATATGATTGTCAACCGTTATATACAGGACCTGTATCGTTTCTTCAAGCTTTATTCACGTCGTCGAGAATTCAAATCGATATTTGACACCGACCTCAACCTTACCGATGCAGAGTGCCTGAATGTGTATATTAGCGACACTCCCACACTTTCTTTGATTGCCGAGTTCTATTTCAAGAATGGTTTCTATCAAGATGCCATAAAGTTCTACCGCATCATGGTTGCCAATCACGATGCCGACCCTCATGTGTATCAAAAGATAGCTTATTCTTTCCAGGCCCTTGGCCGTTATCAAAATGCTCTTAGGAATTACTCGCGCTATGAAATTGTCGACAACACCGATGTGTGGAACATCAAGCAGATGGCACAATGCTACCGAAGCCTGCGTGACCATGACAAGGCAATAGAATATTATTCTAAGGCTCTTGAACTGTCGCCTGGCAGTGTGAATGTGTGTCTTAGTTTGGGACATTGCTATCTCGACATGGACGACTACGACAATGCCCTTCAGCAATATTACAAGGCCGATTTCATGCCCAAGTGCAAGCATCGAGCATGGCGACCCATAGCCTGGTGCTCGCTGCTCACGGGTAGGCATGAACAGGGAATCAACTACTATGAGAAAATCATCAATGAGGATACTCCCACATCGCAAGACTATCTCAACTATGGACATCTCTTGCAGTCTATGGGCCGAATTGCCGATGCCATAGGCATCTACCGCAAGTCCTTGGCTCTGGAGAACAACGATGTCGAGGCCTTTGCGCGACTATATCTCGATGACCGCAAGTACCTCGTGGGCAAGTTGAATGTTCCCGATATCGACTACACGACCATCCTTGACGCAGTTATTTATAATTCTTAATCATATTTTCATGAAGAAGTTTTTTCTTTCTATTACATTATTCTTAACTATTGCTATTATGATTAGTGCCGACAATGTTTTCTTCCAGCCGTTTAAGACTACCAACGGCGCTATACCCTTCGACCGCATTACCACTGCCGACTACGAGCCGGCTATCATCGAGGCGATGAAGCGTCACAGTGCCGAAATCGATTCTATCGCCAATCAGGAAGCATCACCAACCTTTGAGAACACTATCGTGGCCTTGGAGCGCTCGGGACAGATGCTTAATCGTGTGTTGGGGGTGTTCTATCCAATGCTTTCGGCTAATGCCGACGACTCACTCATGGCTGTGTCGGAGCGCATGACTCCGTTGATTACCGAGCATGGCAACAGCATCACTCTCAACGAGAAGCTGTGGCAACGCATCGACTATGTGTATAACCATTTCGACAAGTCACAATATGACAATGAGGACTGGATGCTCCTGCACAATACTCATGAGTCGTTTGTGAGAAGTGGTGCGGCTCTGCAAGGTGCCGACAGGGGAAAGTACCGTGAGCTCAGTACTCGATTGTCTCAGCTCACTCTGAAGTTTGACCAGAATGCGCTCAAAGAGACAGCGAGATATGAAATGTGGCTTAAGGAAAGCGATCTTGAAGGGCTCCCTGAGAGTGCGGTAGAGGCTGCAGCGGCAGCTGCCAAAGCTAAGGACCGTGAAGGTGAATATCTCATCACACTCAATGCTCCAAGCTACATGGCCTTCATGAAATACAGCTCACGCCGAGACCTGCGCGAGAAGCTTTACAAGATGTACAACTCGCAGTGCACAAGCGGGGAGTATAACAACATCGAAATCATGCAGCAAATTGCTAATACCCGCCTCGAACTCGCCAACTTGCTCGGGTATAAGACTTTTGCCGACTATCAGCTCGCTAACAAGATGGCCGAGAACCCGACCAACGTCTACAACATGCTCAACCAGCTCAAGGATGCTTACACTGGGGCTCAGAAGCGTGACATGGAAGCTCTCAACAAGTATGCAAGCCAGCTCGAAGGCAAGAAAATGACAATCATGCCTTGGGACTATTCTTACTACTCCAATAAGCTCAAGGAGGAGAAATATTCTATAAATGACGAACTCCTGAGGCCCTATTTCAAACTTGAGAATGTCATTGATGGCGTCTTCGGGCTCGCGACACGGCTCTACGGACTGCATTTCACCGAGAATCATGACGCACAGGTCTTCCATCCCGAGGTGAAAGTCTACAATGTCACCGACGATGATGGAAACTTTGTGGCTCTGCTCTACACCGACTTCTTCCCCCGTGATACCAAGCAGAGTGGTGCCTGGATGACAAACTTCCGCGAGCAATATCGTGATGCCGATGGAAATGACGTGCGACCCATCGTCACTCTCACCATGAACTTCACCCGTCCCACCGACACCAAACCTTCATTGCTCACCTACTACGAGGTTGAGACTTTCATGCACGAGTTTGGCCACGGCCTGCACGGCATGCTCTCGAAATGCAAATACACCTCCACTTCGGGAACCAACGTGTATCGTGACTTCGTGGAGCTGCCATCGCAGTTCAACGAGAACTTCCTGAGTGAGCGTGAGTATCTCGACAGCTTTGCAAAGCACTATCTCACAGGCGAGAACATTCCGCAAGAGCTGGTCGAGAAAATCAAAGCTTCGGAGCAATATGGTGCTGCCTACGCCTGCTTGCGTCAGCTCAGCTTCGGCTTCCTCGACATGGCTTACCACACTATCACAAAGCCCGTCGCAGGCGATGCCTTCAAATTTGAATATGAGGCAATGAAGCCAGTGGAAGTGTTCAAACCCGTTGAGGGCTGCATGATGTCGCCACAGTTCACTCACATCTTCTCGGGCGGCTATGCCGCTGGCTACTACGGCTACAAGTGGGCTGAGATTCTCGACGCCGACGCCTTCAGCAAGTTCCAGGAAGACGGCATCTTCAATCCCGAAACAGCTCGCTCGTTCAAAGAGAATATCCTCGAGCGAGGTGGCACCGAGCCACCCATGACACTCTACAAGCGATTCCGCGGCCGTGAACCCCGCATCGACGCCCTGCTAAAGCGCGATGGAATCAAGAAATAATCGCAAAAAAATGGGAGAAACAATATCTTTCTCCCTTTTTTGTAATTATTTTTGCAGTATTTTAAAAATAACGCCTAAATTTGCAATATTTCAAAATCGCACAGCACAAATGAAAAAAATATTTATCTTATTTATATTGCTCCTTAACGTTACTTTGTGTCATGCTACTTGCGAAATAATCAAAACTGCAGGCACAGTCATGTCATGGGTAGCTGACAGTGAGCCTGCAATTGGTGCACGGGATGGTGTTATTTGAATTGGCTTACTGATAATTTATACCTTAAGAACAATGAAGCAACTTATTATTTTACCTCTGTGTCTCATACTGTTAGGATGCAGCTCCAATCATTTGAACAATGTAGAGGAGATGCTGAATTCACCCATTAAAGACAAAATGGAGTATACTGGAGTTGTTGAAGAGCAATGGGACGATTTTCACGGTGATGGATACAGAATTGAGGCTTATAAAATTCTCGATGTTGATTTCATTAATAATTTAGCTAAAAACAGTCATCTCAAGAAGTTTGATCGCAGCAGTGACAATGACGTGGTCAATAACACACATTTTGCGAAACACATCATTAATGGAGCTGGATATTATATAAGTACTGAAAACGCACAACATAATGAAGAAAGAATAATTGTCATAGATACAGTTAACAATCAGCTATTTTACAGCTATAATTATTTTTGATATTATTAATGCGAGTTGCGCAGCCAGCGCAAGTGGCTATAACGTTCTAAACACTTATTGTTAGAGAAGTCTGTTCCAAGAAAAACAGGTAGGGTGAAATAATAAAAAAACAATAGCATTGCATGCCTAAACACAGGACGCAGTATCATCCCGACTTTAGTCGAGTGAATACCAACTCTCAAAAATCACAAGAATAATCTTGATAATATCATTTTTATTGCCAATCCTGGCTATATATTCATTAGCTTTATTAACCGCAAAATTGAACTGGTTGTCCTCAAAAGAACCGTCCATTTGAGGACATCCCTTTGAGGACATGGGAACAGCAAGCCCTCACGCTCTTGTAATTCTTGTTAATCATGTCTTTTTAAAGACACGCTCGCCCTCGCTCGCCGCCCGCCCTCATTTTCCTTTCCTTGTGAATAACTTATACTGATATTTTTACCTTATTTCCTTTGGATTGTGGCACTTTATGCGTACCTTTGCACCGTTTTTTAAGAAGACCTTTATTAAAAAAACTATTACAATAAAGAAACTAATTCACATTTTCATAAATTTTTCTAAAAGTACTTTTTGAATAACTAAAATTATGGCTAAAGAAAAGAAATTCATGACCTGTGATGGTAACCAAGCTGCAGCTCACATCAGCTACATGTTTACTGAAGTTGCTGCTATTTACCCCATCACTCCGTCATCCACTATGGCAGAGCACGTTGACGAATGGGCAGCTGCCGGTCGTAAAAACATCTTTGGCGAGACTGTTCTCGTGCAAGAAATGCAGAGTGAGGCAGGTGCTGCTGGTGCCGTTCACGGTTCGCTCCAGGCTGGTGCTTTGACCACCACCTACACCGCTTCGCAAGGTCTCTTGCTCATGATTCCTAACATGTACAAGATTGCCGGAGAGTTGCTTCCTGGCGTTTTCCATGTTTCGGCTCGTACACTCGCTTCTCACACCCTGTGCATCTTTGGTGACCACCAGGATGTGATGGCAACCCGCCAGACGGGCTTCGCCATGCTGTGCGAAGGCTCGGTACAGGAGGTTATGGACCTCGCTGCCGTTGCTCACTTGAGCGCTATCAAGGGACGCGTGCCATTCGTTAACTTCTTCGACGGTTTCCGCACTTCACACGAGATTCAGAAGGTAGAGGCTCTCGACCAAGAAGACCTCAAGCCACTCGTCGACATGGATGCTCTCGCAGGCTTCCGCAAACGTGCCATGAACCCCGACAAGCCCGTCACTCGTGGTACTGCCGAGAACCCTGATGTGTTCTTCCAGCATCGTGAGTCGTGCAACGACTACTACACCGCAGTCCCTGCCATCGTAGAGGACTACATGAATAAGATTAGCGACCTCACTGGCCGCAAATATGGTCTTTTCGACTACTACGGAGCTAAGGATGCCGACCGCGTGATCATCGCTATGGGTTCGGTTACCGAGGCTATCCGTGAGACCATCGACCACCTCACCGAGCAAGGCGAGAAGGTGGGCCTCGTGGCAGTACACCTGTATCGTCCATTCTCGGCCAAGCACTTCCTCGCTGCCGTCCCCAGCACTGCCAAGCGCATCGCTGTGCTCGACCGCACTAAAGAGCCTGGCGCAGTGGGTGAGCCTCTCTATCTCGACGTTAAGGACTGCTTCTACGGTGCCGAGAATGCTCCTCTCATCGTTGGTGGCCGTTACGGTCTGGGTTCTAAGGACACTACTCCAGCTCAGATTCTCGCAGTTTATGAGAACCTCTCATTGCCAATGCCAAAGAACCAGTTCACTATTGGTATCGAGGACGATGTAACATTCGCTTCTCTGCCTCAAAAAGAGGAAATCGCTCTTGGCGGCGAGGGTCTCTTCCAGGCCAAGTTCTACGGCCTCGGTGCCGACGGTACCGTGGGTGCCAACAAGAACTCGGTTAAGATTATTGGTGACAACACCGACAAGCATTGCCAAGCCTACTTCTCTTACGACTCTAAGAAGTCGGGCGGCTTCACTTGCTCTCACCTGCGCTTTGGTGATCAGCCCATCCGCTCTACTTATCTCGTGACCACTCCTAATTTCGTCGCTTGCCATGTACAGGCCTATCTGCACATGTATGACGTGACTCGTGGTCTCCAGAAGAACGGCACATTCCTGCTCAACACAGTTTGGGATGGTGAGGATCTTGCAAAGAACCTCCCCAACAAGGTTAAGAAATACTTTGCCGACAACAATATCACTGTTTACTACATCAACGCCACCAAGATTGCACAGGAGATTGGCTTGGGCAACCGCACCAACACCATCCTTCAGAGTGCATTCTTCCGCATCACTGGCGTTATCCCCGTTGAGCTCGCTGTAGAGCAGATGAAGAAATTCATCGTTAAGTCTTACGGCCGCAAGGGTGAGGACGTTGTGAACAAGAACTATCAAGCCGTTGACCGTGGCAGCGAATACAAGCAACTCACTGTTGAGCCAGAGTGGAGCAACCTGCCAGTTGACAACGATATCGACGACAATGCTCCTGCATTCATCAACGATGTGGTTCGTCCTATCAACGCTCAGAACGGTGACCTCCTGCCAGTTTCGGCATTCCGTGGCCGTGAGGATGGTACTTGGGACGCAGGTACCGCCGCCTATGAGAAACGTGGTGTTGCCACCTTCGTTCCCGTTTGGAACGCTCAGAACTGTATCCAGTGTAACAAGTGCGCACTCGTTTGTCCACACGCTGCTATCCGTCCATTCCTCATGAACGAGGAAGAGGCTGCCGCTTCGCCATTTGACGAGGCCGACAAGCTGCCTGCAATCGGCAAGACTCTCACCGGCTTGAAGTTCGTTCAGGCTGTTGACGTGATGGACTGCCTCGGTTGCGGCAACTGTGCCGACGTTTGTCCTGGCAAGAAGGGCGAGAAGGCTCTCACTATGGTTCCTCTCGAGCAGCAGGTTGAGAACCAGAAACTCTGGGACTACTGCGTTGCCAACGTTGCTTCTAAGCAAGACCTCGTTGACATCAAGTCTAACATCAAGAACTCGCAGTTCGCTACTCCACTCTTTGAGTTCAGTGGCGCATGCTCGGGTTGCGGTGAGACTCCTTACGTTAAGTTGATTTCTCAACTCTTTGGTGACCGTGAGATGGTAGCCAACGCTACTGGATGTAGCTCAATCTACTCGGCTTCGGTTCCTTCTTCACCTTACACTACCAACGAGAAGGGACATGGTCCTGCTTGGGCTAACTCTCTGTTTGAGGACTTCTGCGAGTTTGGTCTTGGTATGACTATCGCCGACGAGAAGATGCGCAACCGCGTTACCGGTTTCGTTAAGGACGCTATCGCTTGTGACAATGTTAGTGCGGATGTTAAAGCTCTCTATCAAGAGTGGCTCGACAACAAGGAAGATGGCGCTCGCAGCCGTGAGCTCAGCGACAAGATTCTCGCTGCTATCGAGAACAGCGATGCCGAGTGCGACAAGAAGGTTAAGAGTCTTGGCCAGTACCTCGTTAATCGTTCGCAGTGGATCATTGGTGGTGACGGCGCAAGCTACGACATCGGCTTTGGCGGTCTCGACCACGTGATTGCCAGTGGCAAGAACGTCAACATTCTCGTTATCGATACCGAGGTTTACTCTAACACTGGTGGACAGGCTTCGAAGGCTACTCCAATAGGTGCTATCGCTAAGTTTGCCGCTGCCGGCAAGCGCATCCGCAAGAAAGACCTTGGTCTGATTGCTTCTACCTATGGCTACGTTTACGTTGCTCAAGTGGCAATGGGCGCAAGCGACGCACAGTGCCTCAAGGCATTCCGCGAGGCCGAGGCTTATGACGGACCTTCTATCATCATTGCTTATGCTCCATGTATCAACCATGGTCTCAAGGTGGGTATGGGCAAGTCGCAAGCCGAGGAGGCTAAGGCCGTTGAGTGCGGTTACTGGCACCTGTGGCGCTATAACCCCGAGCTCGAGAAAGAAGGCAAGAACCCATTCACTCTCGACAGCAAGGAGCCTAAGTGGGATGAGTTTGAGAACTTCCTCAAGGGTGAGGTTCGTTACGCATCAGTAATGAAGCAGTATCCCGAGGAGGCCGAGCAACTCTTCGCCGCTGCCAAGGAGAACGCTCAGTGGCGTTACAACAACTACCGCCGTCTGGCTCGCCAGCAGTGGGGTGTTGAGCCCGAAGAGTAATTAGCGATAATCGTTAATTGAACTACTATATCAGAATAGCGTCACTTGTTGTGGCGCTATTCTTTTTACACTTGTGTGGACTGTGTTTGCCCTGTTGAATAGAGAGATTATTTGAGCTCTTTTTTCAGGTATTTTGCTGTGTGGCTGGTAGGGTGCTGTGCCACTTGTTCGGGAGTGCCGCACACCACAACGTTTCCTCCGCCAGCTCCTCCTTCGGGGCCTAAATCGATAATGTGGTCGGCACACTTGATGACATCAAGGTTGTGTTCAATGATGATAATAGAGTGCCCACGGTCGATGAGCTGGTTGAACGACTTCAACAGGGTGTTGATGTCATGGAAATGAAGGCCTGTGGTGGGTTCGTCAAATATAAACAAGGTGTGATTCTTCTTCTCCCCGCTCAAGAAACTGGCAAGTTTCACACGTTGGTTCTCGCCACCCGAGAGGGTAGAAGAGGATTGACCTAACTTGATGTAACCCAATCCCACATCTTGTAGCGGCTTCAGGCGTGAAACTATCTTCTTCTCGTTAAAAGTGACTTCTTCCGAGAAGAATTCAATGGCCTGGTTGACAGTCATCTCGAGTATGTCATAGATTGACTTGTCACGATACAGCACTTCGAGAGCATTGTTGCTGAAACGTCGTCCATGGCATGTGTCGCAGGTGAGTGTGATGTTTGCCATGAACTGCATCTCGATTGTGATTTTGCCATCGCCCTTACATTCTTCGCAGCGCCCTCCAGGTGAGTTGAACGAGAAGAAACCAGCATTGTAACCCATCTGCTTTGAGAGTTGCTGATGGGCAAAGAGTTGGCGTATCTCGTCAAAGGCCTTCAAGTATATGGCAGGATTGCTGCGCGACGACTTCCCTATAGGGTCCTGGTCGACAAACTCTATCGCCTTGATTATGTCAATATCGCCACCAAGCGACGAGTAGGTACCCGGCGCATCGGCGCTGTCGCCCAACTGTCGTGCTAATGCCCGATATAAGATGTCATTGACAAGCGTCGACTTGCCCGAGCCGCTCACACCTGTCACCACAGTCATCACACCGAGCGGGAATTTCACGTCAATGCCTTTGAGATTGTTTTGAGCAGCTCCTTTCACCTCGATGTAATTGTTCCAGTGACGGCGGTGTTGAGGGAGGGAGATTTTCATCTCGCCTGTCAGGTATTTTAGAGTGTAACTGTTGTCTATTTTTTTGAGATTGTTGATAGTACCTTGATACACCACTTTGCCGCCCAAGCGCCCCGCTTCGGGACCCATGTCGATTATATAATCGGCGGCGCGCATGATTTCCTCGTCGTGCTCGACCACAACAACAGTGTTGCCAAGGGCTTGCAGCATCTTGAGCACATTGATAAGGCGGTCGTTGTCGCGAGGATGGAGACCGATGCTTGGCTCGTCGAGAATGTAGATAGAACCCACCAGCGTGCTGCCAAGCGATGTAGCAAGGTTTATGCGCTGGCTCTCACCACCCGACAGTGTCCCCGACAAGCGGTCGAGGGTTAGGTAGGGGAGACCCACCTCAATGAGGAACGACAGGCGGTTGTTGATCTCGGTGAGTAAGCGTTTGGCGATTAGTGTGTCTTCTTTGTCTAACTTCAAATCCTTGAACCACCGAGCCAGTGCGTCGATGGGCATGTGGGTAAGATCACCGATGCTCATGCCGTTTATTTTTACATAGGTGGCATCGGCTTTCAGCCTTGAGCCATTGCAGGTGGGACAGATGGTCTTGCCTCGATAACGTGCGAGCAACACACGATATTGAATAGAGTAGGACTTGCTCTTGATAAACTCAAAGAAACCGTCGATGCCGGGAAATTCGGGGCAGCCGTGCCACAGCAGGTCAAGCTGTTCCTGCGTGAGCTGGTAATATGGACGGTGAATGGGGAAGTCATATTTTGCTGCGATGCCTATGAGAGCGTTTTTCCATTCGCTCATCACCTGGCCTCGCCAGCACAGTATAGCATCGTCATAGATTGACAGCGTCTTGTTGGGGACAACTAAATTCTCATCAATTCCTATCACATTGCCAAAGCCCTCGCAAGTCTCACATGCGCCAATGGGGTTGTTGAAATTGAACATCAGGTCGGTTGGCTCCCTGAAGGTAATGCCGTCGGCTTCAAAGCGTTTTGAGAATGACTGCTCACACATTGTGCCATCGCTGTTGAAAATCAGCAGTATGCACTCATCATGCCCTTCATAGAAAGCCGTGGCAACCGAGTCTAAGAGGCGGAGCTCATCATCATTGCTGATGGGGGCAGACATACGGTCGATCAGCAACCTGATTTTGCTGGAGAGTTGGTTTTGTTCAGCGATTTGTGTGATGGGGTAGAACTGGCCGTCTTGCTCAACACGCGAGTAGCCACCTTTGAGCAATATGTCAAGTTGTTGTCGCAAGTCGCGGCCTTCGGGCAGGATGATGGGAGAGAGAAGTGCAAACCGAGTCCCGTCGGAGAGCTGCTTGATGGCGTTGATGACATCGGCGGTGGTGTGCTTCTTCACCTGTTGACCACTCACTGGCGAGAAAGTTTTGCCAATGCGCGCAAAGAGAAGACGCAGATAGTCGTAGATTTCGGTCGAGGTGCCCACTGTGCTGCGGGAGTTGCGGTTGTTGACCTTCTGCTCTATGGCAATGGCAGGAGGTAGCCCTTTGATGAAGTCGCACTCGGGTTTGGACATGCGCCCCAAGAACTGGCGTGCGTAGGACGAAAGGCTCTCTACATAACGGCGCTGACCTTCGGCATAGAGAGTGTCGAACGCCAACGACGACTTTCCCGACCCCGACAGGCCAGTGATTACTACAAACTTGTTTCTCGGGATAGTTACATCGATGTTCTTGAGGTTGTTAACACGCGCTCCCTTAACTATGATGTCATTGCTTTTCATTGCCATTTATATAATAAGGTGCAAAGTTAGTTAAAATAAATATTTCAGGCAATTAAGGAAAGTGCTTTTTCGCTCATTTACTCAACTATTGATGACAATTCTATCTAATGCTGTGGTAGTGATAGCTAATTGTACCGCATGTGTCAAAGGGAGCATGAAGTAGTAGTAACGTTGGTAACTATTCAGCGAAATCGGAGGTCAGCATCCAGCTGATTTATCACAATTTTTATTCGCTGAATAGTTACTTGCGTTGTGCAATTTGCAAAAAAATGCTAAAAAACGAACATCTTTTAATTTAAAGTAGTATATTTGTAATCGAGAAAAAAGAAATCTTTTTATTAACCCTCAAAATATATTGTAAAATGAAACCAGTTCACATTATTTTAGCAGTATTGAGTGGTGCACTCGCTGGTGCCGCAGTAGGTTTACTTTTTGCTCCCGCCAAGGGTGCCGATACTCGCAGCAAGATAGCCGATATCTTGAAAAAGAAAGGTATCACGCTTAAAGATCAGGAGATGGACGAGCTCATCGACGATATTACCAAAGAGATTAAAGAGGAGTAATTATTGTTTTGAGTTCTCCCGATAAGAGTTAATAACACATTTTTCGCAATAGAACAAAAATCAAGAAGAATTATGAGAGACATGAAATCACTTAGTCTGCTTTATGCTTTCATCGGTGGTGCTATCTTGGGTGGAGCTCTTGCTTTGCTTTATGCTCCAGAGCCTGGTAAGGACTTGCGCCAGCGCATCAAGGAATTGCTCAAGAAGAAAGGTATCGACTTCAGCGATGACGAGGTTGAACAGCTTGTAAATCAGATAAGCGCTCAAATCGAGCAATAATACTTACTTTTTTTGAAACACATCAAGCTGCACACATCATTGCTGAGATGAGTGTGCGGCTTGGTGGTTGATTAATTTATATAAGTGATGGAAGAAGACTTGAAATTCAAAGAGCTTGTCGAGAGTGTGAAGCAAACTGCCAGGCAGGAGTTGGAATATTCTAAGCTCACGCTGGCCGAGAAAATGTCGATTTTGCTTTACCGCGCTATCGTTGTGATAATACTGGTAGTGTTTGGCGCATGCTTGCTGTCGCTCCTGTTGTGGGGGCTCAACACTTTGCTGGTGAGTGTCACTCACAGCTGGTGGATTGGCGTGCTGCTGTCGATAGGTGTTCTTCTTCTGTTGCTTCTTGTTCTTTATGCTTGCCGCAAGCCCTTGCTTATCGATCCTGTGACAAGGTTTGTAACTAAATTGTTGTTGAACCCCGACGAGAAATAATCATGAGCACTTCAGGTCAAAATACTAATAAATTGCCATCGGCATATGATGAGCCAAATAAAGAGTGGAAAGGACTAACTATGGACGAGCTCAGGATGCGACGCGCCAAGTCGTTGGTGTTCAGAGATGTCTATAGGGCGAGCTTGATGGATAAAATAAGTAATACCCGGGAGAAAGTGTCTCAGAATGGAATGAGAGGGCTGCTTTTCAGCAACAAGACTATAACAGGTCTGAAAAAAGCCGATTATGCTTTCTTAGGCTACAAGGTATTGAACTTGTTGATAAAACTATATTTGCGCCGAAAACGATAATTGACGAGTTTGCCCGATAACGTGCGCCAAAGTCAAAAATTGCATTTTTTTGAAAAAAAATTTTGTCAAATACATAAAAATATATAATTTTGCCCTGTTTTCATCCAATAAGATGAAAGATAGAGATGAGATTTTATATTAATTGCTAAAACTAAACGCCTATTGATTACACCATTACTTTATTAACCAACACATAAGAAGTAATGATAAAATTAGCAGACTTGAGCGATGATCGTCTCATCGCAAAGTATGTCGAAGGTAAAAACGAGGCTTTTGATGCGCTCATTGAGCGACACAAAAACCGAATCTTCAATTATATCTTCCATTCGGTGAAAGATGAAGATTTGGCCAACGATATTTTCCAAGAGACTTTTGTCAAGGCAATAATGACAATCAAGCAAGGACGATATGTTGAAAACGGACATTTCGCCGCTTGGATTACACGCATAGCCCACAATCTTATAATTGACTTTTACCGACAAGAGAAATCCGAAAATGTTCAGTCGAGCGATTCGTGTGAGGTTGACATTCTTAATCGAAAGGAACTCAGTGAAGCTACTGTCGAAGACAACCTAATCATTGACCAGATCCACAGCGATATAAGGCGACTGGTAACTGCCTTGCCTGCCAACCAGCGAGAAGTGCTACTCATGCGTTATTACAAGAACATGAGCTTCAAGGAAATTGCCGACCAAACCAACGTGAGCATCAACACTGCTTTAGGACGCATGCGATATGCTATCCTCAATATGCGTCGACTGGCAGTCGAGAATAACATTGTTCTCACAGTATAAGCCGTTGTTGAGGCATATATATAGCACAATAATAAGGTTGCCCTCGTTGGAGAGTGGCAACCTTATTAGGTAATAGGTGATTACCACGATTCTTGACTGGTAGAGATGTTTAAGTTATGAAACAAAAAAGCACCTCATTAATGAGGTGCTTTTTTGTTGAGGTCGCTAGCGGACTCGAACCGCTGTGCCCGGTTTTGCAGACCGGTGACTAAACCACTCATCCAAGCGACCATTACGGATTTTGCGACTGCAAAGTTAAGTCTATTTTATTAACTGTGCAAGATATTGGGCTGTTTTTTTTGAAAAATATCACCGAATGGACTTTTTTTCAGACGCTTTAATGCATCATTCAGTAAAATAGTCAAAGAAATAAGTAAAAAAGATAATAATGGAACAGAAAAAACTTTATATATTTGCACTCAAAGTGTAATCATTCAGAAAAAGACTTATTTAAGGTTTTTCGTTTAAATCAATAAATTCAAGTAAAATGAAAAGATTAACATCAATTTTTGCGCTTTCTCTGGCTGTTATTCTTTGCGCCTGTGCTGGCAACAAGGGCGGGCAGGGTAGTGCGCAGCAAAGTAATTCAGAGAACATGGAAAAGAAAACGACTTTGGTAGCCTATTTCTCGGCTACAGGAACAACCAAGGCTGCCGCCGAAAAGCTGGCGCAAGTGGTAAATGCCGATTTGCACGAAATTCAGCCAGAACAGCCTTACACCGATGCCGACCTTGACTGGCACAACCAGCAAAGCCGCAGCTCGGTGGAGATGAAGGACAAGAGCAGCCGTCCAGCCATCAAGAACAAGGTTGAGAACATGGACCAGTACACCACAGTCTATATTGGCTATCCCATCTGGTGGTATATTGCACCAACTATCATCAACACGTTTGTTGAGCAATACAACCTTGAGGGAAAAACCGTTATTCCGTTCTTTACATCTGGTGGCAGCGAAGCAGGTGAGACAATGAAATACCTCACTCCTTCGGCTCCAAAAGCCAACTGGAAAGACCCCATCAACCTCACTGGCAAAAGCAAAGCAGATATTGAGAAATTAGTGAAATAATTTTTAGAAAAAATGAAGGGCAATTCACCGATTGAGTGGTTGCCCTTCAGCTTTTTTGCAATATGGATTTAATAAACAACATCAATAAGCTTAAAACAATCGTTGCCGCTGGCAAGTTGTGTTTGCTCTACATTCAGGCTCCTGATTGTGGGTTGTGCTCAATCATGCTCGACAAGATAGAGGCAGTGGCACAACGTTTTGACAAAGTGCGCTCGGCGCGAGTGGAGCTTCATGTTGTTCCCAAGGTGGCAGGTGAGTTCCTTGTCGCTACAGCACCCACTGTGCTGGTGTTTGCCCATGGCAGGGAGGTCTATCGCGCCGGCACATTTATCGACACGATGGAACTCGAGCGTGTACTCTCAAAATGGCAAGAAACCACTATTGATTAGTCTTCTTGATTTTCTTGAACTCCTCTCTGAACATCTCGTTGATGTACCTGCAGGTGGTAATCAAGCTATTTCCTTTAGTGAAAGGTACTGCAGTCGCACCCTGTTTTAGTGGCCAAGCATCTTGTGTCAACGAGATTTCTCGTTGCAGAACTGAGTGATCATAGGGCTCATGTTGCTCGATGGTGGCTGTCAGGTAGTTAAAATAAGTGAGCCATCGATTCATGTAGTAGCCGCCCAGTAGTCCTGCCCAGTTGCGGCATGAGTAGTCATTGAGGTCACCACCCCATGTTGTCACAAGTCGCCGAGCATTCATCTCGTAATAATCCTTGACATCAGGAGCGATACCTAAGTCGCGTGCTTGTTCTATCCACTTGTCCATTGTGCAGAAAGGGTGCTCTGAGTTTAGACCATCCATGAAGAAGATGATATAGGCCATTATTTCAAATTGCTCTTTCATCTTATTGATGTTGCCATCGTGGTAGGCTTTGTCGAGCTCATTTTTCTCGGTTAGGAATAGGTCTCCCAGCAGCTGCCGTCCTGTCCAAATCAGGTCGATTGTCATGGCGTCGGTGGTAACGGTGTCTTGTTCAAGCAGTTTGTCCCAAACATATAGTAATTGCTCGGGGTTGTATCGCACAGCGCAGCGGCCATGCGTCTTGTCGAGCTCGGGATACTGGCAGGGTAGTGGTCCGCAAAAGGTGGTGGGGCGTATGTTGAGCACGCTGTCATAAAGCATCTTCCATGCCTTGCGCACAGGCTGTGATTCTCGTCCGGCATGGCGGTCGGCAAGTTCGTTAATCACTTGCTCATCGGTTTTATTGAAATCCCAAGCTTTCTCAAAGATGAATTCGTAAGGGAACTGTTGCACCTCAAGTCCTTCAAGGGTGGAACCAATCCCCACAAGGTTCTTTCCTCCTTCTCTGAGAGTGGTCTCAAGTTTTTGACCAGCCTCTTTCACATTACCCTGAATGTTGCTGTTGCCCCCGAAGTTGCCCAAGTAGCACCAGATGTAGGGTTGACCAAAGAATCCATCGAGGTCACGCCACATCTCTTTGTACTCGCAATAATAGTCAAGCATAGTCATTTTACCTTGAGGCACACCTGTGAGCATGGCTTTGGCTCTTTCAGGCGTGTAATCCTTCCTCTGGTAGTAGAGGAACCATCCCATTTGCAGCCATTCGGCTTGAGGGTCAACATCGGTGAGACTCTCATAAATGTGCTTTGACACATTGTGCAAATACTCTGGCTCAAAACTTGGTGGATCCATCTCGTTGAAGGGGTCAATGCCATAGATGTGGTCGGTGCCAAACATGCGAGTCTGCTCCTCAAGGAACATTTTCTGGATTTTGGCATATAATGGGTCTTCGCTGTTGAGGAAGAAGGTGCGATAAGGTTCTTCAAACTCATCCCATGTGCTCATAGCCTTGATGTCGGCATTAGGGTACATATCCTTGAGCTTGCGTGGCACGTGACCAGCAAAGGCTGGCAGCACAGGACGCATATTAAGGTCACGTTCTCTCGCGACTATCTTTTTCTGCAATTCGGCCTGTCCGTCGAGCCACTCTTTGGGTAGAGGTCCACACCAGGCGTCAATGTTTGCCATGCGGTGCCAGGGCAGATAGACAGGACCAGTGAAATAGCCTCGCACTTCCTCGTCGCTCATGCCCATCTTGGTCCACACGTTATACCACACCGCCTCTTGTCCAGTGATGGCGAGTGGCATGTTGATGCCGTTGAGCGCCATCCAGTCGATGAATCGCTCCCAGTCGGCCCAGTCCCAAAATGGCATTGTGTAGCCAAAGGTGCAGTAGTTCAGAAAGAAACGTTGTGGCACGCGCGCCTCAATGGTCTCTTTCTCGGGTACATCGGGTAAAGTGGAAGGCAGAGCGATGGCGATGTCGGCATACCACGACACGGTGGTTTTGCAATAGCGGTTCAGGTATCGATTCAGTCCCACAGCCATCGAGTTGGCGTTGTTGCCGCCAATCACTACTTTGTCTCCCCGGCTCTCGAGCGTGAAAATGTCGGCACCATTGTGGGTTGCGGTAATTATTTCAAATGTCACTTTTTGCACCAGTTGTGGCGAGAGCCGTGACGCGAGTGCATGCGCTTGCTCTATATCGCCGGCTAAAGCATTGGCTATGAAGCTTAGTGTGATTGCTATTAATAAAATAGTTTTTTTCATGATTTTGGATTTTATCTTTCTGCAAAATTAACAATATTATCTATACCAATCAATATTGAATAATAAAAAACTGAAAAAGTTTTCCTGAAGTGGATAATTATGTGTAACTTTACACCCACGAAAACACTATTCAAAATGAATCGATTGAAAGAAATGCTCAATAGCGACATCGTTAGGGGAGTGGTGCGCACTGCTACCGGCGAAGTCATCGAGTTTCACAGCCCTGGGGTGAAGGACCTTTTCACTCTTGTGGTTTCAAGGCCTAATGCGCTTGTTGGAGCAACTGTCGCCGACCGTGTGATAGGGCGTGGAGCAGCGTTGTTGTTGGTCTTAGGCAAGGTGGAACGTGTCTATGCCTCGCTCATTAGCAGCCAGGCAGTTGAAGTGTTTCAAGAGGCTGGTATCAGGGTTGACTATGACAAAATGGTCCCCAACATCATCAACCGCGATGGCTCCGACATCTGCCCCGTCGAGAAATTGACAATGAGCATCACCAATCCCGAAGTGGCCCGTGAGAAAATTAAAGAATTTTTAATCAGCAAAAACATAATTGAATCATGAAATCTACAACATCATCGGTAGCTCTTTATCAACTAAGCTACAATCAGTTGAAAACTTATCTTGTTGCAGCATTGTTTATTGTGGGCAACATTGCATTGCCACAGCTGTGCCATCTCATGCCACAGGGTGGACTCATCTTCCTGCCCATTTATTTCTTCACGCTGGTAGCAGCCTATAAATATGGCTTTACAGTGGGATTGACAACAGCAGTGCTCTCGCCACTGGTAAATAGCGCATTGTTTGGCATGCCTCCTGCAGCAGCATTGCCCATCATCTTCATCAAGAGCGTGACTCTTGCTGTAGTTGCTGCGTTGATAGCCAAGAAGACCAATAAGGTGACATTGCTCACCGTGGCTCTTGCTGTGATTGCCTATCAGTTAATAGGTTCACTCGCTGAGTGGGCTATGACAGGATCAATCGACAAGGCTTCTCAAGACATCATTCTGGGCTGGCCAGGCTGCCTGATTCAGATTGTGGGAGGATATGCGATTTTGCGTTATTTGCTCAAGAAGTGAGATGGAGTATAAAACATTCAAAGATATAACCATTTCTCGCCTGGGATTTGGCAACATGCGTCTGCCCGAAAAGGACGGACGCATCGACCGTGAGAAGGCCAGTGCGATGATTGACCGTGCCATGAAGGGTGGTGTTACCTATTATGATACTGCTTGGATGTATCATCATGAGGACAGTGAGACTTTCCTTGGTGAAGTTCTGCCTAACTATCCCCGCGAGAGTTTCTATCTTGCCACGAAGTTCAACATCGGTTTCAATCCCGATTATCGCCATGTGTTTGAAACTCAGCTCAAGAAGCTTAAGACCGACTATCTTGATTTCTACCTCATTCATGCCATTGGCGACAACACAATTCATCCCTATGTCGACGATGGCAGTGTGGCCTATCTCATTGAGCAGAAGGAGAAAGGACGCATCCGCAATCTTGGTTTCTCGTGCCATGCGAGCAATGAGTCACTCCGGTGGTTTGTTGAGCAATATGATTGGGGCTTTGCCCAAATCCAGCTCAATTGCTTCGACTGGCTCTTTTCTCACACACAAGAGGAGTATCGCATTCTTGAGGAGCGCAACATTCCCATTGTAGTTATGGAGCCTGTGCGAGGTGGGCGATTGTCGCGTCTCGTACCTGAGGCCGAGGCGATGCTTCATGAGGCTCATCCTGAGTGGTCGCTTGCTTCGTGGATGTTCCGTTTTGTACGCTCATTGCCACAGGTCCAGGTGATATTGAGTGGTATGAGCACGATGGAGCAAGTGGAGGACAACTTGCGAACATTTGACGACGACAACAACTTCACCGACGCTGACCGAGACCTCCTGTTCCGCGCTATGGAAATGTTCAAAGAGCAGATGCAAGTGCCATGCACTGCTTGTCGTTACTGTACCGATGATTGCCCTATGGGCATCAATATACCAGAATTTCTCCGTCTTTATAATAAATATAAGGCATACGGTGACTTTGGACTGAAAGCATTGCTTGAGAAGGTGGAATCAACAAGTCCACCGAGTGATTGCCTAAACTGCGGCTCCTGTGCCCGCCACTGTCCACAGTCAATAGATATTCCGTCTATTATGACCGAGATGGGCGAAAAGTTCTATTAAGGCTTGGTGCGATAAGTTGAATCAATCTGGACGAAACTTATCAACAATCGTTGTGATATTTCCAAGAAATGTGTACCTTTGCACGATGATTTCACTTATACAACACATAGAATACTTGATGATGTATCATGACTGCGTGGTGGTTCCTGGTTGGGGAGCACTCATAGCCAATAATATATCGTCGGTGTCAAAAGGCTGCCATATAGGCTGTCCAAGTCGTGTGATAGGGTTTAATTCAAGTATCACCCACAACGATGGCATGCTGGCCACTTCGTTGTCGCGCAGGCATGACATGACCTATGAACAGTCGTGCAAGTTCATTGAAGACACTATCACCGCATTTCGCCAGCAGTTGAATGCCGGTGTTGAAGTTGCCTTTGGCCACCTTGGCGTGTTCAGCCTCAACAACTCCGGTAAAATGGAGTTCATGCCCTTGTCGGGTGTTGAAATGGCAAATGAGTATTATGGCCTTTGCGACCTGGAATTCAATCTCCTCTCACAACAGCGTCTCGAGAGTGAGCCTGCTCAAATTGTGCCAGTGTTAAACTGGAGGGAGCGCTTGAAGGTGGTGTCGTCGGCGGCAGCAATTCTGGCACTTGGAATTCTGTTCTCGACGCCTGCCATTGTTGACAACACCTCACAGACTGCAAGCATGGGGGGTGTTGAAATAAAGACTACTCCCGCTCAGAATATTACTGTGAAGAAGGTGTCACAAGCTACTCGGCAAGACATGAGTTTTGAACTCATCGATGACAATAAAACAGATTCTCAAGTAGAGAGCGATTTCAATGAAGGCATGCCCTGCAAAGGGGAATATCTGCTTGTAATCAACACTTGCAACAAGAGCCGACAAGCCAAGAAAATAATTGAGCATTATGCGAAGCGTGGAATTAAAGCTGTAGAAGTGGAACGCGGCAAGTATCACCACATCGTTGTAGCTAAAAGCAATGATGAGAAAGAGTTGCTCAAGGCTAAAGAGCTTCTTCCTGAAAAATACCGAAAGGCTTGGGTATGTAAATAGCTTGACGCAAACTTGACACAAAAAAGCAACAAGTGGCACAATGAGTATTCGACTCTTGTGCCACTTGCGCTATCATTAATGGTGTCCGCCTGGATGGTGTCCACCAGGATGATGCCCGCCTGGGTGGTGTCCGCCTGGGTGGTGTGGCGGCGGTGGTGGTGGCGGTCCAGGACGGCCATAATAAGGATAGTCGTAATAATAACCATCATCATACCAGTATGTGCTGCACGAAGTCATTGCCATCGAAGCCATTATCGAAAGCAGTACAGCAACAATTAATGTCTTTCTCTTTTTCATATTTCTATCTTTTTGCTTAATAAGTAAATTAGTGTTCTTTGTCTTTTTTGACAATAATAGAACACAAAAGTTTATAAATACTGCATCAAAAGATAGGAATAATAGACTAATTAGACCTTTTTATCGATAAACAGGCAGCTTAGCGGTTTATTCGGTGCCTTAATTCTATCACGAACTTGCGCAACTCGTCTTCATTAGGGAAGGATGTGAGTGGAATGGCTAAGAAAGTGTAGCTGTTTTTTTTGAAACGAAGAATCAGACAATTGTTGAAGGCTGTAGTAGAGTCAATGTCGCTCCATGCAATAACGTGTGTCGACATCTTGTCGCTGCTGAAATCCAGTTTCAAGCCCTCTTCGGTTATGGTGGCGGTTTTCTCAAGTATCGACCATCGAGACTCGGGTGTCAAAGCATAATAATATAGAATAGGCATTGATATCATCACCATCGCCATCGCCACGATGAGGGCGACATAGGCAAAGCGTGTGTCAACGACAATCAGTGCTAAGCACACAACAACGGGTAGCAGCAACAACCACCACCGTCGAGCGAAGAACAACCTATAGAGTATTGACATATAGGTGCCCGAGGATATTGAACATCTCTTGACTACCACACTCTGTTTTCAAGTATTAACGCCATCTTTTTGGATTCACGCAATTCATTTTCACGCTTATACATTTCCATGTTCTTGGGCACGAGTTGCTGGCAATAGCCGGTGCCCTCTTTGTTATACAGCTTGCTCAGGTTAAGGTAATGCTGGCCATTGCCGCGCTCGATGCTGAATACTTCGGCCTGACGGGCACGCACTTTGTCGCACTGCGGGCTGTGATTATTGGCGCCTGTGCCTTTAAGTTCCTCAGGCACGCCACCAGCCTCCCCAACGTGGACAGCAAAAGTCTCGGCACAAGGTGGGTAGCCCAGTGCTATCCACATCGTTGTAAGTGCTGCGGGCTCATGCTCTTCAGGCGAGACGCCTTCGATTACTATTGAGGCTGTGGATATGCGGCGAGGGATGAAATCCTGGTCAACTATCCACTCAGCATCACTGTGAGTGAAGTCCTTGCCAAGCAAGCTATGATAGAATGAGCGCGAAATCTGCTCGGTGAAGATCCATGGGGCGAAGTCGCCAACAGCGATGTGAGGAGCGAGCAGGTACTTCGCATTTTCATGACGCACATAGCCCATACCCTCGTCGGGGCGACCGCTATAGGAATAGTTGGTGCGTGTGAGCACACCGTCGGGGGCGTCGGCGAGGTCATATCTTTTATAGGTGTAATTACCCGTTTCGAAATAAGCGCCATTGCCTTGAGCATCGATAACACCAAAATTGGCTTCCACACCCAGTGGCTTGGGCAACCGTTGCAGCAATCGCTCAAAATCATCAACCGTGACACAGTGCTCCAAGGCGAGTTTCATCACCACACCTTCCTTGTCCATTTCACTCTCGGGGACATTGTCGTTGTTGAGATTATAGGATGCCGTGTTCATGATTGCGAATCCCATTTCGTTGAAACCTGTCCATGCTGCGGTGTCGGCAGGATCGGTAGCGTCGAAAATAGCAACAAACTCGTAGCAGTCGCCATGTGCCTTTATAAGTTCCACACGGTTATCGGGGCAACCGGTGTCGCGGTGTTTCCACAGTAGAGGTCTCCCTGATGCTGTTTTGCTGCCAGAGATTATAGCCGAAGTGCACGGCCATGCAACAAGTGCCACCGCCGCCATCACCAATGAGATTAATACCTGTTTTTTCATGATTTAGCTGAATTTCTTGCCCCAAAGGTAATACAAAAATACTTTGTTGGCAAAAAAATTTGCAGAATAAAATTAAATTACTACCTTTGCACATAATTTAAGCACTTGTAGCATTCCTGATCAAGTTTTAATGCTATTTTTACACAGTGCATATTCCACTTTTATAACAATTATTTCTAATTTATCTCGATAATCTTTTTCACCGACTGTTGTAGCTATTGTTGCGTGCTTTTGTGCATGCATTTGATAGAGTAAATGATAACTGCTGCAACGCGATGAGATTTTCATGATTATTTTTCAAAATTATGTATAATATTAATGAACTCAGCTCTATGAGCGAGGCCGAATTGAAAGATTTGGCTAAATCAATGGGTATAAAGAAAGTTGCTTCTATGCCTAAGGACGATCTTGTATATCAGATTATTGACCAGCAGGCTATCGATGCATCAATGAATGCCCCCGAACCTCCCAAGCGCCGTCGCACACGTGCCAAGAAAGAGACACCTGCTGCTGGCGATAGCGCAAAAGAGAAAAAAGAAGAGAAGAAAAACACAAAGAAAAGCGACGAAACCAAGTCAAGCAAGAAAGCAAAAGAAGAAAAGAAAACTTCTAAAAAAAACAATAATGTTGAGCCTAAAGATGAGGTTGTCGAAGAGACTGCCGAAGCTTCTCAGCCCAAGCGCAAGCGTGGCCGTCCCCGCAAGAGCGAAGCAAAGGCATCTCAACAGGAACAGCTACCCGGCCTTGTAGAACCTGAAGCTGTGCCCGACGACAACACCCAGAGTGCCGAAGCTGTTGAAACTCAGGTTGAGCCAGCTCCAGCCAAGCGTGCTCGTCGCGAAAGGATAGAGCGTAATGTCATGCCCGAGATTCCTGATGTTGTTGAACCAGTAGTCGGCGATGATATGAACCTCGATGGCATGCCGGAAGAAATGCCTGTGGTTGACACAATGGAGGCTGTGCCTGTTGAGGGACAAGAGCTGCCAGTGGGTGATTATCCTCAAGACGAGATTAATCAAGGGGAGATGCAAAATGAAGAAGACATGATGGAGCCTGAGCCTTCGCGCTTCGACCCCAACAATGATGACTTCATGAGCTTGTTCAACACCAATCCCAATGCAACAATAGGGAAGAAGGCGAAACGCAGCAATGTCGAAAATCAGCCCGATGGTGGCAAATTCTTTGGCAGTGGCACCATGACTTTCAAGCCTCGCACTCCTCAGGAGCGTGAAGAGGCTGCTCGTCGTGCCGAGGAGCAGCGTCGCATTGCCGCCGAGGAAGCTGCTAAGGCTCCAATTATCATTCAAGAGCCCAAGGTCGAGAAAGAGCCCTCAAGCAACAAGCAGTCGAAGAAGAAAAAAGGCAAGGGCCAGCAGTCGCAACAGCAAGAATCGTCTTTGCCCTATGCCGACATGACCTACAACTTCGATGGCATTCTCAACGGAATAGGAGTGCTTGAAGTCATGCCCGATGGCTATGGCTTCTTGCGCTCAAGCGACTACAACTACCTCACATCGCCCGACGACATCTATGTGCCACAGGCGCAAATCAAGAACTATGGTCTCAAGACCGGCGATGTTGTGGAATGCACCATTCGTCCTCCCAAGGAAGGTGAGAAATACTTCCCACTGGTTGATGTGCGTCTTATCAATGGCCGCACGCCCGAGTTTGTGCGTGACCGCATCCCCTTCGAGCATCTTGTACCGTTGTTCCCCAACGAGAAATTTGACCTCGTCAACCACACTCATCCCAACATCTCTACACGCATTGTAGATATGTTCTCGCCTATCGGTAAGGGGCAGCGTGGTCTTATTGTGGCTCCTCCCAAGACTGGTAAGACAGTTCTCCTTAAAGATATTGCCAACTCTATCTCCGAGAACCATCCCGATACCTACATGATTATCTTGCTCATCGACGAGCGTCCCGAGGAGGTTACCGACATGGCCCGCAGCGTGAACGCCGAGGTGATAGCTTCAACATTCGACGAGCCTGCCGACCGCCACGTGAAAATTGCCGACCTGGTGCTTCAGAAGGCGAAACGCATGGTTGAGTGTGGACACGATGTGGTGATTTTGCTCGACTCAATCACTCGTCTGGCTCGTGCCTACAACACCATCGCTCCTGCCAGTGGCAAAATCCTGAGTGGTGGTGTCGATGCCAATGCATTGCAGCGCCCCAAGCGTTTCTTTGGTGCTGCCCGCAACATCGAGAATGGTGGCAGTCTCACCATCATCGCTACAGCTCTCATCGAGACCGGTAGCAAGATGGACGAGGTGATTTTTGAGGAGTTCAAGGGAACAGGCAACATGGAGTTGCAGCTCGACCGCAAGTTGAGCAATAAGCGAATCTTCCCAGCCGTTGACATCATGGCTTCAAGTACTCGTCGCGACGACTTGTTGCTTCGTCAAGACACTCTCAACCGCATGTGGATTTTGCGCAGATTCTTGAGTGACCGAACATCTATCGAAGCTATGGAATTCATCAAGGAACGCATGGAACGCACTCGCGATAACGACGAACTCCTACGCACGATGAACGATTAAACTGAAGCGATATTAATAATAGATAAAAAGCGTGGTCTTAAAATGAGGCCACGCTTTTTATTATAGGTGTTTTAAGTTTGATTACTTAACAACCTTGGTAGTTGTAGTAGTGCCCTTCTCTAAAAAAAAGTTTGTTTCTTTTAATCATTGATTTATAGCGCCCTAACAAATCAATTAAGGGAACTTTGTCCTTAATGATTGAGAGAAAAAGTTATAGTCCTTAATTGTCTTCTGAGAGGCTACTTCTTGTCGCGGTCGTAGTGTGGCATCTCGTTGGGGATGACCATCGAGATTTCTACCATGCCGGCAACTTTGCCGTCCACTCGCCAGGGAGATTGGTAAATCATCTTGCGCTGGCCATTCTTGGTGATGGTGTAGGCGTTGATGGTGTCGCTTTCCATCATGTGGCGAATCATCGCCTGCGACCGCTCGTTGTGGCAGGGGAACAGATTTTGTCCCACCATCGATTTTCCACCCTTGTTGAAAGTCTCGCGTGATTTCTCGTTCATGTAAATCACTTTACCTTCGGTGTCGCACACCGTCACTGCGCAATGCAGTCCTTCGGCCCAATCTAAATTCATAGTTTTTTCTTTGTTTTAAGTTTATATAAATCTTTTAATATTAAATCTCTTGTTTGCACGATTTAATTAGCATCGCAAAGAAGTTCACGGCATGGTATAACTGCATGAACTGGGATGCTGTGGGAGTGCCGTCAAGATGCTGGCGTACAGCCTCCTCGGGGTGGAACTGCACGCCAAGGGCAAAGGTCTTGTCCTTGCGCTCAATGGCTTCAATCAAGTCATAGCCCTGGGTGAAAGTGATGCCTGTGACTCTCAACTCGGTGCCATCTACGCTGCCCACCACTTGATGGTGCCATGAAGGCACATTCTCGATGACATCGTCATTAACGATGCTGTAGAGCAGCGACGAGTGGTCGGTGACCAGCACGTCGTGAGGTGTGTAATGGCGATTGCCGTTCTCGTCGCGTTCCGAGCGGTGCAGATTGTTGTATTCCACACCTTGCGAGGCATAGAAGGTGCCAAGGTCTTGTATCATCGATGCACCCGAGACGACGGCAAGCATCTGCATGCCTCGGCACAACCCGAGCACAGGGATGTCATGGTCAAGGCAGTAGGCCATCGTGAGATATTCCGACACGTCGCGCGTGGCGTTGCACACATCGCCCTCGATGCCATGCCATGGCTCTGGCACACGGAATAGGGTAGAGCTGATGTCCTGCCCTCCTAAGAACACCACCGCATCGATGTCTTGCATGATGGAGTCGATGTCGGTGCCATGATAGGTGAGGCGTTTCACCTTGTTGGCATTCTCCTGAAGCAGCACGCCGTCGCTGTCTAAATATTTGGAAGATAGTTTGTTGTCATTGTATTCAAAGTCGGCAAAGCGCACTTGGGCCAGGATCACTGCCTCACCTCCCGCAAGCTCTATCGACCTAACGACACGGTCGTAGGCCTTGTCGTTAGGCTGCCACGCAAGCCCCACGCGCACCTTCTCTTGAGCACTCGTTACAAAATTGAGACTCAGTGAAAAGAAAAGAAACAGAGTTACATGAAATAAAATATTTCTTTTTGCCACGTTGATACTTTTCATTTTGCAAACTTACAAAAAAACAATGAGTTTGGGAGGTTTTTTGTTAAAAAAATCCCAAATTTGATACACCATTAGGAGGGGTTTAATAATGCAGAATTCAGAATGCAGAATTCAGAGTTCTCAATGCATAATGAATGCCGCTTGCCGGGAGACAGCTCCCCCCCCCTTGTAGGGACAATGCGTGATTCCTATAATTCCTATAATTCCTATAAATCCTATAATTCCTATGATTCCTATAATTCCTATACTAAAATCTGAAAAATTATTTGTAACTTTGTGCTCAACATGTTTTGAAAGACTATTAACACAATAAAAACACCAAAATATGAACGTTAATTTGAACCTGAAGGCATTGTTCACAGTTGTTATGCTGCTTGTGGTTGTGGCTGCGAGCGCGCAGACGGTTGAGCAGTTTCAGTATATGCAACAGTTTGATCGCGATGCTAAAGTGTTATATGACAGAGCCAAGCAGTATTACGACACCGAGGTCGCTCCTGTGGTGAAGCAACTCAATGCCATTCCTGCCGAACGCAGCGAGGCCGAGATTGCGCAGATGCGGCATGACCTGCAGGTGGCTTGGAACGAGTATGAAAGGCTGCAGTATGAGGAGTATGCCTATAGTCTTCGCGTTCCGCTTGAGAAATTGAAGACCCAGCTCCATCTCAATGGCTGGAAAAAGCTTGAAAGGGGCTCTGAGGCGTTGAAACAATTTGACCAGGAATGGAGCAACAGCACCTATATTCAGCATCTCACTTCTTCGAGCGAAGACGGCATCGAAGCCCTCAATGAATGTGTAGCCAAGATTACTGACTTGAGGCTGCGCAGCTTCGACAACTGCCAGCAGGAACTGGAGCAGGTGTTGAGAGCATTGGCTCCTGCCGGCGACCCCTCGGCTTTCAATATCGCTAATGTTCGCCGGCAGATGGAGGAGAAAGCCGAAATAATCAATACACTCACATCTACACTCGAAGGCATCAGCAATACCAACGAGCAGTATAATGAACTCGGCAATCAGCAATATCAGTTGATTGAGAATTGGTATGACATCCGTGAGGACTTAGACAAGAAAATACTTGAGGCCTGCCGTTACGCCTTGTCATCGCCCTGTGACGAGAGAGGGGCCTTCACCTGGATGCGAAACCAGGTGGAGCCAAAGCTCGACAGCGTGTTCCACAAGTCTTACCGTGAGCGCCGCGACCGATACCGGTTGCTGATGGCGAATTATGACCAGCACACCGCCGAGATTGAAGATTTCCTCAATTTAGTTTTTGTCTATGTGAAATCAGGTCTGATGACCGAAGCACGTAAGGACGAGATAGCGTCATCATTGCAGTCGCTTGACTACTGCAGGTATTACTATGCTCACCGCAATGAAGAGAGAGCCGTGTCGAGTCCATACCTCGACGGCATCATCAGCGACTTCGAGGCAATGTTAGGCAATAACTTTGTGGAAGGAGCTGGGAAATATTCCGAGCTTATCGAGCGACTGAGAGGCGACCAACAATACCTTGCAAAGTTTGATGAGGGGCTGTACTTAGAGGTGAATGGAGTATCTTTTATTATGGTGAAAGTTCAGGGTGGTAAATTCACTATGGGCGCCACTTCCGAGCAAGGAGATGATGCCTTTAATGACGAGAAACCCGCTCATCAGGTCACTCTCGGTACATACTATATAGGTCAGACCGAGGTGACTCAGGAGCTGTGGGAGGCTGTGATGGGCAGCAATCCGAGTGAATTTAATGGAACAAAGCTGCCTGTGGATCGTGTCTCATGGAACAAATGTCAGGAGTTTATCACAAAGCTGAACGCGTTGACTGGCTTGAACTTCCGCCTGCCCACCGAGGCAGAGTGGGAGTATGCCGCCCGCGGCGGCAATAAGAGCCAGGGCTACAAGTACAGCGGCAGCAACAATCTTGGCGATGTGGCGTGGTACGGTGGCAACAGCGGAGATAAGACTCACGACGTCGCCACCAAGCAGCCCAATGAGTTGGGCATCTTTGACATGAGCGGCAACGTCTACGAGTGGTGCCAGAACTGGTATGGAGAGAATTATTACAGCAGTTCTCCATCTTCCAACCCCACCGGACCAGCATCAGGCTCTCTCCGCGTGTACCGTGGTGGCGGCTGGGACAGCCGCGCCGGGAACTGCCGTGTAGCGTTTCGCGGCGGGGACAGCGCTGACTACCGCGGCGACTACCTCGGCTTTCGCCTTGCTCTATAGTTCTACCTTTAAAAAATAGCGAGCATGACAGGATTTTTGCCAAAAAACGTGCGAGGTGCGTCAGCCCGAGCAAGAAAAAGGCAAAAATCCTGTCATGCGAGCCCCGTCGCTCTCAGTCCGACAAAGTCTGACCTGGTTGTGCTGTTTTTAAGTGAAATCGTTTGACAAAAATGTTTGACAAAAATGTCTTGAATCTTTAATTTAATTTTAATTTAATAAGGTTGTATATTGCGAAAAAAGTTGTACCTTTGCAGCTTGATTTAGAACGTGCTTTTGTATGGCACAAGTATTAACGAAAATTTTCAACAATATTTTATGATCAACATTAAATTTCCTGACGGAAGTGTAAGACAGTATGAGAGTGGGGTGACACCACTGCAGATTGCTGAGAGCATCAGCTCAGGCTTGGCACGCAATGTGCTGGCTGCCAGCATTAATAACATGGAATGGGACATATCTCGACCAATTTGTAGCGACGGTGAGATAAAACTGTTCAAGTGGGAAGACCCCGAGGGCAAGCACGCCTTCTGGCACACCTCGGCACACTTGCTTGCCGAGGCCTTGCAAGAACTTTATCCTGGAGTTCAGTTCGGTATTGGCCCAGCAATAGAGAACGGCTTCTACTATGACATCGACCCCGGTGACAACGAGATTACCCAGGCCGATTTCCCAAAGATTGAGAAGAAGATGGCCGAGCTGGTGGCAAAGAAAGAGGCTGTGGTGCGTGCCGACATTTCGAAGGCCGACGCCCTAAAGTTCTTTGGCGACACCGGCCAGACCTACAAGATTGAGCTTATCAACGACTTGCAAGACGGTACCATCAGCACCTATACACAGGGTGCCTTCACCGATCTGTGCCGTGGTCCACATATTCCCACCACAGCACCCATCAAGGCAATAAAAGTGCTGTCGCTTGCCGGTGCCTACTGGCGTGGCGACGAGACCCGCAAGCAGATGCTGCGCGTCTATGCCATCTCGTTCCCCAAGAAGTCGATGCTCGACGAGTATCTCGTTCTCCTTGAGGAAGCTAAGAAGCGTGACCACCGCAAGATAGGCAAGGAGATGGAGCTCTTCGCATTCTCACAGCGCGTGGGTCAGGGCTTGCCATTGTGGCTGCCCAAGGGTGCCGCACTGCGCAACCGCCTTCAGGATTATCTCGCCAAGATACAGAAGAAATATGGCTACGAGCAGGTTATCACGCCTCACATTGGCAACAAGAACCTGTATGTGACCAGCGGTCACTATGCAAAATATGGCAAGGACTCGTTCCAGCCCATCCACACACCCGAGGAGGGCGAGGAGTACATGCTCAAACCCATGAACTGCCCTCACCACTGCGAGATTTACCGCACCTTGCCTCGCAGCTACCGTGATCTGCCCTTGCGATTCGCCGAGTTCGGTACCGTATACCGCTATGAGCAGAGTGGTGAGCTTCACGGCTTGACACGCGTGCGCTCGTTCACTCAGGACGATGCCCACCTGTTCTGCACCCCCGAGCAGCTCAAGCAGGAGTTTCTGAGTGTGATGGACATCATCAACCACATCCTGGGTGTGTTTGGCTTTGAGTATGAGGCACAGATTTCGTTGCGTGACCCCAATAACAAGCAGAAGTATGTGGGCAGTGACGAGAATTGGGAGCGTGCCGAGCGTGCCATTGTCGAGGCTTGCGAGGAAAAAGGACTTCCCGCCAAGCAGGTAGAAGGCGAGGCCGCATTCTACGGTCCCAAGCTCGACTTCATGGTCAAGGACGCATTGGGCCGCCGCTGGCAGCTGGGTACCATACAGGTTGACTACAACCTGCCCGAGCGTTTCGAGCTCGAATACACCGGCAGCGACAACGCCAAGCACCGTCCCATCATGATTCACCGCGCGCCATTCGGCTCGCTCGAGCGTTTCGTCGCCGTGCTGCTTGAGCACACCGCCGGTAAGCTGCCACTGTGGCTGGCTCCCGAGCAGGTGGTGGTACTGCCCATCAGCGAGAAGTTCAACGACTATGCCGAGCATGTGGCAAAAGTTCTCAACGATGCCGACGTGCGCACCATCATCGACAACCGCAACGAGAAAATTGGCAAGAAGATTCGCGACAATGAGCTCAAGCGTATACCATATTTGGTGATAGTGGGTGAAAAAGAAGCTGCAAATGAAGAAGTTTCGGTAAGAAAACAGGGTGGAATTGATAAAGGTTCGAAAAAAATTACTACCTTTGCAGCCGAAATCACACAGGAAGTGAATGAAATGATAAACTTATAAATTTTTTGAATGC
The DNA here is from genome assembly GCA_947167995.1 of uncultured Prevotellaceae bacterium. Taxonomy (GTDB): domain Bacteria; phylum Bacteroidota; class Bacteroidia; order Bacteroidales; family Muribaculaceae; genus Sodaliphilus. The sequence continues at coordinate 57,517 of CAMVKS010000001.1, forward strand.
AGAAAAAACCATTTTGGAGTGGCCCTAAAAAGCCAATGGGCGGTGGACCTAAAGGAAAGAAAAACCGCAATCAGCGTGGTGGCAGGCAGCAGAAGGAAGAACTCGCCATCAACGATGAAATCCGCGCTCCCGAAGTGCGACTTGTGGGTGACAATGTGGAAGAGGGCATTTACCCCATCCTCAAAGCGCTCAAGATAGCCGAGGAACTGGAATTGGACCTGATTGAGATTGCACCGATGGCTCAGCCACCCGTGTGCAAGATTATGGACTACCAGAAGTATCAGTTCCAACAGAAGAAGAAACTCAAGGAGCAGAAGGCAAAGGCCACAAAGGTTGTTGTTAAGGAAATCAGGTTTGGCCCCCAGACCGATGACCACGACTACAACTTCAAGCTCAAGCACGCCATTGGTTTCCTCAAAGAAGGTGCCAAGGTCAAGAGCTATGTGTTCTTCAAAGGTCGCTCAATCCTTTTCAAGGAGCAAGGCGAGGTGCTGCTGCTCAGGTTTGCCAATGATCTCGAAGATTATGCCAAGGTAGACCAGATGCCAGTTCTCGAAGGCAAGCGCATGACTATCATGCTCTCGCCCAAGAAACAAAGCACGAAGAAGAAGGACGGCGAGAAGCCCAAAGACGCAGCTGAGGCCGATGCCGGCGATTCGACTCAAGAGGCTACATCACAGGATTGATTATTCTGCAATCAAAGAACATGACGTGACGCAAGCACAGCGTCTATTGTAACGGAAAAAAATGGGGCATTAGGCTTGGTAAGTGCCTGGTCCCCTTGATTAATAATAATTTTTTTAAAACATTTCAAAAAAATGCCAAAAGTTAAAACTAATTCCGGTGCCAAAAAAAGATTCAACTTTACCGGAACAGGAAAGATTAAAAGAAAGCATGCTTACAAGAGTCACATCTTGACCAAGAAGACCAAGAAGCAGAAGAGAAACCTCACCAAGGTGAGCATCGTTGACAAAGCTAACTTGAACTCGATTCGCGAGTTGCTCGTTAAGAAATAATCAACAAGTTTATCTATTGACAAGTTTCAATTCACACTTTTAATCTAAAAGAGATTTTTATCATTTTTATTAACCGAATGTTTAGCACAAAAGAGTATTACAGAATGCCGCTAACGTTCACAATTCATTTAAAAAAATGCCAAGATCAGTAAATCACGTTGCTTCAAGAGCAAAACGTAAAAAGATTCTTAAACTTACAAGAGGTTATTTCGGTGCACGCAAGAACGTCTGGACCGTAGCCAAGAACACTTGGGAAAAAGGTTTGACCTATGCTTATCGTGACCGTAAGAACAAAAAGCGTAACTTCCGCGCATTGTGGATTCAGCGTATCAACGCTGCTGCACGCCTGGAGGACCTTTCTTACTCTAAGTTGATGGGCTTGATTCACAAGGCTGGTATCGAGATCAACCGCAAGGTTCTCGCCGACCTGGCAATGAACAACCCCGAGGCTTTCAAGGCTATCGTCGAGAAGGCTAAGAATGCTCAGTAATCAAAAGGATTATCGTAACGAGCAACAACCGCGAGTAAACTTACCTCAAAAAAAGATGGACTTCCTCTCCCACACGAGATGAAGTTCATTTTTTTTGAAAAAAAGGAGTTAATTTTTTTGTTTTCTGTTGTTTTCTTTGTAATTTTGCAATCATTGAAAGCGATCATTGAAATTATGTCCACATCAAAGCTGATTGGGATACTCTTCAAATTTTTATGAAATGCCGAGAAAAGTATTCTTGTCGATGGCGGGCCTCGACCACCCAGTGGTGTCTTCGCGACCGGAGGATTACAAAGACTTGGATACCCTCAAATCCTGTATTTATCGGAGTTTCATCACATCCCTTTGATGTGGCTTTCTATAGAGAAAGGATGCCAATCAATGCATTCAACGCATGAGATGGCATCCTTTCTTGTTTTTTTAGAACAGTCTCGTTACTTTATTCTTATGTTATATCCGAGAGTAATCATTACCGACATTGACGACGAGGCTTGGAATGGGTCGGTCTTGTGGTTGGCGAAAATGTCGTTAAGGCCGTAATAGAAACGCCCTTCAAGGTTGATGGCATGCTTTGGATTCAAGTTCAGTTCCATGCCGAGTCCAGCCGAGATGCCATAGTCAAACTTGTGCTTTACTGGGAGTGTGAATTGTTCAATCTCCCGGAAACTGTTTTGTAGTGCCTCATCGTCGTTGGCATGTTGATAGTCGAAATTGCCCGAGGCTTTGTCGCCAATCATTATCCCGATTTCGGGTCCGGCATTGAAGAAGAAACGCGCACGGTCACTCCCGAAGTAAATGTGTGTCAGAAAAGGAATCTGGATATAAGTGAACTGCCTCTTGAAACTGTATCCTTCGAGAGGGCGGAAGTCTTCGTTCCATCCCCGTTGCTCCAGATTGACCTCGGCAATGAGTCCAAAGTGCTTCTCCTCGATATATCGCACCGAGGCTCCAAGCACTAAACCGCCAATCATCTTCTGCGGTACCGACGACTGAAAATTCACCCTCGACAAGCTCATGCCTCCCTTGGCTCCGAAGCTCAGGTTATTCACTTCAAACCCTTTGCCTCGTGCTGTGAATGTCAACAGCAGTGCGATTGCGGCAAACGTGTATTTCAACACATTATTTATCATTCAGGTCGGTGATTATGAGTTCTTTCTTGGGAGTGAGGTGGATGATGCGCACCGAGCGGTTGATGAATCCAGCCCAATTGTTGGCTCGCTCAAAATTGAAATTGGTCTGAATACCATTGAATTTCGACTCCTTGCTGCCAGGCTCAACATCGTTGATGAGGGCGTTGGCAATAAAGAGACTTGTGTCATATCCGAACACGCTCATGTTGGGAGTGCTGTTGGTGGGCTCGCTGCCAAACATGCTTGTGTAGCTCCTGTTGAAAGCGGCAACCTGGTCGTTGTCGGGGAGGTAGAAGCGCGAATAGATGTAGGTGTCGAGAGCCATGAATTCCTCTTTGTACTTCTTGATATACATGGTGTATTCGGGGTGTCCGAGAAGCTCGAGTTCACAGTCATAACGCATGTCTTTAGCCTCTCTTAATCCAGTTGCAAAACTGTTGAAGAAGCTTTCTTTTCCATTACTGGGAATAAAGAGGTAGTTGGAACCAGGCTCCAAATATCTTGAGATTGTTTTTCCTGTGAAGTCGGCCGAGACAGTCAAGGTAATGTTTTGATGATTGGTGGCCTGGGCGTGGTTGAGAATTTCGTCATATATATCCTTGGCAGGTTCTTGAATGTCGAAGAGGAAGACGAGGACATAGTCTTTAAACTTGGTGTCGAGCATGTCTTTGATTTCGGCATTCATGTAGGACGAAGGAATGTTGACCTGCATAGCTCTTGGATTGTTGATGTAGTCATCGCTATGAGTGGCGAAGCAGTTGAGCACGTTGATATTGTTGTCACGTCCGAACCTCATTATTTTCCTTAGCTGGTCGTCCTCGCTTGGCGCAATAATAATGTCGTTGCTGAGCAAAGCTTCGAGGTGGAGAATGCTGTCGGTCGTGGCAATGCTGTTCTTTGTGTCGTAGACGTTAATATTGAGAGGTTTATTGATTCGGTCACCTATTTCGCTAAGCCCCATGTAGAAACCGTTGTAGAACTCTATGTAGTTGTCGGCATTTCTTGAGCGGTTGCTCATCTCGAGCTGGAATGGCAGCATGATGGCGATGTCGATGCTGTTGTCATGATTTGGCGAGTGTACAGCATCATAAACATCGTCGAGTCTGTCGCTATAGCTCTCTTCGAGCTGCTGCTCGCTGAGCAACGATGTGTTCACGGTCTGCTGATCTTGAACTGTTTTGGGAATGTATATTATTTTTCCGTTTTTCAGGTCACGGTCGCTGATGTCGGGGTTTACCTCCTTGAGTTGATTGACATTGATTCCATGTGCTTGAGCGATGGACTGGTAGGTGTCGCCTTTTTGAACTTTGTAAGGCTCAAATTGGATTATTTCTCTTGTGATAACGATGTCCTTGGTTGTGTTTGGTTTGACTTTAATAGCCTCACCAGCTCGGAAGTTGGTGCCCGAGATGCCTGGATTGAGCTCCATGAGCTTCTCGATAGTGGTGTTGTATTTCTTGGCTACTCCATAAAGAGTCTCTCCCTTCTCTATGGTGTGGTAGAAAATCCCTTCGGGGTTGATAGACGCCGGAGTTTGTGGAATCAATAGCTCGTCTCCAGCCTTTACTCCGTTAGAAATCGACGGATTGGCAGTCAGCAACTGGCTTTCGGTGATGCCGTAGGCTTTGGCAATGCCATAAACGCTCTCGCCGCTCTTGACGACGTGAGTTACAGTGTTGGTGATTGTAGAAGGGTTGACCCTTGACGCTTGAGGAGAAGGCTTGTCAAACTCGTTCACGGGGAAGAACAACAATTGATTTTTAACTACACCATTTTTCGCTGTAGGGTTGTACTTGATGATATCTTCCTTGGTGACTCCAATTTTTGTGGCGATATCGGCGAGAGACTGGTTGTTTTTCTCGACCTTATAATAATAATATGATTCTTTGCCAAGGTTCTTTGATGGCAGATTAAGTTTTGCACCCAGTGGGCATGCCACGGCAACCAACAAGATTGCGAGTGCTAATAATTTCTTTATAACCATTTGTATATTAAGTTGTAATGAGTATTAATAATTAGAAGTAAACAATAGTTTCCGTGGGGAAACGCTTTTTTACCAATTGCAAAGGTAAATCTTTTTTTGATAAGTAAAAAATCTTGTGTGCAAAATGTTATTAATAATGGCACTTTGATGTGCGCTTTATAGGAAAAGAATCTATGGTCATGAATGGTGCCTGGTGTGTGTTGAGTTAGTTCGGAATTCACTGGAATAATTGTTGTGTCAAAGGTTTGCATTGCAGTTTTTGTGTTATTCTAATAATAATAGTGGTGTAAATTGGAGAATTTTTCGTAATTTTGCACCTTTAAAACACGAGACACAGATTTTATTGCAATAAAGGTTTATAAAACAACATGTTAGACCTATTTTTCGAGACAAGCTGGGAAGTTTGCAACAAGGTTGGCGGCATTTATGCTGTACTCTCAACCAAGGCAAAGACCTTGCAGGCAAGTTATAAGGACCACGTTGTGTTTATCGGTCCAGATTTAGGCGGTGAGAATCCATTTTTTGAATCGCGGGGCACGTGGCTCGATGATTGGAAAGCTCAGTCGCATTTTCCTCCCGGTATGACAGTGCGAACTGGCCGTTGGCTTGTGCCTGGCAAGCCTCTCGCTGTGCTTGTTGATTATAATTCGTTATATGTTTACCGTAACGAGCTCTATGCAATGATGTGGAGGCTCTATGGCGTGGACTCACTTCACGGCTATGGCGATTATGACGAGTCGTGTATGTTTTCCTACGGTGCCGCACTTGTCATCGAGAGCATAGTACGGTACAAGCAAGCCGGTAGGGTGGTGGCTCATTTCGATGAGTGGACCACTGGTATGGGCTTGCTGTATGTGAAGTCGCGCCTGCCTCAAGTGGCAACAGTGTTCACCACTCATGCCACGAGCATCGGCCGCAGCATTTGTGGCAATGGTAAGCCTCTGTATGACTACATGACAGGTTATAATGGCGACCAGATGGCTCAGGAGTTGAACATGGAGTCGAAACACTCTCTCGAGAAGAGTGCTGCTCATGAAGCCGACGTGTTCACCACCGTGAGCGATGTGACAGCACGCGAGTGTGAGCAGCTTCTGGAACGTCGCCCAGTGGTGACTCCCAATGCCTTTGAGCAGAACTATGTGCCCAAAGGCGCGAAATACACCGCCACCCGCAAGAAGGCTCGCAAGCGCCTGCTCGATGTGGCAAGAGCCCTGACTGGGGATGAACTCGGCGACGAGACGTTGCTTGTTGTCACCAGTGGTCGCTGTGAGATGCGCAACAAGGGTATCGACTTGTATTTAGACACGATGAACGTTCTCCGACACGACCAGTCGCTCGATCGCAAGATTGTTGCCTATGTGCTGGTTCCTGGCTGGACCCATGAGGCACGCCATGACCTGCGGGATGCTGTGTCGCGCGAAAAAGCGGTGGGATTGTTCAACCCTGTCATCACTCACACCATTCACAATGAGGACAGCGATGCCATCTATGGCAAGATGAACTTTTTGGGCTTTCGCAATCATGAAAGCGATGGTGTGAAGGTGATTTATGTTCCATCCTACCTTAATGGTGATGATGGAATCTTCGACATGAGCTACTATGACTTGCTCACAGGATTTGACTTGTCGATATTCCCGTCCTACTATGAGCCTTGGGGTTATACACCTCTGGAGAGTGTTGCTATGGGAGTTCCCACCATCACCACCAATCTTGCCGGCTTCGGCCAGTGGGTTGAGAAAGAGATAGGGAACAACGAGCTCAAGACTGGTGTCAAAGTGGTTCACCGTACCGACTCAAATTACGACGACGCTTTAGCGCAGATTGTAGAAAGTGTGAAGGCGATAGCCTCGATGACAAGCAAGGAGCACGACAAACTGCGACGCAATGCCAAGGCTACGTCGAAACAAGCTACATGGGAACATTTCATGGAGCATTACACCAAGGCTTATTCAACGGCCATCAACATAGCTCAAGCACGAATCAAGAAATAATTCATCGAAATAATAAGATAAATATCAACTTTAATATATATATGAAAATCAAAGTTAGTAATTCTAATTCTCCAGTTTGGAGGAATCTTACAGTGAAAAGCGAATTGCCCGCCAGCCTCAAAAAGCTTGACGAGCTTTCAAAAAACCTGTGGTGGGTGTGGAACAGCGAGGCTAAATCGATGTTCCATCATCTGGACCGCGAAATATGGCGCGCTTCGGGCGAGAACCCCGTGATGATGCTCAACAAGATGTCGGCCTCTAAGCTCGAGCAGCTTAGCAAAGACAAAGAGCTTGTGGCAAAAATTGATACAATCTATGAGCACTTCAAGGAATATATGAGCCAGCCCATGCGCAAGGAGTTCCCTTCGGTGGCTTATTTCAGCATGGAGTATGGATTGTGCAACGCACTCAAGATTTATTCTGGCGGCTTGGGAATCCTCGCCGGCGACTATATCAAGGAGGCCAGTGACCGACGCATCGATATGACTGCTGTGGGATTCCTGTATCGCTATGGCTATTTCACCCAGACTCTCTCGATGGATGGCCAGCAGATTGCCAATTACGAGCCTCAGAACTTCAATCACCTTCCCATTGAACCAGTGATTGATAAAGATGGCCAGCAGATGATTCTCGAGGTGCCTTATCCTGGACGCGTGGTTTATGCCAACATCTGGAAAGTTAACGTGGGACGCATGAACCTCTACTTGCTTGATACCGATCTCGACAAGAACAGCGACTTCGATCGCTCTATCACTCACCAGCTCTATGGCGGTGACTGGGAAAACCGCATCAAGCAAGAATATATGCTCGGCATCGGTGGCATGCTCATGCTCAAGAAATTGGGTATCAAGGCCCAGATATACCACTGCAACGAGGGTCATGCAGCACTGCTCAATCTTCAGCGTCTTGTTGACTATGTTCAAGACGAGGGTCTCACATTCAATGAGGCTCTTGAGGTGGTTAGAGCATCGTCGCTCTACACTGTTCACACTCCAGTACCAGCTGGTCATGACTACTTCGACGAAGGTCTCTTTGGCCGTTACATGGGTGAATTCCCTGCCAAGCTTGGTATCACTTGGAACGACTTGATGAACATGGGCCGAGAGAACCCCGACACTCAGGAGAAGTTCTCGATGAGCGTTTTCGCTCTCAATACCACTCAAGAAAGCAACGGCGTGAGCTGGCTGCATGGCGAGGTGTCAAAGAAGATGTTCTCGGGCGTGTGGAAGGGATATGCTCCCGAGGAGTCGCACGTGGGGTACGTGACTAACGGTGTTCACATGCCCACATGGGCAGCGTCGGAGTGGAAAGAGTATTATTCTAAGGTGTTCGGTCCCGACTATCTCGACAAGCAGGAAGATGTGAAAACTTGGGCACCCATACAAACCGTTCCCGACGATGAGATTTGGAACCTGCGCATGCAGCTCAAGAACAAGTTCATCAACTTCGTGCGACGTGACTTCCGTGCAACATGGCTCAAGAATCAGGGCGACCCCACCCGCATCATGTCGATTGTTGACAAAATCAATCCCGATGCCCTGCTCATTGGCTTTGCCCGTCGCTTTGCCACCTACAAGCGTGCACACTTGCTCTTCACCAATCTTGATCGCCTGTCGCGCATTGTCAATAATGAGAAGTTCCCTGTGCAGTTCATCTTCGCCGGTAAGGCTCACCCTGCCGATGGTGCGGGTAAGGACCTTATCAAGCGCATTGTGGAGATTTCCAAGATGCCAGAATTCTTAGGCAAGATTATCTTCCTTGAGAACTACGACATGACAGTGTCGAAACGACTCATCACTGGCGTTGACATCTGGTTGAACACACCCACTCGTCCTCTCGAGGCTTCGGGAACCAGTGGAGAAAAGGCCGAGATGAATGGTTTGCTCAATTTCTCGGTGCTTGACGGATGGTGGTATGAAGGTTACCGTGAGGGTGCTGGATGGGCATTGACATCTCATCGCACCTACACCGACCAGAGCATGCAGGACAAGCTCGATGCCGCAACCATTTACTCGATGCTTGAGAACGAGATTATTCCTTTGTATTTTGCTAAGAACAGCAAGGGCTATTCTCCCGAGTGGATTCAGTTTATCAAAAACTCTATATCTCAGATTGCTCCCAACTATACCATGTCGCGCATGATGAAAGACTACATCGACCGTTTCTACAGCCCCGAGGCGGCACGTAGCAAGAAGTTGCGTGCCAACGACTATGCCCTTGTGCGTGAAATCGTAGCTTGGAAAGAGCATGTAGCCGAGAATTGGGACAATGTTACAGTAGAGGATATGCAGCTGAGCGACAGTTTCTACGACATCTCGGTGAATGATGGCAAGGTGGAGGCTACTGTTAAGATCAACACTGCCGGTCTGAGACGAAGTGTGGGGCTGGAACTCGTGGTTTATAACGATGTGGACGGTGAGACTAAGTTCCACAGCACACTGCCCATGAAGGTCGTTGAGGAAGATGGCGACATTCTTACCTATAAGCTTAACGACCGCATTAAGGACACTGGCATCTTCAGACTGTCATTCCGTGCATTCCCATGGAACAACAATCTGCCACACCGTCAGGATTTCGCCTATGTGAAGTGGTTCTGATTCCCAACCAACACAGTTTTTTATCACAAGCCCCGCCTATAACAGCGGGGTTTGTTTATTGATGTGGGTCTTAATGCCTTTAAGGTCCTAAAGGGGGGAGGATTGTTGTTGACGATTAGACTATCCCGTTCATCATTGCATAGAAGCTAAGTCCCGACACGCTTTTGATGCCTAACTTGGCAGTAAGGTTCTTGCGGTGTGTGAGCACCGTATTGACGCTGATGTTGAGTTCTTGTGCTATCTCCTTGTTGATGTGGCCTGAGGCAATGAGTCTCAGGACTTCGATTTCCCGTGATGAGAGTGCCGTGCTGGTGTTTTCTTCTTTCTTGCCGGTGCGAAGCAATCGGCTTAACATGTCGATGAGTTCATTCTCACAGGCCGACGTTCGCAGTGTGTTCATTTCATCGATATCTTCTTTGTTAAGGACAACAGTTTTTGCCTTGCGAGGCAAGAAGAAACTGAGGTTGCCCACAAAGGTGGACTGGTCGATGAAGAAGAAACTTGGTTCGTTGTTGACGTTTAAAGATTTGAAAAAGAACTTGTCACCGATGTAGGCATCGATGTCAAATACATTGCGCAACAACTCTCGGAGGCCGATGGCTTCGAGTTGATTGGTTGTCAATATAACTGCACGGTACTCGCTCATTTCATGGCATTTGATATAGGTCTCAAGAAGCGGTTGCGGATGCGGTTGTTCTGTTTGATGTCTTTCTTGAGTGAGAATACAGCAACAATAACAGCATAGCCAAGATTATGATCGTAGTCACCCTTGAGATGCACAACGAGCATGTTGATGAGGTCGTCGATTTTGTCCTCAATAGTGTCGTTGGTGTCCTCGAGTGATGGTTGTGGCGTCAGGTTTATCTCCTGCCCAGAATTGCAAATCTCGGGGAACCACCGTTCACGGTCGTCGATGATGCGATGATGCAGCTCGTTCTTCACCTCGTCGAAGAACTGCTTCATGATAATCAGATTGTTGTTGTGCGATGGTGCTTTGCCTATTAGGAAAGCGAAGTGTCGCTCAATGTTGGGCAGTACATTTTTCTCGTAGTAATCGTTGGTCTTGCTCAGGTAATCAACAATCTGTGGTGCGCTGAACTGTGCCAAAACTTCCTGTGGGAAATAATTCTCATTGATGTAGGTGTTGAGAATGGCAGTGAAGAAATTCACATCGATGTGACGGGTATCGCATGCGTGGGCCACAGTAGCGTCGCCAACACCCATAGCTATTCCAAACCTGTCAAGGACAGTGATAGTCGATGGCTCATGAAGAATTATCTCACTGAGCTTAGTGTCTTTATTGATAAGTGCCATTATGGTATTAAATATTATGGTAAGAACTTGTTACAATGTATTGTGCCGGAATGTCGTGAGGCTCGGTGGGCAAGTGATCTACCAGCTGACAATCAAAACACACCGCTATGGTCACAGCATCGGTCTGCTTTAAGAAACGGTCGTAATAGCCTTTGCCCCTGCCACATCGGTTGCCTTCACGGTCAAAGGCAACACCTGGAACTATGACAAGGTCAAGAATCGATGGGTTGACAATCTCGTCATTAGTGGGTTCCAGGATGTTGAAACTTCCTTTCCTTAGAGTGCCTGGTTCATATTTTATCACCTCGATATCGTCGCCGCTCACGCGTGGGAGATACACATTCTTGACTTTTGCCCAGCGTTCTATCACTTCATGTGTGGGAAGCTCATCGGGCAGCGAAGAGAAAATCATCACATTCTTGCTGTCTTGGAAAATGGTGGTATTCTCGATATAGCTGAACACGGCATGTGATTGGGCATGCTTTTGTTCATCGGTGAGTTGTCGCACGAGAGTCTTCACGCTCTTGCGCAATTCTTTCTTGTCCATTGTGAGTGTCAATAATTAGTGATTGGGAATGCCGCTTTGTGCTTGTTGAGAGCTTTCAGTGCAGTCTCAATGGTCTTGTCGCTGCGGTTTACAATGGGGTAATAGGAACTCTGACCAAAGATGTCACGTGCGATGAGGCCCTTGATGACACTTGTCAGAACATCTTCCGACTGGCGAATATAGTACCATCGAGCTGGCACGCCTTTGTTTGCGGCATGGTTAACAAAGTCGTTGAGGAGGTCGTCGTTGGCCGGCAGTTTGCGCAGAAGCTCTTTGTAATCACTCATCTGTGATAGCGATGAACGGTGCTCAGTGACATATTTCAGGGCATATTCCTGAATAAGTCCTGCTCCATATACGGCAGCGTAGTAGGAAGAATAGCTTGTCGTGTCACGAGGTACAAAGATGTCGGGAATTATACCACCTCCGCCATATACCTTTCGACCGGTGGAAGTCAAGAAAATCTTTGTTGTGTCGATTTTTATGCTGTCTTTATTATAGAGCTCTCCATTGCTGTATCGGTCCAGGATGTCTTTTTGATAGGCGCTCTCGCCGTGGTCATATGGCTTTTGGATGCAACGCCCCGAAGGGGTGTAGTATTTTGCAATGGTAAGTCTGATGGCGCTCTTGTCGGGAAGATCAAACTGTTTTTGTACCAATCCCTTGCCAAAAGAACGGCTGCCGACGATGAGTCCGCGGTCATTATCTTGAATGGCTCCAGCGAAAATCTCACTGGCACTTGCCGAGAATTCATCAATGAGAACCACAAGTTCCTCGTCCTGGAACTGACCTTGCCCGTTGCTGTAGGCAGTGGTTTCGTCACGGCGGTATCTGCCCTTGGTGCTCACAATAAGACGATTGGCAGGCAAGAACTCATTTACCATGACGATGGCAATCTCAAGATATCCTCCACCATTTCCTCTCAAGTCGACCATAAATCGCTTGGCGCCCTCGTTTTTCAACGATTTGAGAGCATTGACAAACTCGTTATACGTGTTACGTCCAAACTGAGACACTTTGACATAACCTGTGGTCTTGTCGATCATGTAGCTTGCATCCACCGAATTCATGGGAATGTCGCCACGAGTGATGACAAACGATAGTTGCTTGTCGCTGCCCTCACGAGCGATGCCAACTTTCACTTTAGTACCTTTCTCTCCGCGCAGTTTTTCACGCACTTTGTTGGCATCAATCTGTGAGCCTACGTAGGAGCTGTCTTCAACGGTGACGATCTTGTCGCCAGCGAGCAGACCTACTTTATCGCTTGGCCCTCCAGGAATTACCTCTAAGACGACAATGGTGTCGTTCATGAGCTGGAAGGAGATACCAATGCCCGAGAAACTTCCGTTAAGCTCCTCTTGGGCCGCCTTTAGTTCTTTGGCCGACAGATAGGAGCTGTGCGGGTCGAGGTTGGCAAGAATGGCAGGAATCGACATCTCTATCAAGTCTTTGGTCTTGATGCTGTCATCGACATATTCTTGTGATATGAGATTGAGAATAGTGTTGAGCTTCCTGTCGCTTTGAGTGTTGTAATTGTCGCTTGAGTAGGGTTGTCGCATGAAGAACCCCAAAACAATGCCAACTATAACCGAAACGGCAATAGCAAGTGGCAACCAGGCGGTATAATCGCGTTTTTTATTCATTTCGTAGTGGATAGAAAGATGGTCGAAAGGGGAGTGTTAGGGGGTTTCGATATCAAGCTGACAGCAGTCGATTCCCGCGCGTTTCAAAAGCTCTATGCCATCGGTGAGCCTATAAACTTCATTGAAAACAACACGCTTGATACCTGCTTGTATGATGAGTTTGGCGCATTCGATACATGGCGACGAGGTCACATAAAGAGTTGCCTCCCGACTGCTATTGTTGCTCTGTGCAACCTTGGTGATGGCATTGGCCTCGGCATGAAGGACGTAAACCTTGGAGTGGTTTTCTTCATCTTCACACACATTCTCAAATCCCACAGGAGTGCCATTGTAGCCGTCGGAGATTATCATTTTATCTTTTACTATCAGAGCACCCACTTTGCGACGCTTGCAGTAGGAGTTCTCGGCCCATATCTGCGCCATCCTCAGGTATCTGGAGTCTAATAATTCTTGCTTGTCCATTGCTTGAAAAAGACGTAAGTTGTTGATTGATAATGCAAATAATCAAATGATGAAAAGTTGTTTTTTAAACAACCTACAAAGATAATTATTTATTATTTATATATCACTAATTATAAAGGAAAAAGATGCTTAAAAATAATGAACAAAAACTTATTGTTCATTCATTGGTTTGGTTTAGGACTTTAGAGAATCGAATTTGGCTTTTATAGACAGGAAACTTGAACGTGAGAATGACACCGCTTTCGAAGGTTGCATACACATCTTCCTCGATGGGCTGGAATGTGGCGTCAATCCATGAGCCCGTGAAATTGTCGGTGAAAATAGTTTTGGTCATTTCACCCTTTTTCATGCCGAGCTGCCATTGCGACTTCCTGACTTGAGCACCATCGACATAAATCACATCATATCCAGTGCTTGTCTCCACAAGAGCAATAGTGTATCGTCCTCCTAATTTTAGCCAGGTGTCTTCCATGTCGCGGTCGAGATAAACCCAATAACCCTCAAATGGGTTTCGCGATGCCTCGAAATGGCTGTCGAGTGCTTCTCGTGTCCACTGGGTGGTTATGGGATGACCTGATGATTCGACTTCTTGTGACGAGACGGCCAGCACGGCGCGTTCTAAAGATATCATCGCTCCCGGCCCTACGAAGTAGCCAACTTGAGTCTGGGCGATACCATGACAGGCAATCTGTTCCTGTTCACTCATCTCGTGGCTCATTATCTCCTTGAGCTCATCCTTGCCGATAAGAACTTTTATCGCGTTCTCTTCGACAGCTACACCCATGTAGTTGTAACCATCATGCAGGTCGACACCGTGCTCCAAGGTGGTGCTTTCAACTATCGTGTCTTTCCCGTTATGATGGTGTATTAGTTCAACTGTCATAGACCTCACGTCAACACTTTCGTTATATAGGTTGCTGTTGGTGCAGTGAGCCGAGACTCTCCAATAGTCAAAACCATTGTAATAGAAAACCAGTCCGCAATGTGTTGATGATATATTGCTTGTGTTCCCTTTGGCATCTTTCACTTTATAGGTCTTTCCCTCACGGTTGTGAAAGTTGGCAAACTTGATGTAGTACTTAAAGCTCGAATAAGAATCTATTGTAGTAGTGTCAAGGTTGATGAGGCATTTGGAAGTCTCGTTGCCGTCTTGTAGATACTCGCCATTGACTATAGCAGTGGAATTGTTGCGCAGTTGAGAGAAATCATTGTGACGTGTGCAATAGAAAGTTGATGATTGAGACATTGCTGCGCATGGCGTCAATATCATGATTAATGTCAACAGAAGAGAACTGGTGGTTTTCATTTTAGTGTTACTATTTGAGATAGCAAAAATAGGAGATTTCAACCTATTGAGGAAATAATTTCTACATTTTTTAAGAATGTTTTCTAAAATTGCAAATCTTTTAGTAACTTTGCCGTGTTTTTGAGTAATGGAGGCAGTTTTTTCTATAATAATAGGTTGCATGTCGGTAGGTATTATCTTATCGGCACCAATGGGTCCTATAGGTATACTGGTAATTCAGCGTACTATGGAGAAAGGACGCAAGTCGGGGCTTTACACAGGCCTTGGCGCAGCTGTCTCCGACCTTTTTTACTGCCTGCTTGCCGGTCTTGGTCTGTCGTTTGTGACCGATTTCATTACCAACAATCAGGAAATGTTCCAAATAGGCGGAAGCATTGTTCTCATCGTTTTTGCCTTGTTCATGATGTTCCGAAGCCCTGTGAAAGGACTGAAACATGACGATGAGATAAAAATCAATTATACCCACGATGCCATAACCGGATTTGCTTTCACGTTGTCAAATCCTCTTATCATTTTCCTTATCTTCCCATTGTTTGCTCGTTTTGGGTTCCCGTCTTCGGAATATCAGTTCTATCACTATATCATAGGATATGTCTTCATTGTTTTGGGAGCCTTGCTCTGGTGGACAGTTATCACTTACTGTGTTGACAAGCTTCGTTCGAAATTCAACATCAACAGTATGTGGCTTATCAACAAGATAATGGGCAGCATCATTCTCATACTTGCTATCTATGGTTTGATTTCAGGACTGTTGACCTATTTTCATGTTATCTGATGGAATGTTTGGTGATCTCTCTTCCACATCTTGACAAGATGCCGTTGCGCCAGGTGGGCGAGTATCTTGACTCGAATGTTGAGCACCAGGTGATAGAAAGTGTGAATTGGAGTGAAGAATACCCTTATAAACCGATTACTACTTTTGTTGTGGCTGTGTCGTTGACACGGCTGTATGTGTTTTTTTCTGTCATCAGTAAGGACTTGAGGGCGGTGAATAAGGATGATATGAGTCCTGTTGCACAAGATAGTTGTGTCGAATTCTTCATGCAAGTTCCGGATAGTGATGAATACTGGAACTTTGAATTCAACTGCATTGGTGCCCTGAACGCAAGCCACCGTGCTGAACGCAGCAATCCCACACGCCTCACCCCCGAAGAGTTGACTTCGGTCAAGCGTTATGCCTCATGCGGTGATGAGTCCTTTGAAGAGCAGGAGGGAACATTTTGTTGGGACTTGACGGTGTCGATACCATTGCGGCTTGTGGGCCTGGATGGTAATAATCTTCCAGATTGTATCGAGGGTAATTTCTATAAGTGTGGCAGTAAAACCCGGCATCCGCACTATGTGTCGTGGAATCCTGTTGTTGGCGCTAAGCCCGATTTTCATCGTCGTGACTGTTTCGGAACTTTATGGTTCCGCAAGCCAGAACCTGTTATGGAATCTCGTCCAGTATCGCCTGTTGAAAAGAAAAAAAGCCTGAAACAGAGACTGCTCAGGCTTTTGGGAAAACGTTGATGTCTTTTTCTATATTTGATTGATATAAATCAATCGGGTAATCAATGGTTGATTAGATATTGCGAGCTGATGGACTCGTGATCGTTGATGCGCTGAATTGTCTCGGCAATGAGTCCGGCAACCGACACTCTCTTGACTTTCTCGCTGCGCGAGGTGTCGTAGTTGATAGAGTCGGAGATTACTACCTCGGTGAGAAGGCTGTTGTTGATGCGTTCGGTGGCAGGATCGCTCATCACACCGTGAGAGGCAATGGCTCTTACCGATTTTGCACCATTCTTCATCATCACTTCGGCAGCAGTGCAGATGGTGCCCGCAGTGTCGATCATGTCGTCGACGAGAATCACGTTCTTGTCCTTCACGTCGCCAATGATAGTCATTTTCTCAACCACATTGGCACGAGCTCGCTGCTTGTGGCACAGCGCCATGGGCACCTTGTAATGCTTGGCATACTCAAGCACGCGCTTGGCACCACCCACGTCGGGTGATGCAAATACCATGTCTTTGAGCTTGAGTTTGTTGATGTAAGGTACAAACACCGAAGACGCGTAGAGGTGGTTGAGTGGCAGATTGAAGAAACCTTGAATCTGGTCGGCATGTAGGTCCATGGTGATGATGCTGTCGACTCCGGCACTGGTGAGCATGCCTGCAACGAGCTTGGCTGCTATTGATACACGTGGACGATCCTTGCGGTCCTGTCGTGCCCAGCCAAAGTAGGGTATAACTGCTGTCACCGATTTGGCCGAAGCACGCTTGGCGGCATCAATCATGAGCAAGAGCTCCATCAGGTTGTCGGTGGGAGGGAACATCGACTGGACGAGGTAGATTTCGTCTCCTCTCACCGATTCTTCGTACGACACTTGAAACTCCCCGTCGGCAAACTCGTTGACTTGCATTTTACCAACTTCTATGCCGAGTTTCTTCGCTATCTCATCGGCCAGATATCTTGAGTATCGGCCAGAAAAAATTTTGAACGGTTCTTTGCTCATAATAACTAAGGTCTAAAATCCTACTGCAAAAGTACAATAATATTTTATTAAATCCTATACAAAAATTAAATATTTTTTCTAATCTCTTCTATTGAGTTTGATAATCATGGCATTGCGTGCTGGCACGACAAAAGTGGTGGTTTGGCTTGGCACGATGCTGAGCGACATCTCGCTGCCCGAGAGCAATTCCTTGCAATGATAGGTGCCTGGTTCCATGCCCATCACCTGGAAAGCATGCTGTGGTGTCACAAGATTGACGTGCTCATCATTGTCTCCAAAGTTTGCAATGATGAGTAACTGTTCGTTGCCATGATGGCGGTAGTAGGCATAGACCTTGTCGCAGTTCATCGTCTCATGATTGACATACATCAGGTCGTAGAACTCGCCTTGCGCGATGGCTTTCTCGCTGTTGCATAACCTGAGCACTTTTTTGTAGAAACGTCGTAGCTCACGCTCGGGTTTTGTGAGCTTGGCTGTGTCGCACTTGCCGCCGTTGTACCAGCGGCGCAAAGTGTCAACGCTCCAATAGTCAAAAATTGTTGTGCGGCCGTCCTGCCCGCTGAATCCCTCTGCATCGAGAGCAGGTTCGCCCAGTTCCTGGCCGCTATACAGCATGAATGGGGCGCGCGATATTGTCGCCGAAACCACCAGTGCTGGCCGAGCCTTGAAGGCATCGCCTGCAAACTGTGGCGACGCTATGCGCTGCTCGTCGTGGTTCTCAAGGAAATTGAGCATGTGGTCGCCAATTCCCTCCACAGCTTGCCAGCAGCCTGTAATGGAGCTTGCACTGGCATAGCCACAAGTGACAGCCCGCAAGGTGTCGTAAAGCGATACTTTGTCGTAGAGATAGTCGAAGTGGCCATAGAAAATGTATTGTCGATAAATGTCAACGTCATATAGCTCGGCGATGAAAATAACGCTTGAATTGACATCTTTCACTTGAGGTATTGCCCAGTTCCAAAATTCCACAGGCACCATGTGGGCCATGTCGCAGCGGAAGCCGTCAATGCCTTTCGTTGCCCAGAACTTCAAGATTTCGAGCATCTTGTTCCAAGTGGATGGGATGGGGGAGAAGTGCCTCTGCCAAGAGGCGTAGTCTACACCATAATTGAGCTTGACAGTCTCGTACCAGTCGTTTACTCCTGGATAGGGATGGAAGCAGTCGTTGCCTGTTGCCATGGCAGGTTTCTCAAAATAAAATTTGTCGCCTTGCCCTAAGTCGATACCTGGTGCAAACTGCTGGTCGGGCATATAGTAGAAATTGTTGGTGGGCGAGAAGGCCATGTTTTTGTTATCGTTGGCGCCTAAGTCTTCGACCTCATCGGGCTTGGCTATGCTGTGATACTGTCGGGCCACATGATTGGGGACAAAATCGATAATAACTTTCATGCCTGCGTTATGGGTGCGCTCAACAAGTTGCTCAAACTCACGCATTCGATTCTTGACCCTCACGGCGATGTCGGGGTCAATGTCGTAGTAGTCGGTGATGGCGTAGGGCGAGCCGGCGTTGCCTTTCACAATATAAGTGTTGCAGTCGGGAATGCCGTTGTAGTGGGTCTTGCTGGCATGACGGATAACTCCTGTATACCACACATGGGTGGCGCCTAAGTCACGCAGTTTCTTGAGCACAGGCAGGGTGATGTCGTTCATCTTGCCTGAGCCGTTTTGCTTGATTGTGCCATTGTTGACACAGTGGTCACAAGTGTTGGTGAACAGGCGTGGAAAGAGCTGGTAAATGATGGGCTTCTTATTCATCGGTGAGTATTTTGATGAGTTCGGAGTTTTTAAGAATCTTCATGGTCTCGAAATAGCCTTTCTGAGCAATCTTGTTGGCGGCTCTTGTGTCGAAAGTGCTGTGACTCTGAATTGAGACGATATCAACGAGAAGGTCGCACAGCGCTTTGTCGGCAATGACATTGCGCAAAGTCATGAGTTTGTAGGTGCGATAGGCAAGCGAACGCACGTTCATCTTGATGGGTCCGAGTTTCGACGGACTCACGTTGATGCCTATTACCTTGTTGCACAAAGGCCGCAAGTAATAGCTTGGGAGGTTGTGGAGGACTCCGCCGTCGACGCAGTAGCTGCCATCGATTTTCACAGGCTTGAAAACGAGCGGTATGCTACACGAGGCTATTACTCGCTCGGCAATGTTGCCCGAGGTGAACGGCATCTCGTGCTGCTGCTCGATGTCGGTTGCGGCTATAATGGTGGGCAGTTGAAGCTGCTCTATGTTTTCCACTGGCAGATTTTTCGCTATGAATTTTTTGAACTTGTCGAGCTTGAGAAATCCGCTTTTTGTGATGTCGACTTGCAGGAACCTGCCCATGTCGATGTTGCCGAAAAGTTCAAAAATCTCATCGGCAGTCATGCCGGCAGCGTAGAACGATGCCACAATGCTTCCTGCGCTTACACCAGCAATGATGTCGGGCTTGATGCCTACATCCTCAAGAGCTCGCAGGGCACCGATGTGTGCAAATCCTCGCACTCCACCACCGCTGAGTGCTAATCCTATGTTATATTTCTTTTCTTCCATTATAAATTGTTTTTTATCCATTTCTTCCACCACTTGCGTGCTTTTTTGTCTTTCAGGGCATTGACGTTTTCATTAAACCAGGTTAGTTCATTGTTTTCATTCTCGGTGACTACAGCCTGCAGGAAGTGGGAGAATTGTTCTTGTCCTGGATTGTTAGCTATCCAGGTGAGGAACTCGCTGCTGTGACGCATGCCTAAATTGAAGCTCCACTTGGCAAATTCCATAACACTCTGCGTCTCGGGAGTCATAGGAGCGTTTTCGTCATATTGTTCCACAATACTCATCATGCCGCTTGCTGTTTTGTTGAGCTCTGCGGTGTTTAGAGTGTGACTTGCTGGCTTTTGCTCCCAATGGAGAACCGACATGCCAATAGGGAAATACTCTCCTTCGGTCATTGTGCGAACTGGTTGTTTGTGGTCTTTGCTCAGGTAGTTGGCGTCACCATCTGTTCGAACGGCAGTTGCCACGGGGGCTATTTGATTGATGGTCCCTTCACTGCTCACCACAAACGGGTTGCAGATGGTACCATCTTTATTAAACCATCTGCCGCCTCGGGCGGTGGTGAAGAATGTATAAGTCCTTAATACCTTGATAGTGTCGCCGCTGAACTCGAAGTTTATTTCGGGAGAAGGTTGATAGACTAATTCGTCTCTTGGAATCTTCAGTTGAAGAATCATGGCATCGCCTTTGTGGCCTAAAAGAGCGCCATCGGCGATTTCGTTGCCGTTAAAAGTGACCGCATAGTACTCGGTGGGGAGATTTTCGTGTTTTACCGAGCACAGCAAAATGGTTTGCGTGATATTGCCATTGGACGTAAATCGCTCGCTCGTTTGAGCATCAAAAACTGTTACTTCGGCATTGCTCAGCAACGACCGGTGATGCATGTACACTTTGCCAAGCAGCTCGGTAGCCACACTGCCGCTCAACGCATTATCTCCAGGTGCAAGAGCCGCAAGATTGATAGCACCAGAACACGTCAACGACAACAGCAAAGCGCATATAGTCGGGAATAATATTTTAGTCTTCATAATTGTATGGTTTTATATTTGTGCCACAAATATAGCCACAAATAATCACATATACAACTATGAGGATTTAGAATTCTTATTTCAAATGTTTATAAAGGTCATGATGGTACCCATGATGGAGCCAAGGAGGGCGCCGAGCCAGACGATGGCGCGCAGTTCTTTTTTCATCACGCTCAGGATTATTTGCTCGGCTTCTTCCATATTCATCTCCTGAATTCGATTCTCGACTATCTTGCTGATGTTGATGCCGTCGAGGATGCGTGGCAGGTGGTCGCTGATGATGGTGCGGTAGATGCTCACGATACCCTCACGCACCTGTTCAAGCTGCTGCTCGTGTCCCTTAAAAAGGTCGTGCATGGGCATCGACATGAGTTTGTCGGCCTCGGTGTAAACAATGCGTGTCGACATGCTTGGGGCTTGGTCGCGAAGAACTTCGTTGATGTGTTGTGCGAGTTTGGTCTCGATGGGCGAAGCTATTGCTTCAAGCAATCGGTCGGCCTTGATTTTTCCTGCCACGCTTGAGCGAGTTTTGTCAATCACATGCTGAGTGGCTGCATGAGCGATGTTGGCCCCAATGGCTTGGTCTCGCAGCTTGGCGGTAATGAGTTTGGAAATCTCATCGCATGTGCTCTCTCGCATGGCGCTTACCTCTTGCTCGGTGAGGTAGTGGCCGACAAACTGCTCGACAGTCTCGTCATTATTAAGCTGGGTGTAGAAGAACTCGTTGACGGCCGTTCTTATCTTATCAAGCATCTCATCGCTGAGCAACGTTTTCTCGAGTACCTCACGGTTCATGAGATTCTCGCTGATTGCACCACCGATGGCGCTGGCGATGCGGTCCTTCTCCTTGGGTATGATGCCTGGGGTGAAAGGTACTCGTTTGCCGCAGATGTACTTTGCCGTCCTGGGCCTGAAAAGCATGCGAATCGCGATGTCGTTGGTTATATATCCAATCACTGCGCCCAAGGCTGGCCCCGAGATGTATTCAAGAATTGCGTTCATAGATAAGCTTATTTATTACAGCATTTTTACAAATAATGTGCCAAAACCAAAAACAAGGTGCACCCATTGTTTTGGGTACACCTTATTTAATATAAAGGATTGTTTTATTATCCAAGGAAGCCGAGGAGTACACCAGCGGCTACTGCCGAACCGATAACACCGGCAACGTTTGGACCCATGGCGTGCATGAGGAGGTAGTTGCTTGGGTCGGCTTTGAGGCCCTGGTCGTTGCTGATGCGTGCAGCCATTGGCACGGCGCTCACACCGGCATTACCAATCAGCGGGTTCAACTTCTTGTGCTTGGGCAGGATGAGGTTGAAGATCTTCACAAAGAGGACACCCGAAGTGGTGGCGATGATGAACGCCATGAAGCCAAGAGCGAAAATCTTGACAGTGTCGGCTGTGAGGAACTCCGAAGCCTGAGTCGAGGCACCAACGGTCATACCCAGGATGATGGTAACCATGTCGGTCATGGCGTTGCTTGCGGTCTTGGCAAGGCGGGTGGTAACGCCACTCTCGCGAAGCAAGTTGCCGAAGAACAGCATGCCGAGCAGTGGCAGACCACTGGGCACAAAGAAGCAAGTGAGAATCAAGCCCACGATGGGGAAGATGATCTTCTCGGTCTGCGACACCTTGCGGGCGGGCTTCATGCGAATGAGGCGCTCCTTCTTGGTGGTGAGCAGTCGCATGATAGGCGGCTGAATCACTGGCACAAGGGCCATGTAACTATAGGCCGACACTGCGATTGCACCCATCAAGTTGGGGGCGAGTTTCGACGACAGGAAGATAGCGGTAGGACCGTCGGCACCACCAATGATGGCGATAGCACCAGCTTGGTCGGGCATGAAGCCCATAGCAAGAGCCACCATGTAGGCGCCAAAGATACCAAACTGGGCAGCAGCACCCACAAGCATGAGCTTGGGGTTGGCCAGCAGTGCCGAGAAGTCGGTCATCGCACCAATGCCCAGGAAGATGAGTGGTGGATACCATCCCTGTCGAACACCTTGATAGAGGATGTTGAGCACTGAGCCCTCCTCATAGATACCAATCTCATTGCCTGGCTGGAAAGGAATGTTTCCAATCAGGATACCGAAGCCAATGGGCACAAGCAGCATGGGCTCGAAGTCATGCTTGATGGCGAGGTAGATGAAGAACAGACCCACGCACAGCATTATCAAGCTCTCGGGCGACAACGAAACGTTGTAGAAGCCTGTGAAGTGCCAGAATTGCTCCAGGTTTTCAGCAATATTAAGTAGTACCATAGTGTTAAGCAATAATCATGATAGTAGTGCCCTCGAGCACCGACTCGTCTTTAGCTACGTTGATTGACTTAACCACACCGTCTTTGCCTGCATGAATCTCGTTGCCCATCTTCATGGCCTCGAGGATGCAAACCACGTCGCTGGCCTTCACTTGCTGACCTTCCTTAACGTAGAACTCCTTGATGACGCCAGGCAGTGGCGAAGTGATTACATAGTCGCCAGCGCCAGCTGCTGCAGCGGGCTTGGCGGCGGGCTTGGTGGCAGCTGCAGGAGCGTCGTTCGACACGGCCACTCTCTTGATCACTGGTTTGGCTGCCTTCTCCTCCTCGAGCTCAACAGTGTAAGGCACACCGTTAACCTCGATGTTAGCAATGTTGTTTTCAATGTCACCAACATTTACTTTGTATTCGTGACCATTGATTTTATATTTATATTCTTTCATTGATTAAAAACAAATTAAATGTTAGTGATATTAATGATTGTCGTGGCGCTCAGGCATGTGCAGCAGCAGGTTGCCCTTCGAGCCCCAGGCACTATGTGCCTCGTGGCTGTGGTCGAAGGTGAGCACGCCGCTTTCCTCGTCGTGAGCATTGAGGTGCTGATACAGGGCCATGCACAGGGCTGCGATGGCCTCGTCGTTGTCGTCGCTACCAGTGGCTGCGACAGCGGCAGTAGGCTCTGCAACAGTCTCTTCTTCTTTCTTCTCCTTGCCTTGACCTGAGAATGCCTTGCCAAAGAGCTTGAAGAGGATGTAGAGCAGCAGCAGTGCTAAGAACACTACGCCCATCGACATGATGGTGAGCCAGATGCCAGTGCCGTCCTCATTCTTGAACTTGGCGATGTTCTCGTTTACTGGACGCACATTGAATTTGCCGGGAGTGATGGCCTTTTCAACCGATGAACCGTCACGCGTTTCCCACTGGCTTGGGTCGAAGCTGTGATTGCCATCTTTGTGCATGTCGCTGGGCAATCCCTCGCTCTTGCGAGAGAATGACTGGCCAGCTTGCAGGCTGGCGGGAACTATAACCTCGTCAACAAGGTCACCATTCACGTCATAGAGTGCGATGTAGTTCTCGCTGCCAGGAGTGAGGGTGAACGACATGTGCAAGGTTCCTGCAGTAGTGTTGCCGTCGGCAAAGAAAACTACATGGGTGCGAGGCTTAATCTTGGTGTCGACATCACCACGTGGAATCTCATAGACTTTATCGGGGTTCTGATCACGGAGCTCCTCGAGAAGCACATTGCGTTTCTTGTTGCTCTTCGACTCCTGGTCCTTGAAATAGTTTTGGATATAGTCTTGCTTGAAAGTGGTGATGAACATCTTCTCGATGGCATTGGTGCCGTAGGATGAATTGAAAAGCTCAACCCATGCCGTGCACTTGCCATTCTGGTCAGCACAGTTGCCGTTTTGCACCATCACCTCGTTGATGCACATGTCCATGCGGCCTTGTGCCATTGAGGTAAGTGCTGCAATCACAGCAATCAGTGTCAATAATATTTTCTTATTCATTTTGAAAAAAATATCGTTGAATAGAAATTATAATGGAATGTTGCCGTGCTTCTTGGCAGGATTGTTGTACTTCTTGGTGCGCAGTTGCTCCAGAGCACGAATCACGCGGAAGCGAGTGTTGCGAGGCTCAATCACGTCGTCGATGTAGCCATACTTAGCTGCATTGAATGGAGTGCAGAAGAGGTCGTTGTACTCTTGCTCCTTCTCCTCGATGAACTTCTTGTTCTCTTCCATGATCTCTTTGGCCTTTGCCTCGTCGCCAGCCTCTTTGGCCTCGGCGGCGGCAGCCTTGGCAGCCTTCATGTCCTTGGCATAGAGAATGCCGGCGGCACCAGCTGCACCCATCACGGCAATCTCGGCGCTTGGCCAAGCGTAGTTCATGTCGCCACGCAGCTGCTTGCAGCTCATCACGATGTGGCTGCCACCGTAGCTCTTGCGCAGTGTCACGGTAACTTTGGGCACAGTGGCCTCGCCATAGGCGTAGAGCAGTTTGGCACCGTTAAGGATAACGGCGTTGTACTCTTGGCCGGTGCCGGGAAGGAATCCTGGCACGTCGACGAGAGTTACCAGTGGAATGTTGAACGCATCGCAAAAGCGCACAAAGCGGCCGCCTTTCTTCGAGGCGTTCACGTCGAGCACACCTGCCATGTACTGCGGCTGGTTGGCAACCACGCCCACAGCCTGGCCGTTGAAGCGAGCAAAGCCCACGATGATGTTCTTGGCGAAGTCTTTGTGAACCTCGAGGAACTCGCCGTTGTCGACGATGGCACCAATCACCTCATACATGTCGTAGGGGTCGTTGGCGCTCTCGGGAATGATATTATTCAGAGCATCCTCCACACGGTCGATGGGGTCGTTGCACTCACGGCGTGGGGCCTCTTCCATATTGTTGCTGGGCATGTAGCTCAACAAGCGCTTGATGGTCTCGATCACGTCTTCCTCGGTGTCACAAGCAAAGTGAGTCACACCACTCTTCTGGGCGTGAACCTGTGCACCACCCAATTGCTCCTGTGTCACGTTCTCGCCAGTAACAGTCTTGACAACCGCAGGACCGGTAAGGAACATGAACGATGTGCCCTTGGCCATGAGAGTGAAGTCGGTGAGGGCTGGTGAATAAACAGCACCACCGGCACATGGGCCCAGGATGGCGGAAATCTGGGGAACCACACCGCTGGCGTCGATGTTGCGCTGGAAAATCTCGGCATAACCGGCCAGAGCATTGATGCCCTCGGGGATGCGGGCACCGCCCGAATCGTTAAGACCAATGATGGGAGCTCCCTGCTTCATTGCCAGGTCCATGACCTTGCACATCTTCATTGCCATGGCCTCGCCCAGCGAGCCGCCTATCACGGTGAAGTCTTGAGCGAAGACATAGACCAGACGGCCGTCTACTGTGCCATAACCGGTTACCACACCGTCGCCAGCAAAGGATTTCTTCTCCTGGCCAAAATTGGTGCAGCGGTGACGCACAAACATGTCGAGCTCCTCGAAGCTACCTGGGTCGAGTAGCATGTTGATTCTCTCGCGGGCAGTGTACTTGCCCTTCTCGTGCTGCTTGGCAATGGCTTTCTCGCCACCACCCATGCGAGCCTCGGCACGCATGTCAATCAGCTTTTGGATTTTCTCGAGTTGTTTACTCATTTTTATTTGAAAGTTGTAGTGAGTGTACGATTATTTTTTGTTGGGGTCTTCGCAGAGCTCAACGAGTGCGCCAGCCGAAGTCTTGGGGTGAACGAAAGCGATGTTCAAGCCCTCAGCACCCTTGCGGGGAGCCTTGTCCAGAACGCGACCGTCCTTATCTTGTATCTCCTGAAGAGCGTTGGCAACACCGTCTTCAACGGCAAATGCTATGTGCTGAATGCCGCCACGGCCGCCATTCTTCTCGATGAATTTAGCGATGGCGCTGTCGGGACTGGTGGCCTCGAGAAGCTCAATCTTTGTCTGGCCCACCTTGAAGAAGGCGGTGCGCACGTGCTGATCCTCTACTTCCTCGATAGCAAAGCATTTGAAACCAAGAAATTTCTCGTAGAAAGGTATAGCCTCGTCAAGGCTTGTGACTGCTATACCAACGTGTTCGATGTGTGAAATGTCCATAACTAATTGTTAGTAAAAAGTTTATATAATAAGTGAATAAAAAATCTTTTGAAAAAGACGTGCAAAGGTACAAATTTTTATTTATAAATAATGTGTGTTAAAGTATAATCTTTGTGAAAAAACAAGGATCCTAAAGTCATTAAGGTCATTAAAGTCATTAGAGACCCTTGTTTTGCTGCCTCTTGCGATATTCCATTCGAGCTTTTGTCATTTCTTCTTTTATCCCGCCGTTTTCCAAGAATGATTTCTTATGACTCTCTATCAACTTATAAAGCAGGTAATCAGTTTGTTTTATCAATATTATGCTTATGTTGGCTATTGTCTCATCGCTTCTGATCTCTATGGCTTTGCGGTAATATTCACTTTCGTTGTGAGTTCCGCATAACTTTCGTGTTTTCAGGAAACGACTGTCGGTGTCGCTCCATTGTGTGAGGCCTCTCACGCGCAGGTAGTCCTCATAGTCCACCAGCAATTCTTGCAAGCTTGCTTTCGCGACGTTTGTAAGTTTTATTTCTGTCTCTTTTGATGTTGATGATGCGGCACTGCCCTCGGCGATGTTCTGCTTGCCACTGCGTGCCGCCTGTATCATCTGGTCAATAGTGCGGTCACCTTTTTTAAGATATTTATGAGCAAAATAATAGGTGATATCATAGATGCATTCAGCCTTTTGAAATGCTAGTAAATCACGGTAATTACCCTTTTGTGGTAAGAAATCGTTATTCATTATTTTTAGAAATTGATAGTTATTATTAAAGTCATTAAAATCCTTAAGGTCATTAAAGCCATTAAGGTCATTAAAGTCATTAAAGTTTTAAAGCCCTTTTAAGTTGCAAAGTTAGGCAAAATTTCGGGAAAGAAGAGCTTTTTTTAAAAAGATATAGAAGAAAAGTGGTGGTTTAAGAAATAATTTGTAACTTTGCACCAATTCCTGCAAACTTGAGGCGTCAAGCTCTTGCTGGAATACATATTAGAAAGCGTTTTTGCGTTATCCTTTCACAGAAATTCGGCAAATTTCAACCACAAAGGATAAGCAGTGATAAAGCGCCTTCGCGTGCCTATACATATCCCCCAATAGGCGGGAAAAGTATATCGGCATGGCGTGGGGGTTACTGTTTATTTTGTGGTGGGCATGCCGAAGCCTCTGTGAAAATAAACCAGACAAGTCTCCACGCTATCTTTTTTCATACCTAATTATAAACCTGCTGCGATCCGGGAGACTAGAGTGGCAAGAAAAACAATTTAATCATGAAAAAATTATTATTCTTTTTGTTCATTGTAGTTGCATTTAGTTTGGAAGGTCATTCACAAACTAATAGCTTTAATTACGATGTTAATGGTGATGGTTTTGTTACAGTAGCTGATGTAACAGCAATTTATGACTATCTTCTTGGTAATGTGCCAGATGAACCACCTGTCAATCAAAACTATGTTGACCTGGGCCTGCCAAGCGGTACGCTATGGGCGACGATGAACGTGGGGGCTAATAGTCCCGAGGAATATGGCGACTATTTCGCCTGGGGCGAGACTACCCCCAAGGACATTTATGACTGGAGCACCTACAAATGGTGCAACGGGAACTTTAAAAATCTGACCAAGTACTGTACAGATAGAAATTATGGATACGGTGGCTTTGTTGACAACAAGACTGAGCTTTATCCCGAGGACGATGCCGCCACAGCTAACTGGGGCTCTGATTGGCGTATGCCGTCAGGTGAACAGATTCAAGAGTTGATAAGTAACTGCACCATACAGTGGACCACAAGAAATGGTATAAATGGTTGTTTGTTCACCAGCAAGATCAACGGCGCGTTGTTGTTCTTGCCAGCGGCGGGCTTCCGCTACGGCAGTGCTATCAGCTACATGGGTTCGAAAGGCTACTACTGGTCGCGTACACTCGGCGGCACAAACACCCCGCACTACTCCAACCAATTGTACTTCCACTCGGAAGGCGTGAACAGGCTCGACTACTTCCGCGACTTCGGTCGAAGCGTGCGGGCTGTGCGTGTTCCCCAGAATTAGCACCCTTTCCCCACACGAAACCTTTAAGCTGTCAAAGCACGCGCTAAGTGAGGCTTTGGGGCTGAACAGGTGGTTCAAATGCGAGCTGCCTGTTTTTTCTTGTTCCGCAATAAAAACGTGACATGGTGGCAGATTTTGTCACTTGTTTGCGTTTTGTTTTCCCAGATGTGGCAGTAATAAGTTTGGCACGGAATTTGTTAAATGAAGTCATACAATTACGAACAATTGCAAACAATTCAATATAAACAACCAACTATAAATTGTTTTTAATTGATTGTTTTTAATTGTTTGATTAAAAAGAAACAGAAATTAATAATAAAAAACAGATAAAATTATGGGAAAAATTATTGGTATTGATTTGGGAACAACCAACTCGTGTGTTTCGGTACTCGAGGGTAAGAACCCGGTTGTGATTCCTAACAGTGAAGGCCGTAACACCACCCCAAGCGTGGTGGCTTTTGTTGACGGCGGCGAACGTAAAGTAGGTGACCCTGCAAAGCGTCAGGCAATCACCAACCCCACCCGCACAGTCTATTCTATCAAGCGTTTCATGGGCGAGACCTATGACCAGACTCAGAAAGAGATTGAGCGAGTACCTTACAAAGTAGTGAACAACGGCAGCAATCAGCCCCGTGTTGAGATTGACGGCCGTCAGTACACACCTCAAGAGATTTCGGCTATGATTCTTCAGAAGATGAAGAAGACTGCCGAGGACTATCTGGGTACTACTGTTACCGACGCGGTTATCACCGTACCTGCCTACTTCAACGACTCGCAGCGCAAGGCCACTAAGGAGGCTGGCGAGATTGCAGGTTTGAATGTTCAACGTATTGTAAACGAGCCAACAGCTGCCGCTCTTGCCTACGGTCTCGACAAGGACCAGAGCGACAAGCGCATCGCAGTGTTTGACTTGGGTGGCGGAACATTTGATATCTCTATCCTTGAGCTTGGCGACGGCGTGTTTGAGGTTAAGTCTACCAACGGTGACACCCATCTGGGAGGTGACGATTTCGACCAGCGTATCATCAACTGGCTTGCCGAAGAGTTCTTGAGTGAAGAAGGCATTGACCTTCGCAAGGACCCAATGGCATTGCAGCGCTTGAAAGAAGCCGCCGAGAAGGCCAAGATAGAGCTCTCAAGCTCGATGAGCACCGAGATCAACCTGCCTTACATCATGCCTGTTGACGGAATTCCCAAGCACCTGGTTAAGACTTTGAGCCGTGCAAAATTTGAACAGTTGTGCGACGACCTTATCCAGAGCACAATCAAGCCATGTGAGCAGGCTCTGCGCGACGCCAACCTCACTCCAAGCGATATCAACGAGGTGATTCTCGTGGGTGGTTCAACACGTATTCCTGCTATCCAGCAGATTGTTGAGCGCTTCTTCGGTAAAGCTCCTTCAAAGGGCGTTAACCCCGACGAGGTAGTTGCTGTGGGTGCTGCAATCCAGGGTGGTGTGCTCAGCGGTGACGTGAAAGACGTGCTGCTGCTCGATGTGGTTCCCCTGAGCGTGGGTATAGAGACATTGGGTGGCGTGATGACCAAGCTCATCGATGCCAACACCACAATCCCTACTCGCAAGAGCCAGGTGTTCTCGACCGCTGCCGACAATCAGCCCAGCGTGGAGATCCACGTGCTGCAGGGTGAACGCCCAATGGCTCGTGACTGCAAGACCTTGGGTATGTTCCACCTTGACGGCATTGCTCCAGCACCTCGTGGCATACCTCAGATTGAGGTGACCTTTGAGGTTGACGCCAACGGTATCATGAACGTGAGCGCCAAGGATAAGGCTACCGGCAAGGAACAGAGCATCCGCATCGAGGCTTCGAGTGGCTTGAGCGACGCCGAAATCCAGCGTATGAAGGACGAGGCGAGTGCCAACGCTGCTGCCGATGCCAAGGAGAAAGAACGCATCGACAAGATCAACCAGGCCGACGCTATGATTTTCCAGACCGAGAAGAGCTTGAAAGACCTGGGCGACAAACTTCCTGCCGACAAGAAGAGCCAGATTGAGACTGCCCTTGGCAAGCTCAAAGAAGCTCACAAGAACCAGGATATCGACGCTATCGATACAGCAATGAAAGAGCTTGAGACAATCTTCCATGAGGCTTCGCAGCAGATGTACAACCAGGCTGGTGGTGCACAGGGCGGTCCTCAGCCAGGAGCGGGCTTCGACCCAGGATCTGCCGGATTTGGCGGCAACCCAGGCGCTGGTCCACAAGGTGGCAACCAGGGTGGCGACAGTGCTCAAGATATTCCTTACGAGGAGGTATAAACAACCTTATATAGCAACTATGAGTCCCGTGACACAGTTATGTCATGGGACTCATTTCGAAATAAAAAATAAAAACGTTGCTTTTCATTTTGTAATTCAATGGATTTGCAGTAATTTTGGATAAATTAGGCTGCGTTTAGGAAATAATAATGAAAAACTTTGCTTTTCATTTTGTAATTCAACGGATTTGCAGTAATTTTGCAGGCTCAAAAACATGAATCAATAAAAAATATATAGATTTTAAAAAAGAGAAATGAACGTAACATTAGACAAGAACGGTAACGTGAGCGGAGTTCTCACAATATCGCTAATTGAAGAGGATTATCAAGCCGAAGTTAAGAAGCAATTATCACTTTTAGGTCGCCGCCGCCCCATCAAGGGCTTCCGTCCAGGACATGTTCCAGCATCGTTGCTGCAGAAGCACTATGGTGGTCAAGTGACTGCCGAGGTGGTTGACGAGATCGTTAGTCGCGAGCTCACCAAGTACATTCGCGATAACAATATCGACCTTCTGGGTGAGCCCATGTTGTCGAAGGATACCAAGGTGGATCTCGTCAATGAGAAGAACTTTGAGTTCAAGTTTGACCTTGGCTTTGCTCCTGAATTTGACCTCAAGCTTGACAAGCGCGTGAAAGTGCCTTATTATAACATTGAGGTTAGCGAGGAGATGGTAGCCGATCAGGATAGCGCCTACAAGAAACGCTTCGGCACTCAGGTGCCAGGAGAGGTTTCGACCGAGGATGCCCTCATTCGTGGTGCACTTGTTGAGCTCAACGAAGATGGCTCGGTAAAGGAAGGAGGTATCAATGTAGAGCGCACTATCGTGTCGCCCAAGTACCAAAAGGACGATGATGAGAAAAAGAAGCTCATAGGTCTGAAGGTTAACGATGAGGTAGTCATCAATCCTTATAAGGGTGCTGGTGGTAACATCACCGAGATGGCTGCCATGCTGGCTGTTGATAAAGACCAGGCCAACGTGAAGAGCGACTTCAACTTCAAGGTAGAGGAAATCCTCGTTAATAAGGATGCCGAGCATGGCCAGGAACTTTATGACCTGGTATTTGGCAAGGATGTTGTCAAGACCGAAGATGAGTATTATGCAAAAATGAAGGAAATGCTCTCTGGTCAGCTCAAGAACGACAGCAACTACCGCTTCACTATCGACGCCGAGAAGGTTCTCCTCAAGAAGGTTGGTGACTTGGAGCTTCCCGACGAGTTCTTGAAACGTTATCTCATTTCAATCAACAAGGATACTGAGCCCGCAAAGATTGAGGAAGAGTATCCACGCACCCGCGAGGAGATTGTTTGGCAGCTCATCAAGGAGAAAGTTGCAAAGCAATATGACGTGAAGATTGAAAAGGACGACCAGATGCGTTTGGCTCGCATCTATGCCGCTCAGCAGTTTGCACAGTATGGCATTGGCAACGTTCCCGATGAGACTCTCGACCGCTATGCTGGCGAGCTCATGGAGAATAAAGATTACGCCAAGGAAATCAACCGTCGCGCCTTCGAGGACAAGGTCTTCGCAACAATCCGTGACAAAGTGTCACTTACCGAGAAGACTGTGAGCGTTGACGAGTTCAACAAATTGTTCGAGAAGAAATAAGATATTCTTGATATAACATGAAAAGGCTGAATTTTCGATGAATTCAGCTTTTTCTTTTTTTTGTCGTAAAAACTTTTAAAAAAACGTTGAAAATTAGTTTGTGTGAGAAAAAATTACTATCTTTGAAAATAAAAATATTTAAATATAATAGAATAATGAAAAACGATTTTAGAAATTTTGCTGTGAACCATTTGGGAATGAATGGTTTAACGTTTGATCAAACTGCTCAGGCTATGATTGAGAGCAGTTATATTTCTCCCACCATCATCGAGGAACGTAAGCTCAATGTGGCACAGATGGATGTCTTTTCTCGATTGATGATGGACCGAATAATATTCTTGGGAACTCAAATTGACGATTATACAGCCAATGTCATTCAGGCACAGCTGCTCTATCTCGACAGTGCCGACCCTGGTAAGGACGTGTCAATCTATATCAACTCTCCTGGTGGATCGGTATATGCCGGCTTAGGAATATATGACACTATGCAATACATTCAGAGCGATGTGACTACTATCTGCACAGGCATGGCGGCATCAATGGCAGCAATTCTGCTGGTTGCTGGCGAGAAGGGAAAACGCTATGCCCTCAAGCATAGCCGCGTGAT
This sequence comes from uncultured Prevotellaceae bacterium, assembly GCA_947167995.1. Classification (GTDB taxonomy): domain Bacteria; phylum Bacteroidota; class Bacteroidia; order Bacteroidales; family Muribaculaceae; genus Sodaliphilus. The sequence goes on from CAMVKS010000001.1 coordinate 90,431, forward strand.
GATACATCAGCCCATGGGAGGAATCCAAGGACAGGCTTCCGATATCGAGATTACTGCACGCGAGATTCAGAAGCTGAAAGAAGAACTCTATAACATTATTTCAACCCACTCAGGACAACCTTACGACAAAGTGTATGCCGACAGCGACCGTGACTACTGGATGACATCACAAGAAGCTCTGGAGTATGGAATGATTGACAAGGTTCTTGAGAAAGCGAAATAAAATAGTTGAAATATAGATATCGTTTATGGCAAAAAAAGAGACGATGAGATGCGACTTCTGCGGTCGCAGTCAGCGTGAGGTGGACCTGCTCATTCCTGGGCTAAATGGGTTCATCTGCAATGAATGCGCCGAGAAAGCCAATGAAATATCTAAAGAATATCTGGGCAAGATGGAAGAGAGCTTGCTCAGCGACTTGGATTTGAAATCGTTGCCCAAGCCCAAAGAGATAAAAGAGTATCTTGATCAATATGTGATAGGGCAGGAGAGTGCCAAGAAGTATCTCTCGGTTGCCGTCTACAACCATTATAAGCGATTGTCACAGAGCAAGGATGATGTGGACATTGAGAAGTCCAACATCATCATAGTGGGCCCTACAGGTACCGGAAAGACATTGCTTGCAAAGACTATTGCCAAACTGCTCAAGGTGCCATTCGCTATTGTCGACGCTACTGTACTCACCGAGGCTGGTTATGTGGGAGAAGACATCGAGAGCCTTTTGGTGCGATTGCTGCAAGCTTGCGACTACAATGTGAAAGAGGCCGAGCGGGGCATTGTCTTCATCGACGAGATTGATAAAATCGCGCGCAAGAGCGACAACCCTTCCATCACTCGCGACGTGAGTGGTGAGGGTGTGCAGCAGGGATTGCTCAAACTTCTTGAAGGCTCGGTTGTGAACGTTCCTCCCCAGGGAGGGCGCAAGCATCCCGAGCAGAAGATGATACCTGTAAACACCAAGAACATCTTGTTCATCTGCGGTGGTGCATTCGAGGGTATTGAGCGCAAAATCGCTCTCAGGCTAAACACCCACGTGGTGGGTTATGGCGCTGCCAATCATGTGAGCAAGGCCGATCAGGAGAAATTGCTGCACTATGTGGCACCTCAAGACCTCAGGTCCTATGGACTCATTCCCGAGATAATAGGCCGATTGCCGGTTGTCACCAATCTTGAGCCCCTTGACCGTGAAGCCTTGAGGAGAATCCTTGTGGAACCCAAGAATGCCATTGTCAAGCAATATGAGAAACTCATGCTGATGGATGATATCAAATTCACAGTCTCCGACGAAGCTCTTGATTATATTGTTGACAAAGCTATTGAATACAAGTTAGGAGCACGAGGGTTGAGATCTATATTTGAGACGATAATGATGGAAGTTATGTATACCTATCCATCTAAAAAGAAGAAAAAATTTGAGCTTTCATTACAATATGCTCAAGAGCAACTCGAAAACTCCAATTTTGCTTTGATTGCATCTTCTTTATAAAAAAGTTCTTATTGTTTTTATGGATTAAAATTTTTTTATTATATTTGTAGACGAAAAGACTAACCATTTATTAAACCTTATAGCTATGGCTAACAAAGAACAACTGGTTGCGACCTTGAAAAAATATTTTGGCTTTGATACATTCAAAGGTCAACAGGAACAAATCATGATGAGCCTTATCGATGAGCATGACACCTTTGTTCTCATGCCCACTGGTGGAGGCAAATCGTTGTGCTACCAGTTGCCTTCTCTGCTCATGGAAGGTACTGCCATAGTTATTTCTCCACTCATTTCTTTGATGAAGAATCAGGTTGATGCGATGCGCAACTTCAGCGACGAGGATGGCATTGCTCACTTCCTGAATTCATCGCTCAACAAGCAGGCCATCGACCAGGTGAAAGGTGACATCTTGTTGGGAAAGACCAAGTTGCTTTATGTTGCACCCGAGTCGCTCACGAAGGAAGAAAACTTGGAGTTCTTCAAGAGCGTGAATATCTCGTTCTATGCAATCGACGAGGCACACTGTATTTCGGAATGGGGACACGATTTCCGTCCAGAATACCGTCGTATTCGTCATTTCATCAACGAAATAGGAGAGAGGCCCATCATTGCGTTGACAGCAACAGCCACATCCAAGGTTCAGCACGACATACAGAAGAACTTAGGTATCATGGATGCCAACGTGTTCAAGTCGTCGTTCAACCGCACCAACCTCTACTATGAGGTGCGTCCAAAGACCAAAGATGTGGACAAAGACATCATCAAGTATATCAAGTCGATGCCTGGGAAATCGGGAATCATATATTGCCTGAGCCGCAAGAAGGTTGAGGAGCTTGCTACGACACTACGTGTCAATGACATCAAGGCACTTGCTTATCATGCCGGAATGGATAGCGCAACACGCTCGGCCAACCAAGATGCTTTCCTGCTCGAGGATGTTGATGTGATTGTCGCTACCATTGCCTTTGGTATGGGAATCGACAAGCCCGATGTGAGGTTTGTCATTCATTACGACATACCTAAGAGTCTGGAAGGGTATTACCAAGAGACAGGACGTGCAGGCCGTGATGGCGGTGAGGGACAGTGCATTACTTTCTATGCCCAGAAAGACCTTGAGAAGCTCAAGAAATTCATGCAGGGCAAACCCGTTGCCGAGCAAGAAATCGGGAAACAGCTCCTTGCCGAGACGGCATCCTATGCCGAGACCTCGGTGTGCCGCCGCAAGACCTTGCTGCACTACTTTGGAGAGGAATATCCACAAGATAATTGCCACAACTGCGACAACTGTCTGCATCCACGCAAGCGCATCGAAGCAAGCAACGAGCTTTGCGATGCCATTGAGACAATCCTGCTTCTCAAAGAAAAATTCAAAGCCGACCATGTGGTCAATGTCATGATAGGCGAGGCCGACAATGAGGTGAAATCCTATCTGCATGACAAGCTGGAGGTCTTCGGCTGTCACAAAGATAAGTCTTTCAAGTTTATGAACGCTGTGATTTCTCAGGGTATCATAGCGGGGTATATCGACCGTGACATCGAGAACTATGGCCTGTTGAAGGTCACCAAGCGTGGCAAGGCATTCCTCGAGAATCCCACTTCTTTCATGGTTGTGGAAGACCGCGACTTCACCGCAGTGGAAGACAATGAAATGAGAGGGGGGACGGGAGCTCTCGACGGCGAGTTGTTCAGCATTCTCAAGAGTATGAGAAAGAACATGGCGTCAAAGCTGCAACTGCCTCCTTATGTCATCTTTCAGGACCCTTCGCTTGAAGCTATGGCCACCACCTATCCCATCACTATGGAAGAATTGCAGAATATCCCCGGAGTTGGTGCAGGTAAGGCCAAGCGCTATGGTGCCGAGTTTCTTGATGTGATACGCCGTCATGTCGAGGAGAATGAGATTATTCGTCCCGAGGATATGAGAGTAAGGACTGTTGCCAACAAGAGCAAGCTCAAAATCTCGTTGATACAGAGCATCGACCGCAAGGTGCCACTCGACGACTTGGCAATTTCCAGAGGTTTGGAGTTTGACAAAATGCTTGATGAGATAGAAGCTATTGTATACTCTGGAACTCGCATCAACATCGACTATTACATCAAGGAAATAATGGACGAGGATCACATGGAGGACATCTTCGAGTATTTCAAGGAGAGTGACACTGACCGCATCTCGGTGGCTCAGGTAGAACTTGGTGATGACTATACCGAGGAGGAAATCAGGCTCGTGAGAATAAAATTTTTAAGCGAAATGGGTAATTAATATATTAAGATGTCAATTCTTAACTTATTTTAATTGATTAAATATAATTTCAATGTGATATTGACGTTATAATCTTTGTATTGCTTAAAGAGAAATCATTATTTATAAATAATTATGAAACTTAAGTTTTTCGTATCTGCATTAGTGATTGCAGCTGCTGTAGTTGGCGCATGGGCCGCCAAAGATCCAGTCTTAATGACTATCAACAACAAGAAAGTAACGCTTTCGGAGTTTGAGTATCTTTACAAGAAAAATCTTGACCAGCAGGTCAACAAGGAGAGTATTGATGAGTATGTAGAGAGATTTGTCAGCTATAAGCTCAAAGTAGCCGAGGCCGAAGCCCTTGGTTATGACACTTTGCCCAGAATAGTGAATGAGCTCAATGGCTATAAATCAGAAATGCTCACACCATTTCTCGTTGATAATGATCTCAAAGAGAAATTGATCCAGGAAGCTTACAATCGCATGACAGTGACTGTCGACATCAATCATCTGATGTTGCCTCGAGGTGCAACCGATGAGGAGAACAGAGCACAGTTGGCAAAGATGGACAGCATTCGCAATTGCATCCTCAATGGTGAGGACTTCACCGATTTAGCGATGAAGTATTCAGTCGACCCATCAAGACTTAGAAATCAGGGGCATTATGAATACCTCTCCTCAGGTTTCTTCCCTTATTCTATTGAATATGTGGCTTTCACAACTCCTGTTGGAGAGATTTCGCAACCATTCCTCTCGGAGTATGGTGTACACTTGATTAAAGTCAATGAAGTGCGACCAAGTGAAGGACAAGTTGAAGTGGGGCACATCCTGAGGCGCTTCCCCAGAGATGTCAACGATAGCATAAAGGCGGTAGTCAAGGCTCAGACCGACTCGATATATCAGTGCTTGTTGAATGGTGAGGATTTCGAGGAACTGGCGCGTAAATATTGCCAGGATGGCTCAGCTCAATATGGAGGCAAGCTGCCCTTGCTCTCAAGAGGTAGTACAATAGAGGCATTTGACAACGTGGCTTTTGCTCTTGCCGACGGAGAAATCTCACTGCCCATTGAGACAGTCTATGGATATCACATCATCAAGAAATATTCTCACAAGCCCGTTGGCACACTTGAGGAGTGCAGGCCCAACATTGAGGCAATGATGCAGAGGGATGAAAGAGGTTCCATGCCCATAGATAGCAAAGTGAGTCAAATCATGAGCGATCTCAACTACAAGAAGAATGATAAACTTCATGAGTATCTTATGAAGGAACTCAACAAGCATGGTGGTTATGACTCTACTTTCGTCACCGATGTGGTGGCAAAGTCAAAGTTTGTCATTTTTACTTATGGAAAAGACAAGAAGACCTATCTTTCGGCAATGACCAAATTGCTTAACCCAAAGGCGCAATATGCCAATAGCGAGGTTGCTGCTGCAGCTATTGAAGGAAATGTTGAGAGAATCGCCAAACAGGAAATCGTTCAATACTATTCAGAGAATCTGCTTGACATCAACCCCGACTATCGCAACCTCATGAATGAGTATCGCGACGGCACTTTGCTTTTCGAGGTTATGAACAACGAGGTTTGGAGAAAGGCTAAAACCGACGAGGCTGGATTGCAGAATCTCTTCGATGAGAACCGCGACAAGTATCGTTGGGACAGCCCTCACTTCAAGGGTATCATGGTTTGTGCCAAGAACGATTCTATTCTCAACGAAGTGGGTTTGGCAATGCAGCAGATGGGTCCTGTGCCAGAAGACACCATTACCGCTACCCTGAACAAGAAGTTTGGACACAACATCAAGATGGTTAGAGTGATAACAAAGAAGGGAGAGAATGCAATGGTCGACCACATTGCCTTTGACGGGCCTCAGGCTCCCTCGTCCTACTCTGGTTTCCCTGTTTATGCCAAGTTATTTGGAAGAATAATTGATCAGCCCGAAGAATTGGCCGATGTGAAAGGTCTTGTATCATCCGACTATCAAGACATTCTTGAACAGCAATGGCTTGAGGGATTGCACAAGAAGTACAAAGTTAATATTAATCAGAAAGTTCTCAATCAGTTAAAAGCTCGATATCAATAGCGCATAGCTACTGCTTAAGAATCATCTATTACAACCTTGTTGCATGTGGTTTTTCTTTATGCAACAAGGTTTTTTTATACTTATACTATAATATTAATAATAATTATATCTAAATGATTTTGAGAAATCGCAAAAAATCAAGAAATTTGCACTTTATTTGGAACTTTGTGCCAAGACAATACTCATCATTGACAAAACGAAATAATTACAATAAAATGAAGATCAAGACATTGCTTTTTAGTTTAATGGCAATAGTTGCGCTGAGCCTCAACGCACAAAACAATATTGCCGAAGAAGTAGCTTGGGTAGTGGGTGATGAACCCATCTTCAAATCAGACATTGAAGAACAATATCAGCAAGCTCTCTATGAGCGCATCGCAATCGATGGCAACCCTTATTGCATCATCCCCGAGAGAATGGCTGTTGAGAAGCTTTTCCTCCATCAAGCGAAACTCGATACGATAGAGATTCCTAATTCTACAGTAATGCAGAGCGTAGACTCCAGAATCAACTATCTGATCGCCAGCCTCGGCTCCAAAGAAAAAGTAGAAGAGTATTTCCGTAAACCTCTATCCGAAATACGCGAGAATCTCATCGAAGTGGTCAGAGACCAATACACTGTACAGGAAGTTCAGCGCAATCTCACTAAGAACGTGAAAGCCACTCCTGCCGATGTGAGACGGTATTATAACTCTATACCTCAAGACTCATTGCCCGTTATCCCTCAACAAGTGGAGGTTCAAATCATCACTATCAACCCCACTATTCCGCAAGAAGAAATCGACAACATAAAAAGCCGGCTAAGGGAATATACCCAAATGGTTGTCAACGGCGAGAGAGACTTTTCGACACTCGCGATATTGTATAGTGAGGACGGCTCCTCGACACATGGAGGAGAAGTGGGCTTCAGAGGCCGCGCCGAGTTGCTGCCAGAGTATGCGTCAGCAGCTTTCGCCCTCAACGACACAAAAAAGGTGTCGAGCATCGTCGAGACCGATGCAGGATTCCACATCATACAGTTGATCGAGAAAAGAGGTGACCGAATCAACACACGTCACATCCTGCTTCGTCCAAAAGTCGCCCAGAGTGATTTGGATAGTGCAGTCATAAAGCTTGATTCGCTCAGGAATGATATTATTGCTGCAAAGAATGGTTTGACATTTGAGACTGCCGCATTGTATATCTCACAAGATAAGGACTCTCGAAACAACAACGGCGTCATGCTCAATGAGAAGACACACTCCAACCTCTTTGAGATGGCTGACCTGCCTCCCGAGGTGGGAAGACTGGTTGCTACCATGCAAGAGGGTGAAGTTTCTGCACCCTTTGTGATGATAAATCCCAAAACCAACCGTCAACAGGTGGCTATCGTAAAGCTCACCAAGAGACACGACACACACCGAGCCGACTTTGCCGAGGATTATCAAGTGCTGAAAGACATGTATGAGAACAGCAAGCGCGAGGAGATAATCACAAAATGGGTTGAGGAGAAGCAGAAGACCACCTATGTCTACATCGAGGAAGGATGGCGCAACTGTGAGTTCAAGTACAACTGGCTCAACACTAATATGAATAACGACCGTTAATCTTCTCACAGCACATTCAGTGCATGAAATGTATTGATGAAAAGAAGGTCTAATAGCAACGGGATGACATCAATGGCTCCATGTCGACTTTTAAGGCAATTGGGGTTGTTGATTGTCGTTGTGCTTGCCACTGCCTTTCCATCACACACAAGCGCTCAGAATCAAGCTGTAGCAGCCAAACAAGGCGCGACCACCCCTCACTTGCGTCGTATCACTCCAATGATTCCAGATGCCAACAGGTTTGACCCGGGGAAAGTGTTCCTTGAGAATGCCGATGTGCTCATCGCCAATGATCAGCGGAGCACCGAATATAGAGTGCTCAAAGGAAATGTGAGATTCAGAAGGGGGAATATGACCCTTGTCTGCGACAGTGCCTATTTTTATGAGGCCTCAAGCTCTCTCGACGCCTTCGGTCACGTGGTGATGAATCAAGCCGACACTCTCATTGCCTATTGCAACGTGATGAACTACTTTGGCGATGTGGAAGTCGCCAAGTTGAGAGGCAACGTGAAAGTCGTGAACCGCTCGATGACTGTAACCACTCAGTTTCTTGATTATGACATGCTTAACAATGTTGCTCGCTATTTCAACGGTGGAACGGTAGTCGACAAGTCGGGCACGAAGATAACATCGTCGGTGGCACGCTATGAGCACGACACCAAGAAAGTGCAGTTCACCTCTAACGTGCGACTTGTCAACAACAAGATGAAACTCAGTACCGATGTGCTCGACTATGACATGCGCACTCACATCGCCACCATCGAAGATGAAACCGAGATCATCTCTCTTGAAGACGGCAACATAATTCACACCTCGAGCGGGTGGTACAACACTTCGAGCGAAGAAGGCACAATGTATAACCGTTCGAGCGTGAAAACCAAAGAAGGGCAAACTCTCGTGGGCGATGTCGTTTATTATGACCGTCGCAACGAGATAGGACAGGCTCAAGGAAACGTGGTGATGACCGACGAGAAAAACCAGAGGACGCTCAAAGGCGATGTCGTGGACTATGACAAGCGCACTGGTGAAGGTCGTGCCCGCGGACATGTGGTCCTCACCGACATGAAAAACAAGGTCATTATCGAGGGCGATGTGGGTTATCACAACGAGAAAACCAAGGAGTCTTATGTGACCGAGAATGCACTGGCAAGGGAATTCTCTCAAAAGGATACCATCTATATTCACGCCGATACTCTCAGAATAACAACCAGTGACGACAGCGTGAGAGTTCTCACTGCAAGTAAGTTTGTAAGATTCTACCGCAACGACATTCAAGGAGTGTGCGACCTGGCTGTCATCAATGAGAAAGACTCTATTCTGAACATGTATCATCATGCCATAGTTTGGAGTGAGGCAAGACAGATTAGCGGCGAGGAAATCAACGTTCACATGCAAGATTCGGTTGTTGATTGGGCTACCTTGCCACAATGGGGACTGCTTGTAGAACACCTTGGAGAAATTTATTACAACCAGTTGAGTGGCAGGAAAATGTATGCCACTTTCGAGAACAATGACTTGCGTCGGCTCGAAGTGTCGGGCGATGTTGAAGCACTATTCTTCCCTATGGAGAATGATTCTACCTACAACAAACTGGTTAATGCCACCAGTGCCTACCTCACTATCGACATGAAACCCAAGCAAGAGGTTGACAGGATAAAAATGTGGCCCGATGTCTCGGGCAAGGTCATACCGCTGTTTGTTGCACGGAACAGCGACCTCAGGTTGTCACGCTTCAGGTGGTATGAAGCCATACGACCCAAGCACCCAATGGATGTCTTGGAAGTTAGCCAGGAGATGAAAGATGTGTTTGGCGAATCGGTTTCGACACGAAGGACTATAATTCAATAACGAACTGTAACGCTCATGAGTGATGTGATAAAACTCTTGCCCGATTCGGTCGCTAACCAGATAGCGGCCGGAGAGGTGATACAAAGACCTGCCTCGGTGATCAAGGAGCTGGTGGAGAATGCTGTTGACGCTCAAGCCACAAGTATTCACATTGTGCTCAAGGACGCCGGTCGCACTCTCATTCAAGTAATTGACAATGGTGTGGGCATGAGTGACACCGATGCTCGCTTGGCATTTGAGCGTCACAGTACTTCCAAGATATCAAAAGCCGATGACCTGTTCTCGCTGAATACAATGGGATTTAGAGGAGAGGCGCTGGCTTCGATAGCGGCTATATCACACATTGAACTCAGAACTTGTGCCAAAGGCAGCCAACTGGGCACTAAAATCATTATAAATGCCTCGCATTGTGAGTCGCAGGAACCTGACGTATGTCCGCAAGGCTCAAATTTCATGATAAAAGACTTGTTCTTTAATGTGCCTGCAAGACGCAAGTTCTTGAAAAGCAATCAGGTGGAGTTGAGCAACATTATCAAGGAATTTGAAAAACTGGCACTGGTTAACTATAATGTTGAGTTTTCATTGACTCATAATGGGAATGTGCTCTACAAACTCATGTCGGGCTCTTTCATGCAACGTATAGTAGCAGTTTTTGGTCACAACGTTGAACAGCAGTTGGTGCCCCTTGCGATTGAGACTTCGTTGGTGAAAATCAGCGGATTTATAGGTAAACCTGAGTTTGCACGCAAGCGCAGTGTTATGCAGTTCTTCTTTGTCAATGGCCGATATATGCGGCATCCCTATTTTCACAAGGCGGTCAACTCTTGCTATAATGAGTTGATACCTGATGATGCGCAGCCCAATTATTTCTTGATATTTGATGTTGACCCCGAGACTATAGATGTTAATATTCATCCCACTAAAACCGAGATAAAATTTGAGAACGAATTGCTAATATGGCAGATTGTCTCGGCAGCGGTAAAAGAGACCTTGGGGCGTTTCAGCATAGTGCCTTCTATCGATTTTGACAAAGAAGGCGCCCCCGACATACCGGCAATGTCTTTGCCACATGTGTCAAGACCTCCCGAGATAACTGTGGATCATGGTTACAATCCATTTAAAGATGGCGATAACCAACTTGAGTCACAGCCTTCATCCCACGGTTATAAGGGACCATCAACTTCCCATTCAAGTAATGCAATGCCTAATTGGGAAGAGCTTTATAAGAATTTCGAGAAGTCGAAACAAGAAAGTCTTGATGAGTTTGACTCGATGCAGTCTTCTCAAGAACCACAAGAAGAAGCCTTGTTGCAATTTGAAGAAACAGAGCATGAAATTTTGCAGTTGCAAAACCGTTATTTGCTCACGTTGTCACAGGACGGTATTGTACTTATAGACCAGAACCGTGCTCATTTCTCGGTCATCTATGAACGCCTGCTGCAGCAGATTGATGGCATGAATGTGGTGTCGCAGCGTGTGCTTTTTCCTGAGATAGTGCATCTCACCCCGTCGCAGAATGCGATTTTTGAAGAAATCGAGCCCGAACTGGAGAAGGCAGGTTTTGGTCTTTCGAAACTCAGTGGTGATGACTGGTCTATCAATTCTGTCCCGCCAGGTCTTGACAATGTTGATGTGGTGGAGTTGCTCTTCGAAGTAATAAACACGGTGAGCAATGGTGGCAATGGCATCAAGGAAAAAGTCTATGAGAACATTGCTATGACCATAGCATCGAGAGCGGCAATACACAGTGGGCGGCACCTCAATGACGAGGAGAAGAAAGCTCTTGTCAACGAGTGGAAAGCATTGAAAAACGCTAAGTATACTCCCGACGGCAAGGTTATGGCCAACATCATAACATTAGATCAATTATCCAAAATGTTTTAGACATTTTTATCAATGATATGGAATACAAAGTAATAGCAACCAACAACGACAGCAAAGCACGTGCAGGTGTGATTCACACCGACCATGGCGATATCCTTACTCCCATTTTTATGCCAGTGGGAACTGTGGGGAGTGTGAAAGCTGTACACATGAGTGAGTTGCGCGACGATATAAAGGCACAGATAATCTTGGGCAACACTTATCATCTCTATCTGCGTCCTGGAATGGATATTATAGAGAAAGCTGGTGGTCTTCACAGGTTCAACAGTTGGGAAAGGCCAATTCTTACCGATAGCGGGGGCTTCCAGGTGTTCTCGCTCAGTGAGAATCGCAAGCTCAAAGAGGAAGGTGTCACTTTTCGAAGCCATATCGATGGCTCTAAGCACTTGTTCACTCCCGAGAAAGTTGTTGACATTCAGCGCAGTATTGGTAGTGATATCATGATGGCACTTGATGAGTGCCCTCCTGGCACAAGCGACTACCGTTATGCCCAGAAGTCGCTACGTCTCACGCAGGGATGGCTCGAACGTGGGTGGAAGCACTTTAATGAGACCTCCCCGCGATATGGGCACAGTCAGGCGTTTTTTCCAATCGTACAAGGATGTACCTATAAAGACCTTCGTCAGGATGCGGCAAAGCATGTCGCCGATCTTGGAGCCGAAGGAAATGCCATAGGTGGCCTGGCAGTGGGAGAGCCAGTGGAGGTGATGTATGAGATGATTGAGATTGTAAATGAGATTCTACCAGAAAATAGACCACGATATCTGATGGGAGTTGGAACTCCTGCCAACATTCTCGAGTCTATCGACCGCGGTGTTGACATGATGGATTGTGTCATGCCCACTCGCAACGGGCGAAATGGCATGCTCTTCACACAACATGGAATCATGAACATGCGCAACAAGAAGTGGGCCGATGATTTCTCGCCGCTTCAGGAAGATGGTGCTTCGGTGGTTGACCATGTGTACAGCAAAGCCTATGTGCGACACCTGTTCATAGCTGGTGAGCTACTTGCTATGCAGATTGCAAGCATTCACAATCTTGCGTTCTACCTCTGGCTCGTGGGTGAGGCTCGAAAACACATTATTGATGGTGACTTCAAGACATGGAAAACTCAGATGGTTGAGAATGTCACTCGTCGATTATAAACTGGTGTTCTATCAATTAAGAAATAATGGGAATAATCAGGCGGAATAAAAAAGGATCGGATTCCATAATACAGAATTCTCAGAAGTGGAATCTTCTTGAAGAAGGAACGCAGAGTGTGCGCTCCGAATATGATTTTTCTCAATTTCAAATTCAACAAGCACCTGAGCAGTTAAATCAAGAGCAACTTGGGCTTGCCCGCGACAATAAAGAAGAGCATAGCAACAGCACATTAAATGAAGAACCAAAGGAGAAGGTGAAAAAGCCCTGGATAAAGCATTTTGATACTTATATTATTAAGAAATTCTTGGGAACGTTCTTCTTCGCTATATTGTTGCTGTTGGCTATTGTTGTCATGTTTGACATCAACGAGAAGCTCGATGCCATGCTCACTGCGCCGCTCAAGGAGACTGTGTTTAAATACTTCTTGAACTTCCTTCCTTATTTCGCCAACCAATTTGCGCCACTGTTTGTCTTTATCTCAGTCATTTTTTTCACTTCCAAGCTTGCCGACCATAGCGAGATTATTGCCATGCTCTCAAGTGGCATCAGCTTCAGGCGTCTCATGGTGCCCTATCTTGTGAGTGCTACGATAATTGCTATATTAACTCTGCTGCTCGCATTGTATGTTATTCCACCTGCCAACATCCAGCGAATTGATTATACCAACAGATGGGTGAAGAACAAACGAGTGGACTATGGCGACAACATCCAGCTGCAGGTGCGACCTGGTGTTATGGCCTATCTGTCTCGTTATGACAATACCACAAAACGAGGATTCCGATTCACAATGGAGGAATTTAATGGCAACAAACTTGTGTCACGCATCACAGCTCAAGATGTGAAATATGACACTCTGGGTCGATGGCAGCTCAATAATTATGGGGTCAGAAAATTTCAAGGCCTCAAAGAAACCTATAAAAAGGGTGTGTCGCTTGATACTTTGCTTCGCATTGAGCCTCGTGACTTCCTCATTGCAAAGAACGACCAGGAGATGCTCACTTCGCCACAGCTGCGAGACTACATCAACAAGCAGAAAGCTCGCGGTGTGGCCAATCTCCAGCAGTTTGAGCTGGAATATGAGAAACGCTTTGCTATGACAGCCGCAGCATTTATTCTCACCGTTATTGGGCTGTCACTATCGTCGCGCAAGGTGAGAGGAGGCATGGGCGTGAATATAGGTATAGGCCTGATGCTGAGTTTCTCCTACATTTTGTTTATGACAGTGACTCAAACCTTCGCCATCAGTGGCTATACTTCCCCACGTTTGGCGATGTGGATTCCTAATATAGTGTATACCATTATTGCAATATTCCTCTACCATCGTGCAGCGCAGTGATTTTTCTGGATTTTTGCGTTTGAAGCATTTCACCCATTCTATTTGTTGGCCCCAACAGAACTCAAGTCTTTATATGCTAAAGAACTATAGCTGCTTCAAGTGCCAGGTGCATCATCGTGCGGAAACTGGTTTGTCGTTCTTCGGCACTCATGGCGGTAAAATCGACCAGTGAGTCACTAATCGTTAGCAGGCAAGCTGCGCCTTTCCCTAACACATTGGCATTGTGGAACAGGGCAAAACTTTCCATCTCAACACAATCAACGCCCGTGCGCTCTCTAACGTCTTGCCATTTCTCGCTGTTGGGACCACCGTAGAAAACATCGCTTGAATGCACTTTGCAAGGAGTACATGCAATTGCTAAAGCCTTGGCTTTTTCAATTATTACTTGGTTAATGTGCTTGCTGGGAAAGAGCTCATGGCTTGTCTCGCCATTGTGAACTTGAGCATAGGAAGAAGAACTGTAGGCCGAGTTTGCAAGAACAACATCACCCACGTTCAACTTTTCGCTATAGCTACCTGCCGACCCAATGCGGATTATATTTTCCACGCCATAGAACTTATATAGTTCATGGCTATAGATCCCTATACTTGGCATTCCCATTCCACTGGCCATCACCGATACGGGCTCACCTTTGTAGGTGCCGGTAAAGCCAAGTACGTTTCTTACCGATGTCACAAGCTCGGGTTTCTCAAGGAAATTCTCGGCTATATATTTTGCTCGCAGTGGGTCGCCTGGCATTAGTATGGTCTTGGCGAATGCTCCCACGGGGGCATTGATGTGTGGGGTTGACATAATGATGTGTTTTATTTACAATGCTTTATACTGTGTGTGATTATTTCTTTCCATGTTGCTTTGCGTCGTACCTTCGGAACACTCTATAGGCATTCTCTACCTGACGCACATAGTTGATAGTTTCAGTGCCGCGGCAGTAGCCATAGCTGCACACCGGGTCGTTGTAGAATTCTGGCCTCATTTTCCACAAAATGGCTTCTTCTACATTGGAGTACCACACTTGTGGCTTCTTGCCATACTTTTGGGCGAGTCTCATAGCATCGGTCACGTGTCCCATTCCGGCATTATAGGCACCCAAGCAGAACCTCAGTCGCTCGGCAGGGTTGGAAATATAGCTTTGAAGGAATTTGTTGGATTTCGACAGAATGAGGCTGGCAATATACACGCTCTTCTCGGGGTCGCTAAGGTCTTCTTCGCTGAATCCGTAGCCTGCAGCGGTTTTTGGCATAATCTGCATCAATCCTCTGGCGCCAGCCCACGAAACAGCCGATGGGTTGAAGTTCGACTCCACATAGGCCACAGCGGCAAGGAAAGTCCATTCAACTCCTGCTGTTGCAGCATATTTCTTGAAAAGTCGGTCATATCCCGAGATATCGCCTGCTCCTCGTTTATAGAGCTTGGCATAATCTATCTGTCCGCTTTGATTCTTGGAAGCTTCGATGATCGAAGCCACCGAGTCGCCCAGAGCCCTCATCGAGTCGAGGTGGTGCTTGTTCATCACAAAGTAGCGCTGCCTAATCTCACGGGCACTGGCTATCGTATTGTTGTTCTTGGCCCACGTGTTGATAGTGTCGGCAAGCCATTTCCAGTCTTTTCCCACAGCCCATGAGGCACGTTGTGGGAAACCCACCTTGAGGCTGATGTTGATGCTGTCGTTATAGGTTTTGTTGATTTGTGCGATGTCGCTGTCGGCGATGGTCAGTGGCAGTCTTCCATTTGCCACCATCTCAATGAGCTGCTCGCTGATGAGTGAATCGTTGTCGATAGCGTGAATCTTGATGCCTCCACCAATCTCACTGTCGAGGTTTCTCAATCGTGCTTCATATTTTGAGCCATGAATCACATACACATCTTTGCCTATGAGCTGGATGACATTGGTGATAGAATCTTTTGAAAGAGGTTGGACAAGTACTTGATAGGTGACATTCTGCTCGCCGCAATGAATCACATGCTCTTTATACTCGGCAGTGATAGGAATCTCGTAGGCCGCCACATGAACCTTGTTGTTCTCTAAGAAGCTGACCAGCTCTTTCATGCTGCTGGCAACGTGGAATTTTACCTCCATCTTGTTCTCGCGTGCAAAACGGCAGATGCGCTCATAGTCATAACCCAAAGTGTCGCCTTTGAGAGTGAAGAAACTGGCAGGGCTGTAGATTGTGCCCACTATGAGCGTGTCGGGGAACTCGTGTGTCACCTTTATCGTTGGCAACGATGCAGTGCGATCCTTGTCGTCTTGCCCTGACTTGCCTTTGCATGTGGCAAGGACAAGTGGCATGGCCATCAATGCGAGTAGGATAATAACTTTCAGTGATTTCATTGAGCCAAATTAATGTGGTACTGCTTAGTTTATAACTGAAAACAAGGTGTTTTTATTGTATCGATGCTATTACTTCGAGTAGTATCAATACAGCCGGCACGACAAAAAGAAGACTGTCGATGCGGTCGAGAATGCCGCCGTGACCAGGAATAAGGTTGCCTGAGTCTTTGACACCGGCAGTGCGTTTCAACAGCGACTCAAACAGGTCGCCAAGTGTGCCGGCAACAACCACCACCAAGCCCATGGCAATCCATGAGTCGAGACTCATGTCTTGTGGGTTGAGCAGCTGGCACACAGCATCGACGCATGCGATGACAATGGCGGCAGCTATCACTGCGGCAGCTCCGCCACCAACACCTTCCCACGACTTCTTAGGACTGATGCGCTCAAAGAGGCGATGCTTGCCTATGGCACATCCCACCAAGAACGCTCCCGTGTCGTAGAGCCACAGGAAGATGAACAGGCACAACACCACTTGAGGCGAGAACTTGCTTGCAAGGCTGCACAGCATAGCAAGCGGCAAAGCCACATAGAGCAGCGATGCGAGTGACTGACGCACATCGGCAATGGCGTTGCGCTCGGCAAGATAAAGCTGTAGCGTGAGACGCAGGAGCAGATACAGCGACACTGGCACTAAGCACAGGCCGTGGGGTAGCCCCGTGCAGTAATAAGCAAAGAAGGAGAGCAGCAAAGCCACACCGCCAGCACAGTCAATTGACTGCAGTAGCTTGGGCAATGGCTTGCCGTCATGGTTCAGCAGTCTTGAAGCTTCAAGCATGCCGAAGACAACAAAGCAAGAAAACAAGATTAAGAACAATATCTTACTGGTCTCCCATAGCAATAATGCAGCTACTATCAATGCAACATAAATGCCTCCAAACAAGGCTCGCTTGACGATATTCATTATAGTCGATATTTATCGGATGAAAAATTTGCGTGCAAATTTACACTTTTTTGTGGAATAAAGCATTATATACGTCAACAAAAAGTATTATCTTTGTGACTCTAAATTAATGCACGATGCGCCGCAGGCGCAAGCTTACTACTTACAACTTACTACTTAATTATGTACGAACCACTGGCCGAGCGCATGAGGCCCAAGTCGCTCGATGACTATATAGGGCAAAAACACCTTGTGGGTGAAGGGGCTGTGATACGACGAATGATTGAGAGCGGGAATATCTCTTCGTTTATCTTATGGGGACCTCCTGGAGTGGGGAAAACTACTCTTGCACGTATCATTGCCGAGCAGACTCAAGTGCCGTTCTATACCCTGAGTGCTGTGACGAGTGGCGTGAAAGAGGTGCGTGAGGTGCTTGACCGTTGCCGTGCCGACGCAGGCAGCATCTTCACTAAAGGACGACCAGTTCTCTTTATCGATGAGATTCACCGCTTCAACAAGTCGCAGCAAGATTCGCTGCTTGGAGCTGTTGAGAATGGTACCGTGACCTTGATTGGCGCCACTACCGAGAATCCATCGTTTGAGGTGATTCGTCCGTTGCTCTCCCGTGCTCAGGTCTATGTGCTTGAACCACTCACGAGCGAAGACCTGTTGCAGCTTCTCGACCGTGCCATAAAAACTGATAAAATCTTTAAAGACCGCAAGGTTAAGGTTCAAGAGACCGAGGCGATGCTGCGCTACAGTGGTGGCGATGCCCGCAAGTTGCTCAACATCCTTGACTTGATTTACCAGTCGCTCGATGCACATGAGCCGTTTGTCATCAATGACCAGATTGTCACCGACCGCCTTCAACAGAATCCGCTCGCTTTCGACAAAAATGGCGAGATGCACTACGACATAATTTCGGCATTTATCAAGTCGATTCGCGGTAGTGACCCCGATGCTGCCGTCTATTGGCTCGCGCGCTTGATTGCTGGTGGCGAAGACCCCAAGTTCATTGCACGCCGCTTGTGTATCCTCGCTGCCGAGGACATAGGCCTTGCCAATCCTAATGCGCTGTTGCTTGCTAATTCCACTTTCGACATCATCAACAAGATAGGGTGGCCCGAGGGGCGCATCCCGCTGAGCGAGTGTGCCATATACCTCGCCACCAGCGAGAAGAGCAATAGTGCTTATCTCGCAATCGACGAAGCTCTCGCCAACGTGAACCAGACTGGCAATCTCCCGGTGCCGCTGCACCTGCGCAATGCTCCCACAAAGCTCATGAAAGAACTGGGCTATGGTGCCGACTACAAATATGCCCATGACTTCCCAGGACACTTCGTCAAGCAGGAATTCCTGCCTAAAGAGTTAAAGGGGACCCACTTTTGGCATCCACAACCACACACTGCCGCCGAAGCGAAACTCAAAGAACGCCAAGAGAAAAGGTGGGGTTCTACTGGAGACAATTAAGGACTATACATAAAAACAAGTGCCGCCTCTTTTTTTTGAGTGCGGCACTTGTGGTTCGTTAGGGCGTTGTCACTTGAAGTAGATGTCAATGTAGTCGACACACTCGTCAGCAGGATTGGTCATCTCCTGCATGCGCCAATACTTGCGGTTGCCAGTAACTTCAAAGTTGAATGAGCCGTGACGCAATACTTCTTGGCCGTTGTTGATGTGGTAGATTTTCGTCCTGATGTCTCCGGTGAAGACAAGGTGATTCTCGTCCACAATTTCGATAGTGCCATCAAGTTTCACATAGTCACCATTGGTTTTGCAGCCATCCTCGGCATCTTTACAGTTCACTGCCAGTTGTTCGCCCTTGCAGGAGAACGTTCCATCAGCTTCCTTCTTGATGGTAACTGAGCCAAAGTATTTCCATGAAATCCACTGCAGGCTTAGCATGTGACGGCCAATGACTTTGCGCTCAAGCGCATTGCTTCCCGTGTTCTCGGTCTGAGCTCTTTTTCGTGCTGGTCTCCTCTTGGCATCGATAGTGCATGTAGTGGCCAAGAGCATTATGGCTATGAATAAGCCGAAAATAATCCTTTTCATGATTCAAGTGGGTTTATTTGGTTGGCAATATTTTTTCGATATAAACTCTTACTTCTTCCTTGGAAACTAAGCCAATCATCTCCTCGGGCTCCTCGGCACCCGGAGCGAAGAACAGTACATAAGGTATGCTTTGAATCTGCAACATAGAAGCAAGCTCACGGTTCTTATCAACATCGATGCTGTAGAAGTTGACACGTCCTTCATATTCGGTGGCAAGCTCCTCAAGTATTGGAGCCAACTTTCGGCAAGGGCCACACCAGGTAGCGTTGAAATCGATAACTATCGGTGCTCGGGCAGTCATTGTCTGAGTATCGAAAAGTTCCATGAACTTGTTTTGATCAATCTCCTTTACTTTACTCTCGGTTTGTGCGCTGGCAACGGTCCACACGGTGAATATTGCCACAAAAATCAATAATGCTTTTTTCATTGTGAAATGTATTAAATAAAATTTTATTCTTAGATTAAAAAATAATTTAATGGTTTAAAACATGAACTTTATTGGTGTTGAGGTCTAAGCAGGTCGTTGACGGTCTTCACTGGGTTGAAAGTCTCGATGGGTACTTCAACAAATACTGTGTTCCAGTCGCTCATGGAGCCATTCCACAATCCGGGTAGCTCAAGGGCTTTGATGTCCACTCCACCAGTCGACTTCATCGAGATGAGTCCAGTCTCGTGGTCAACAAACTGCTTGAGGTCAAACTTGTTGCCCTTGTAATCTCTGATATAGCATACTAAGTCGACAGGATTGAAATGAGTGCCGCTTTTCATCAGTTCGACAGCTGCAGGGTCGTTGGCGTCGATTTGTGCTGCCTCAAGAATTTGTGGTGAGTAGCTGCCATCGGCGTTGTAAGCGAGGTAAGGTCCTCCACCTGGCTCACCCTCATTGGGCACCATGCCACACACCCTGATGGGGCGGTTGAGCTTTCTGCGCAAATATTCGGCAAGTTGCTCCTCGCTCATTGTGGCAGTTGCTTCGTTGTGGGTGCAAAGGCGATTCTCTACAAATTTCAGGATGTTTTTCAACTCATTGGCGTTGGCTCCCTTGTCAAGGGTGGCAAGGTGCTTGGCGATGGCGCGTTGAACATCAATCAGATATCCTCCGATAGCCTTCTTGTAGCGAACGGTGACGCTGCGCAAGCGCAGTGGAACCACGTTGTCGATGTTCTTGACAAATACCACACTGGCATCTCGCTCGTTGAGGTTCTCGATAAGCGCGCCATGTCCGGCAGGACGGAAGAAAAGGTTCCCTTCAGCGTCACGATAGGGTGTGTTGTCGAGGTTCACAGCTATGGTGTCGGTCGACTGCTTCTGCTCGCTCATCGTCACATTGTATTTCACGCCCCACACTTGTTCCATGGTCTTGACCTTTGATTTGAGCAATTTGTCAAACTCCTTGCGGTGCTCAGGTGATACTGTGAAATGGATGTTTACCTCACGCTTGCTGCTCGCTGCATATTGTGCGCCTTCTTCCAAGTGCTCCTCAAGAGCGGTGTGAACGCCTCCTGTGACTTTGTGGAACTGAAGCAATGCCTTGGGAAGGAATCCGTAGTTCAAGCCTTCTTTTTCGAGCATGGCTTTGACAATCTCGATATATCTGCCCTCTTCGATGAGTTGGGGAATACTTGCCTTGTAGAGCCTCTCGCATGCCTTGTTGAGCGACAGGAAGAAGGCGAAATGATTGATGTTGTCGAAATATTGCTTTTCGAAGTCGGTCTCCGGAGCCGTCTTGCCCGATGTCATGAAGGCAAACATGTTCTTGAACATTCGGCTGGCAGCACCCGATGCAGGCACAAATTTCTCTATTTCGGTCCCCGAAGCTAAAGCTTCTCTCCACACTTTGATATAATGACTGATGTCTCTATCGCTCAGTCGCATTATTCCTTTTCCCACTGTTGCAACCGAATGGATGCGCAGCAGTGGAAAACCTTCCTCAAAGCGCTTTGTCTGCGCTTCAATCATCTCGGCACTGATGCCCTTGGTTTTAAGTAGTTGTTGGTCGTTTGCGGTTAACATGTTCTTATGTGTTTTTGTGATTATTTGCTAATAATATGGAATTAATTTGTAAAGTTACGAAGAAAAAATTAATTTTGAATGATTTTTTGTGCAAAAGATTAAAAAAATGGCAGAAACAGAGTTTTTCAATGAGCATGAGCGTGCAATGTTGTTCCAATCGATAAACCGATTGTGGACCAACTTGCGTGGCGAGATGACCATTGACGATGTGCGATATCTACAGTCGGTAATAACGAGCGGTGTGAAGTCTGGTATTTACCACCGCGACAAGTATGGCATCAATCCGGTAATCAGAACCTTGCGTACCGCCGAGCTGCTTCACCAGAACATAGCCCCCGACCGCAATATGACGATAGCAATCCTTGTCTATCACTTGTGCCGCTTGGGGCACGTCTCAGAGAAGGAGATAATCGATATGTTTGGCGACGATGTGGCAAGGCTTGTGCGTGGCCTTATCAAGATCTCTAAGATATATAAAAAGCAAGCGGCAGTCGAGGATGATAATTTTCGCAAACTGCTGGTTACTCTTGCTCAAGACATTCGTGTGGTGATGATCATGATTGCCGACCGACGTGGTCTCATGAGCTACATCAACAATCATGAGGATGAGAAATTTGTTCGCGACACCTCTTTTGAATCGCGCTACCTTTATGCTCCTCTCGCTCACAAGTTGGGACTTTACCAAATTAAAACCGAGCTTGAGGACCTCTCGCTCAAATACCTGCAACGCGATGTATATAACAAGATTGCGCAGCGTCTTAACGAGACTAAGGCCGAGCGCGACAAGTATATCGAAGAGTTCACTGCTCCCATCAAGAAGGTGCTCGAGCGTGAGCACATCAAGTGTCATGTGAAGGGGCGCACCAAGTCAATCAACTCAATCTGGAACAAGATGCGCACCAAGAAGGTGGACATCAGCGACATGTACGACCTCTTTGCCATCAGGATAATAATCGACACACCTCTCGAAAGAGAGAAACGCGACTGCTGGCTGGTCTATTCGCTTGTGGGCGACATTTATCAAGCCAATCCCACCCGCCTGCGCGACTGGATCACGATGCCCAAGAGCAACGGCTATGAGTCGCTGCATGGCACTTTCAAAGGCAGTGACGACAAGTGGGTCGAGGTGCAGATTCGCACCGAGCGTATGGACGAGGTAGCCGAGCGGGGACTTGCGGCTCACTGGCGCTACAAGGGTGTAAAGACCGACGGCGGCGGAATAGACCAGTGGATGCAGAATGTGCGAGAGGTTCTTGAGGAGGGCAGTAAAAACCGCATGGACCTTATCCGTGATATGCACGCCAACCTCTATGACGACGAGGTCTTTGTATTCACACCTCGTGGCGACGTGTTTCAGTTTCCAAAGGGTGCCACAGTGCTCGATTTCGCATTTCGCATTCATTCGAGGGTAGGATGCCAGTGCATAGGTGCCAAAGTCGATGGTAAGAACAAGAAAATTAATTATAAACTTCACAGTGGCGACACTGTAGAGATAATCACTTCATCAAATCAGGTGCCACGTGTCGACTGGCTGAATATTGTCAAGACAAGTAGGGCAAGGAACAAGATTCGGTTGGCTCTGAATGAAGAGCAGACCAAGAAAGCCAACATGGGCCGCGAGCTGCTGCAGCGGCGCTTCAAGAACCGCAAGATCGAGATTGACGAGGCGCTGATGAGTCGTTTCATCAGCAAAAAGGGCTACAAGACTACAACCGATTTCTTTGTCGACATCCAAGACGAGAAACTCGACATCCTGTCCATCCTTGAGGAATATCTTGATTATCAAGCCAGGCAACAAGACACCAGCAAGCCGCATGAGGCTGCCGACAAATTTGTGCTCCAGCGCAAGGTGGATGCCGACGACCACGCCAGCGACGACATCCTCGTCATTGGCAACAATGTCAAGGGCATCAACTACAGGCTCTCGCGATGCTGCAATCCCATCTATGGCGACCCCATCGTTGGGTTCATCGCCAGCGACGGAGCCATCAAGGTGCATCGACGCGATTGTGGCAACATCAAGCACTTGCTCTCGAAGTATCCTTACCGCATCATCCGTTCGCAGTGGAGCGGAAAGGTGGGAAAGAAGTTTGCCGCAACGCTCAAGGTGGTGGGCAACGACGACATTGGCATCGTGTCCAATATCACTTCACTCATCAACAAGGAAGGCGACACCATGCTCCGCAGCGTGTCAATCAACAGCAACGGTGGCATCTTTGAGGGTTATCTTGTAATTGGCATCAACAGCCTCGACATGCTTGATGCTCTCATCAAGAAAATCAAGAACTTGAAGGGGGTAAAAGACGTGCAGCGCACAAATCGATAGCATCAGACATCCGATTTCAGACCATCAACTATTAAGCTTTTTGCATTAAAAACTATTAGTGTCCGGTAATAATCCACGTATCAGTATATATCTTGTTGAGATAGAATTTAATATCTATTAATAGTTATTGGTAGAGCTTGGCTTTTAGGCAAGTGATACAGCCGAAGGTTGACCTTATGGATTCCCCACTTTGATGCTTGTGAAGCGAACGATAGCGAGCGAAAAAGCATCAAAGTGGGGTGTTGACAACACTACAAACTTGTCGCCTGCGGCGACTCCCTTGTTTATCGGACATTACTGAAAAAAAATCAAGCACTGCTATCGAAAAAACACTCAATTCTTGCGCAATATTAATTAATGTGTTAACTTTGCGACATCAAGTCCTTGAAGAGTCAAGGCATTAACTTGAAGACATAAAAGAAGGCGATTTGGCTTATCCTTATTTAAAAATTTAGGCAGTTTATTTGTAACGAACTCTTAAACAGTCAAGAAACGCCTTCGCTTGATGATATTTTGAGAGGATGTAAGATAATAGCTCCACTAAAAATTTTCGAACAATCTTCTATTTTGAAAGTAATGACAGTTTATCAATAACAGATAATTTATGGCAACTAAATATATGGGATTTTAAACTTCTTAAAAGCTAAATATATGAAACTTCTAAAAAACATATTGTTACTGTTGCTTGTAGTGATAAGCTCCCAAGTCATAAGCGCCTACGACTTTGAGGTCAATGGCTTGGGCTATAACTTGAATAGTAGTAATAGTGTGACCTTGACTTATTGTCAACCAGGTTTATCTGCGGCAGGATTAATTACTATTCCAGCTACTGTCACTTATGACGGCAAGACCTACTCTGTTACTTCGATTGGTGACTATGTCTTCGTTGACTTCAACATAACAGGAGTGACCATTCCCAACTCGGTGACTTCGATTGGCTACTGTTCCTTTGCGGATTGCACTCAATTGATTTCTGTGACTATACCCAACTCTGTGACATCAATTGGAGATTATACATTCTGGCGATGCACTGGCTTGAAATCTGTGACCATATCCAACTCGCTGACTTCAATAAGCACATGTATGTTCGATGGCTGTACTAGTTTGTATTCGGTGACAATTCCCAACTCAGTGATATCAATATGTTCTTCGGCCTTCGCGGGCTGCACTCATTTGAGATCTGTGACTATCCCCAACTCGGTGACATCAATTGACTATGGGGCCTTCTCTGGTTGCACTGCGTTGATTTCGGTTACCATTGGCGACTCCCTAGAGGAGATTGGTTACCAAGCGTTCTATAACACTCCTTGGGATCAACGTCTACCCGATGGCATGAATTATGTAGGACTGGTTGCCTATAAATACAAAGGCGATATGCCTGTTAACACAAGCATAACAATTAATGATGGAACAAAAGGGATTGCTGCTGGAGCATTCAAGGATTATAGTGCTCTCAAAAATATATTGATTCCAAGTTCAGTGACAAACATTGGTGCGTCTGCCTTCGAGAGTTGCTATGGCTTAACAAGCGTGACCATCGGCAACTCGGTTACATCAATCAAAAACTATGCTTTCGCTTATTGTTCTGCCCTTGACAGCATAACATGCGATGCATTTGAACCTCCGACCATTTTTAATGAGACATTCACCAGTTATAACAGCCATTTGACAATTCCTGATATTAGTTCGTATAAATATCATGCCGCACCCTATTGGAAGAACTTCAATAATATATCATTCGATAGTGGAAGCGGTCTTTCAGTTTATGGTGATACCATTAAGATTTGTCGTGGCATTGATGCCGATTTCAGCGTACCGATAAGGATGCAGAACTCACGTCCAATTACTGCAATGCAGTGTGGTGTGTCTTCTTCAATCAGCATAAATGATGTTGTCTTGTCCAATTCTCGCAATGGTGGAGACCACACACTGAGCTACTACAACAACAAGATATTGATAGCCTCGCCCACTCTCAAGACCTTCAAGGGCAATGATGGCACATTGTTCAATATCAATCTTCACACCAATTCTACAACAGCAGGCAAAGTGGGTGAAATTAGTATGGCAGACATTTTACTAAGCACTACTGATGGTGTTGGACTTTTCAAGCCAGAATACACAATCCCAGTGTATATGACCTACCTGGTTGGTGACGCCAATGGTGACGGCAGTGTGGATGCTGCCGACTATGTTGTGACCTGTAACAAAATTGCCCTACGGCCTGTTACCACATTCTTCGAGGATGCCGCCAATGTCAATAACGACTCCTACCTTGACGTGTCGGACCTTGTGGGTATCACCCGCATCGCTCTGGGATTGGATGGCGTTCACATGCGCGGGCGCATGAATAATTCACAACACACCGACGTAAAGGCATCGGCATCAAAAGTTTATTCGCACGACATAGAAATCGCTGATGGCAAGACTGCTATATTGACCATCAACCTAAGCAACGCAATTGCCTATAAGGCGATGCAGATGGATGTGACGCTTCCGGCTGGACTGACAATCACCGAAGCCCATCTGAGCGACCGTGCAGGCTCACTGCAGCTGATGACAGGCGAGAGCGAAGACGGCTCAACCCGCCTTGTGGCAAGCACGATGGATGACGGAGCTATAGCCGCCGGCGATGGAGCATTGCTCACACTCGTCCTGAGCGCCGACAGCCAGTGGAGCGGCAACGGCACTATCACAATCGACGACATAATCGCCGCCACCCCCGATGCCTTGCGCCATGAGATTGAAGGCATCAGCATCAATGCCACAGGCACACCGTCAGGCATCGGCACTGTCATCACTGATGACGGCAACACCCTTGTTGACGTGTATAATCTTAACGGCCAACTCGTCAAGCGCAACGTCAAGCGCAGCGAAGCCGTCAAAGGTTTGCCTACGGGCTACTACCTTATTGGCAATGAGAAAGTTTATGTAAAATAATATTATATGAATATAAGACAGAAATTAACAATTTACATATTTTTGTTCGTTGCTTGTGCAATGGGCTTGCAAGCCAAGGCCGACAACACGTTGTCGATGAATGATGTTACCTGCATGCGCAGTGGTGAAACACAAATTGTTGTGCCTGTGGCAATGACCAACTCTGACGAAATCACAGCGATACAGTGCGACATTACTTTGCCGTCTATAGCATCGATGGTAGATAACAGTGGTGTTTACGACATCTGGCTTGACGAGACCCGCAAAGCCAACAACCACAATTTGTCGGCAACGGCGTCAGGCGGCAGTTTCCGTGTCGTAATCTCATCACCAACAGGCAAGGCATTCAAAGGAAACTCGGGCAATGTTTTCTATTTCAGAATAGACGTAAACACTTTGGCTACTGCTGGCAATTATAGCCTGAGTTTGTCAAACATAATACTATCGACTGTGTCAGGAGATAGAATAACTCCCGATGATGTTAATGCAACATTAACACTCAACTGCTTGAGGGGTGATGCTAACAATGACGGAGCGGTTAATGTTGCCGACTATGACGTCACGAGGCGTTTTCTCTCAAAATTGTCATTTACTGGTGATTTCTTTGCTGATGCTGCCGACTGCAACCAGGACGGCACTATTGATGCCGCCGACCTAGTGTGTATCGTGCTCAAATCAAAAGGCATTGAGCCATCGAGTGCCGCTACCGGCAGCAATGTGATGACATTAAATGACATAAGTTGCTTGAGAGGACAAGGTACAATAATTAATGAAGTACCCGTGCTATTAAGCAATAGTGATGCAATCAGTGCCATTCAGTGTGACCTAACTATTCCATCGGTTGTAACAATGCAGGTGAATGGCGAGAACTACGACATTTCGCTAGAGCGCAAATCAAGTGACCACATTATGACCACACAGCTGTCAAATGTTAAATATCGCATTGTGATATCATCGCCTTCGGCTGCCTCAATAGGCGGAAACTCAGGACCAATATTCAAGTTCAATGTGGCAGTAAATACAAGCTCTGTTTGCACTCAAAGCATGATGCTGTCAAATGTGGTGCTTTCTACTACCAGTGGACAAAGAATAAAACTTGATAACATTGATGCCAACGTGGTTGTCCGTTTTATTAAAGGTGATGCCAATAGCGACTATAATGTTGATGTCGCCGACTATGTGATGACATGCAACGATATTTTGGGCAAGCCTCAAAACTCTACGTTTTATAGTGATGCTGCCGATGTTGATGGTGACGGTGAAATAAATGTCATTGACCTTGTAAAGATTGTAAGGATATCATTAGGATTAGAATAATAAACAAAAATATTAAATATGAAAACAATTAAAACGATTCTGCTGCTATTGGCATTGACAGTGTTTTACGCTGATGTCGAAGCCTACGACTTTATGGTAGAAAATCTGGCCTACAAGAAGTTGACCTCAAATACCGTCGCGGTTACTGCTGTCGATTTCCAAAATAATTACCCGTCGTTGACTGTGGCATCTATTCCCGACAAGGTGACCTATAACAATGTCACCTACAATGTGACTTCTATTGATGATTTTGCATTTTACCAGAGTCCAAAGTTGACCTCGGCACAGATTCCTAACAGTGTAAGGACTATTGGAACTTATGCCTTCTGGGGGTGCAGCTCATTGTCAGGAGTGACAATAGCAAATGGCGTTAATTCTATCGGCACCTATGCCTTCGCGTCAACAGCCATTTCAAACATTGTCTTGCCTAATTCTGTGACCTCAATAGATGATTATGCCATTTACAATTGCTCAGAACTGAGGTATCTTACAATAGGCAGTTCGGTGTCAAGCATAGGCCAGTATGCGTTTGCCAGCAATAATAACTTGACTAAGGTAACATGTCTAAAGACTACACCTGTTGCAATCAATAATACTGTATTTGAGGGCGTTAATTACTCGATATGTCTCTTGTGTGTGCCGGTAAACTCAATGGAGGCCTATAGCATTGCCCCTGTGTGGAGTAACTTTGAAAATATCAGTGAGGGGACAACTGGCGGAGGTGACGACGAGCCGGTTGGCGCCAATTTCCTACAATCGGAAGCACAAACCATTATCAGACCAGAGAAATTGCTTACTGTTCCAGTAGAATTGATCAATGAGACAACACTATCAGCTTTGCAATTTAATTTGTATCTACCGGCAAACGTGTCAATGTGCTACACCAATGGGCAGATGGATATGTGGCTTGATGCTAACCGTAAAGGAAGTGACCATGTGTTGTCTACAAGTAGCACAAGCAACTATATTACGGTGGTTATTTCATCTCCGTCGTCAAAGCCGTTGAAACTCAATAGCGGAAACCTGTTCTACTTTAATATAAAAACCTCATTTTCCAATGCTGGTGATTATGTGATAAATCTGAAGAATGTGATTGCCGCAACACCCGATGCTAATCGATTGGAATTGCCCGATTGCAGAATAGTTATTCAAGAAAGGTATTACCGTGGTGATGCTAATGGTGACGGAGAGGTGGATGTTGCCGACTATGTGGTGACTAACAACAAGATACTGCATCGAAATCCTTCACCGTTCTATAGCGATGCTGCCGACTACAATATGGATGGTAGCATTGATGTTGCCGACCTTGTGGGAATCACGAACGTGGCTATAGGAACAACTGAGAAATCAATAGGAGGTGGAAATTAAAAAATATTGGAATATGAAAAAGATAATTATAACATCAATTGTGGGAGTTCTAGCATTGATAGCAAATGCTAATGATCGGCTTTATATCCCAGATTTTAATATGGTGGCCAACGAGACAAAGCAGTTGAGCATAATGCTAGACAATGACACTGTGTATTCGGCTTTCCAGTTTGATTTATATTTGCCGTCGGAATTGATTCCTGAATATGACGATGGTGACGTGGTGATCAACCTTACCTCGCGCAAAGGAGACCATAGCATCTCGACCAATAGATTACCAAATGGTGCTATAAGGGTATTTGTCACATCAATGACAAGTAGTACGTTCAGCGGAAACAGTGGAGCAATTGCTAAATTCAACGTCACCGCCAATGAAATATTCAAGGGATTTTATCTCATAAGAATCAAAAATGTGATTTGTGTGGAGGAAGATGGGACGAAGCATCTTCTGGAAAACACAACTTGTGCTATCAATCCCGATGAGATTATACAAGGCGACGTGAACGGTGACGGAAACGTCACTGCCGCCGACGTTACTGCGCTCTACGATGTGTTGCTCAACAACAACTATAGTAATGTCGTCAATGGCGATCAAACTGGTGACGGCATCATCACCTCAGCCGATATCACCGCAGTCTATACCATATTGCTTGGTAACTAAACTATCGCATAACTATAACTAATGCCATTTGGAAATCTCAAAGTGGCTTTTTCTAACCCGAATCTGTCATTAGAATTTGGGTTAATAGTGCTCTTGTTGAAAAGTTTATTAGTTATTAGGGCTTTATTTCAGAAATTCTACTTACCTTTGCACGTTCAAAATGGGAGTGGCATTTTGCTCTCGTTGAAGAAGACGAATAACTAATTCACATTAACTATAAACAATGAATAAGATTGTAAGTAAAGAACGTTTCAGCGAGAATGTTACAAAGCTCGTTGTAGAAGCTCCCCTTATTGCTAAAGCTCGCCGTGCTGGTCACTTTGTGATTGTGCGCTGTGGAGAGAAGGGAGAGAGAATTCCATTGACAATCGCCGACAGCGATCCTGCAGCAGGTACTATCACACTTGTGATTCAAGCCGTGGGCGATTCAACCCGCAAAATCTGTGCTCTTGAGCCAGGTGAATGCCTGACCGACGTGGTTGGGCCTCTGGGACAGGCTACTCGTATCGAGAAATACGGTACCGTTCTGTGCTGTGGTGGTGGCGTGGGTGTTGCTCCATTGCTTCCTATTATCAAGGCAATGAAGGCCGCTGGCAACCGCGTGGTTAGCGTGCTGGCAGGTCGCACCAAGGACTTGATTATCCTTGAGGATGAGGTTCGTGCCTCGAGCGACGATGTGATTATTATGACCGACGACGGCAGCTATGGCAACAAGGGCCTTGTTACAGCCGGTGTTGAAGAGGTTATCAAGCGTGAGAAAGTAGACAAAGTGGTGACCATCGGTCCCGCTATCATGATGAAGTTTGTGTCGCTGCTCACCAAGAAGTATGAAGTTCCCACCGAGGCATCGCTCAACGCTATCATGGTTGACGGTACCGGAATGTGTGGTGCTTGCCGCGTGAGCGTTGGTGGAAAGACCCGCTTCGTGTGTGTTGAGGGTCCAGAGTTTGACGCTCATGAGATCGACTTCGACGAGTTGTTAATGCGCTTGAAAATGTAAACCCGCTAAATAATTAGAAAAATGGAAAACTATAACGAATCTCGCAACGAGGCTTGGCGCGAGGAGTTGCGCAAGTCTAAGACCGCAAAAGAGAGAAACAATATAGCCCGCGTTGAGATGCCTCAGCTCGATCCTGCCTATCGCATCACTTGCAACGAAGAGGTTAACCAGGGCATCAATGCCGAGCAGGCAGTGCTTGAGGCAACTCGCTGTCTCGACTGCCCCAATCCCCAGTGCGTCACTGGCTGCCCAGTGGGCATCAACATCCCCAAATTCATCAAGAACATCGAGCGCGGCGAGTTTGCTCAAGCTGCCGCAACCCTCAAGGAGACCAGTTCGCTGCCAGCAGTGTGCGGTCGCGTGTGTCCTCAGGAGAAGCAGTGTGAGAGCAAGTGCATCCGCTTGAAGATGAAGCAGCCCGCAGTGGCCATTGGTTACCTGGAGCGTTTTGCCGCCGACTGGCAGCGCAACAACACCAAGCAAGAGGTGCCTCCAATGAAGCCTTCTAACGGTATCAAAGTTGCCGTCATCGGTAGTGGTCCTTCGGGATTGTCGTTTGCTGGCGACATGGCAAAGCAAGGCTTCGACGTAACAGTGTTTGAGGCACTGCACGAGATTGGTGGTGTGCTCAAGTATGGTATTCCAGAGTTCCGCTTGCCCAACAGCATCGTGGACTACGAGATTGAGGGCCTGCGCATGATGGGCGTGAAGTTTGAGAAAGACGTGCTCGTGGGCAAGACTATCACCTACGACGACCTGCACGAGCAGGGCTTCAAGGGCGTCTTCGTTGGTTCTGGCGCCGGCTTCCCCCGCTTTATGGATATTCCAGGTGAGAACCTGATTGGCGTTATGTCGAGCAACGAGTACCTCACTCGCATCAACCTGATGAGTGCCGGCCGTGGTGGCGACACTCCAGTGATGCAAGGCGAGACTATCGCCGTAATCGGTGGTGGTAACACAGCGATGGACTCAACCCGAACAGCATTGCGCATGGGAGCCAAGCGCGTGATTCTCGTCTATCGCCGCAGCGAGGAGGAGATGCCTGCCCGTCGTGAGGAAGTTGGCCATGCCAAAGAAGAGGGCGTAGAGTTCATGACTCTGCACAACCCCATCGAGTACATTGGCGACG
>CAMVKS010000002.1 GCA_947167995.1 uncultured Prevotellaceae bacterium
ATAATCTTTTCCATAACTGTTTTCTTTGTTTTTAAAAATTAGAGTATAAATATCACAAATAAAATAACTCCATATGCAAAAATAAGTATAATGATTTTTTGTAACAATAGATTATAAGTGTTTTTTTCTCATGGTTTCAGGCGATTTTAATACCATTTAATTTCTTTACCTGTTCATTTTGGTCCTTTTAAGTTTATTTGGATTTTAGTGGCTTGTTGTATAGAGTCGCAGTTTGCCAGATGAGGAGGGACAGGGGCCGGACAATCCTATCTTGTCTCTCGCCACTCTCACCTCTTTTTCTCACCGCACAAAGACAGCAAGCCCTGGCGGTGTGTTTACCGTCAGGGCTCAGCCTTATAAGTTAATCAAAAAGAAGTGCCACTAATGGGCGAATGCCATGAGCTGCTTACTCAGCGGCGGGAGCTTCCTCGGCGGGTGCCTCGGCAGCGGGAGCCTCGTCGGCAGCCTTTGCTGCGTCCTCGGCGGCTTGTGCCTCGGCAGCTGCTTGAGCTTCGGCCTCTGCCTTAGCGGCAGCGATCTCGGCGCGCTTCTGAGCTACAGCCTCAGCCTTTGCCTCGTTTTTCTTGGCCTCGTCCTCAAGACGTTGCTTGGTAGCGGCCTTCTTAGTTTCACGTTCCTTGTTTCTTACAGCCTCGAGCTTAGCGTCCTTCTCGGCCTTCCAAGCGTCGAAACGTTTTTGAGCCTCTTCCTGGCTGAAAGCGCCCTTCTTCACGCCGCCCTGGAGGTGCTTCATGAGCATCACGCCCTCGCGCGAGAGGATGTTGCGAACGGTGTCGGTTGGGATTGCGCCAACGTTGATCCAATAAAGAGCTCTTTCGAAATTCAAACTTATTGTAGCAGGATTAGTGTTTGGGTTATACGAACCAATCCTTTCAATAAATCTACCATCTCGTGGTGCCCTGCTATCGGCGATGACAATGGGATAGAACGGATAGTCTTTGCGACCATGACGTTGCAGTCTGATTTTTGTTGCCATGTTTAATAAGTTTTGTTTTGTGCGGCATGCCCTGCGCTGAAGGCTACCGCGGTTAATAAAAAATTTGTCTTGTCGGCTGCGCCGAAGTTTAGAGGGGAGAGCTGAGAGTTTAGAGAGACTCTAAACAACACTAAACTCTAAACACTAAACTACGCGAAGCGCGTTCTTTTCAAAAAGAAAGTGACCGCTTGTGGCCACTCTCGTTGGTTGTCCTGGTAGGATTCGAACCCACGCAAACGGAACCAGAATCCGGTGTGCTACCGTTACACCACAGGACATTTTTTTTTGCAATTGCGGGGCAAAATTACTACTTTTTTCCGAAACACCAAAACTTTTCCACGTTTTTTTGAAAAAAAGTTTTTCAGTTCTATTATTTTTCGCTCTCAGCCACTTGTTTCAAGGAGCGGGACAATTGTTAGGTGCCCCGCTCCGCGTTTCTTGCTTCTTGTTGCTCTTGGCGTCAGCTTCCCAACAGGATGTTGTAAATGACCGTCACATCGCCTGCGGTGATGCTGCCATCACCGTTTTGGTCGGCATTGACAACTCCCGTATAGTCATCGTTGAGAATGATGTTGTATAGCAAAGTGATGTCGGTGCTTGTGACAACCCCGTCGCCGTCAACGTCTCCAGGCACTGCCACTACAGGCGGCTCGGTGACCACGTCGATGAGCTTGTAGCAGTTGACGTAGTTGCCCACGGTGCCCTCGGTGGAGCCATGTTTTGCTTCGACCATTATCAAGTAACGCCCAGGCTCGAAGTCGATGCGACTGGATATGTTGATTGCCTTCTCTTCACCTGCGGCAATCGTCTGGTTGCCCATATAGAGAATGCCGCCGTTGGTGAGGGTGTACTGGCGCATGCGCACATAGACATATCCGCTGTGGGCCGATGGCGCGCTCAGCGTCAAGGTTCCCACGAGTTTCTCGCCCTTGACCACATAGTCGGGCAGGTCGATGGAGACGGCATTGAGGAAGATGTTGTTGGCCTCGCCAACATTTATAATGACTGGATACAGGTCGTTGTTGGGGTCCAGGGTGATGGTTCCGTCGTCGGTCACATAGCTGATTACAACCTGATAGGTGCCAGGATCAACTGGCAGTTTGCGATAGAAGGTGAAATTCCTGGCCTCTCCGCGCTCCACTGTGCCATTGCTTTGCTGGTAGATGTAGCTCTTAGTTGGGTCGTTGACATCTACCAGGTTAAGAATTACGCCCACGTTGCCTGCGCTGCCATAGTTGCGTGCATTGAGGGCGAAATAAATGTTGTCGCCCTGGTTGATGAAATCTTGCAAGTCGGCACGACGCCACTGTACAGCAGTTGTGAGACGCATGACCGGTGTAGTGGCTGCTGGCAGCACATTGACGATGCCGTCGCCCTGCGATTGCTCAAAAGGATAGTCTTCAAAGCCTTTTTCGAAGGCAGTGAGGTGGTACTCGCCCTGAGGCATCGCCTCGTCAAGGTCCACTACCAACGAGATGTTCTCCTCGACGGCGTCATAGACATTCACTTCGTTCTCATAGTCGAAATACTGGCTCTCGTCGGCCGTGTTTGTGAATCGCACAACGATGTTGCGCAAGCGCACGTCGGGGCTGTTGTTGCGCAGGTGCAGATTGAAGAGTGCCGAGCCACCCGCATAGACCTCGCCCTGCGGCTGCAGCGGCGAGAGCAGAGTGACATCGGGGTTTGAGCAGCTGTCGTCGAGAGTGAGTATGCGGCCGCCCTGCACCTGTGTTTTGAAGAATCCCACGTAGGGCTTGTTACGGCTGTCGCGACCACGGCAATAGCGCATGAGCTGCCATGGCGACTGGCTGTCCTCGCGGAACACCATCCACACGGTGGCATCACCGTCGGGCACGTCGTTGCCCACCTGCTTGGTGATGTCATAGATCGACGCCATGGCAAGAAGACCTGTGTGCCCATTTTCAAAGCCTGCGATGTTGCGTTGCTCTGTTTTAAGCACCTTAAGAATCTCACCCTCGCGCACGAGCGCCACACCCAGGTCGCCTGTGAAGGGCTTGGTATCGAAATTCTCGACTGTGATCATCACGTTGAAGTCGTTGGCGCTCTGTGTAATGAGCCGCATGCTCAGGGAGTTGTAGAGCGGACGTTCATAGGTAGTGCCGCTTGTGGGAGGCTGAATGCCAGTTATAATCTCTTGATCAACATTGTAGCCACCTGTACCGCCACCAATGCCCAGGTCATCGGGGTCGAGATGGCTCACGAGGAAATAGCCGTTGCTGGTTCCGTACCATCCCCAGTTGATGTGAACGAAGCCTTCGCTGTCATATCCGTCGCACACAAAGGCATGGCCACTGCTGCCCACGTCGCTCGAGGCTGCATAATAAACTGGGCGACCGGCATCGAGCTCGCTCTTGATGAGCTGCAACCACTCGGTGCTGCTGTAATAGTCGCGCTTGCGCATGGTTGTCGCCTGATCATAACTGAAGTACTCGCGCAGTGCGTGTGGCACATCCATCGAGTGTGCTCCACTGCCAGCGGGCTGGTATTCCATGTTCACCGCCACGCCAAAGTGGGCGGCGAGTGTAGCGACTGCGTTGCCCTGAGCGGTGGTGTAGTCCACGTCGTCGTAGGTTGGCAGCATGTTGTCCCAGTCGTAGGTGGTGTTGCCAAAGTCGGCTGTCACGCTCTGTCCGTTGACTGTGATGGTCTTCGTGCCACTGCCATGCTCGGGATAGCTGTGATAGCGCATGATCTGTGTGGCGGCAGTTGCCACGCATCCCACATAGTAGTGGGTACCATCACTTTGAGTGGGACACATGTTATTGTAAGGACTACCCTGCCCCCACAGGATGTTGCCAAGCAACGGGGCCACTACCGGCACACCTTGCGACGGCTGAGTAGCGGCCACAGTGTGACGCTTGGCACACGCCTCGACATATCGCTCATTCAGCACAAGCCAATGTTGCAAGTTATCGGGCATGTTGTCATAGCTGAATGACCCCTGGGAAGAGTAACCTAAAATGGGCACACAGGCGTCATCGCCAGCAACAATCACCCATCCGTGCCCATCGGCACGGTTCAACACATAAAGCGGTGCATTCCCAGCACTTGCAATGACATCATTGCGAGTCACACGCTGCCATTTCACACTAGACTGGCCCACCGCACTCGAGGCAAATCGGTTGGCAACTTGCTCAGCATGCGACCAGTCGATGGGACTGGCCCAAGCCGAGAAACAGCCCAAAGCCATCAGGGCAATAGATACAAATGTTGATCTCAAAGTTTTCATAAAAAAAGCGTTTTTAATGGGTAAGTCAACAAAACGCAAATTTAATAAACATTTCGAGAAACACCAACTTATGCCTGGAAAAAAGTATGGAATCACTGGAATCAGTGGAATCAGTGGAATCAGTGGAATCACCGGAATCAGTGGAATCAGTGGAATCACTGGAATCACTGGAATCAGTGGAATCAATGGAATCAGTCACCCTATTCTAGGAATAGGAGTGGATAGGAGTTGCTAAGAACTACAAGGAGTGATTAGGGACTACTAGGGGGCAGAATGTCAAAGAACGCTTTACTATAGTGGCGAAGCAAATCTAATGCATTATTAATAATAGAGACAATATTAAAACACAAGAACACTGCACCCAGTTATGTTGTGGGCGCAATGTTCCTGTGATGTGATGTGCCGGCCTCAGCTCAAGAGGTGAACGGCCCAGGCGAGGACCCATTGTTCACCTTCCTCAAGAAGGAGAAAGGCTTTGAAGGCTTCGACCTCAACCATCCCATCGGTGGCAAACTCGACGAGATGATGCGCAAGATGGATCCTGACTTCGACAAGAAGCCCGACATCAAGTGGAACTTCACCAAGTTCCTCGTCGACCAGGAAGGCAAAGTAATTGCACGCTACGAGCCCACCCACGACATCAAGCTCATTGAGCAAGACATAGCCAAGTTCCTCAACCCCAAGACCACTTGCTGCTGCTGTGGCAAGTAAACACACACAATTAAAACCCTCTATAATTAAGGCTCAGAAAATCACATTCTGAGCCCTAATTTTATTCATATTTAATCACCATCAAGAAAACTAACCCTTTTTTAGGATAATAATAATCAAGCACCGCTCAACATAAGCCGAGCAGTGCCTGAAAACGTGACTATTAATTGTTTGTTAAACTCCCAGGAGGATGTTGTAAACCTCGGTGATGTCGGCGCTATTTACGTTACCGTCGTTGTTGACATCGCTGGTGGCGATGAAAGTGAGGTCGCCACTGAGAAGGTAGCCGTAGAGGGCGGTGATGTCGGCGCTCGAGACATATCCGTCGCAGTTAACGTCACCGATGATGCGCGTGCTCACGCTGAACGTGCATTGCTCGTTGCCACCGGCATACTTGTCGGTGAGTCCAGGTGTTCCGGCCTTCATGTTGGCAAACGAGAGCGAGTACTCACCCTCGGGGGTGCCATCTGCGGTGGTGAAATGCATCGTCACCACTCGGCCCTCGCCTGGTGCCATCTCACCGCCAGCAAGCGAATAGACAAAGCAGCGAATCACGCCGTCGCCAATGCTGCGGTGCGACATCGAGAAGCCAGTGGCACGGTCGCCCATCGCGTATTCATCGCTGGGAGTGAACCAAGCGGCGGGATAGGTGACATCGAACTGCAAGCCATCGACGGGATCGTAGTTGCTCAGGTCTACATGGAGCAGCAGGTCGCTTCCGTTCAGCACCTCATCGGCAGTGAAAGTGAGGTAGTTAGGCGCAAAGCGTGAACCCGTCACCTTGATGTTGTGCAGTCGGTGGTCTGGATCGTTGCTGTAGAGCTGCATCATTGCCTCGAAAGGTGCCTGCTCCTGGCCGTTGAACGACACATGGAGCGTTACGCTCTGCCAAGGTTCAATAACCAATGGGAACGACTCTGCTACAGTGAAGCCATCGGCATTAAACACCACACGGTCGATGCTCAAAGGCGCATTGCCGTAGTTATAGACATTAACCTCGCCTTGGGCGACCTCTGTAATAGGTGTGGCACCAAGGTCAAGCTGGTCTTGAGCGTTCAACTGCGGGCTCTGAATGTCGATATAGCCCTCATACTTGTCGCTGAGCACATCCATGTCCTGACCTTTATAGATGGCAGTTAGCACGGCCTTTGAAGCGCCCAAGTTGCAGCCATAGCGGCCATTGAGCTTCACGTCGAACGAGGCAATTACGCCGTCATTGCCGCTGAAGGTGCTGTTGCCAAGTGAATAGGCGATGGCACGGAGCTTGCCGTTGTTGTGAGTCACCACAAGTTGGTGGTCGCCTTTGCGGTCGCTCAGGGCAAACGAGCCGTCAACATATTGCAGCTGTTCGGGCAAGTCAAACTCAAACTGGAAGCCAGTGATGGCATCCATATTGTTCACTCGCAAGGGGATGGTCACAATGCTGTCGGCGATGCCGCTGGCGTTCTCCACATGGAGCTCATTGACGGCAAAGGGGTCAGCAACAACGCGGATGGTGTTGGTACCAGCGATATTGTTGCTGAGCAGTCGCACTGTCTCCTCTATCGCGCCACGTTCAACGGGGCTGTAGGTGATGTCGACATAGCCAGTGTTGCCAGGAGCAATCTCATAGGGGTATGGCGTCTCGCTCGAGAGCTCCGCCACACTTGGCTCAATGCCACTGATGATAAGCGGGATATTGCCCACATTGGTCACCTGCAGACTCTGGTGGTAGACATCACGGATGGGAATATGGCCAAAGTCGATGTCGCGCGTGGCGAGCTGCGCCTTGGCGGCAGCGATGGTGAGTGAGCCACTGGTGGCAGAGGCATCGAGAGCGTTGCCGCTGGCATCGGTGATAGTGACCTTGGTGGCATCGAGGGCGATGGTCTGCGGCTCGTTACCGAGCAGCACCCTGAACGAGAGCACTTCGCCGCTGCCTGGTGCTATGGTCGCCATGCCATTGCTCCACACCATGATGTTGAGCACGCCGTCGCGGATTCCCACCTTGGCGCTGTGGCCGGTGGCACGCGAGGTCAGCACCTCGCTGTTTTCCTCCACAGTGAAAGCATCGGGGACGGGAATCTGCAGCTGCATTGCGCTCACAGCGTCATCATTCGCAAGGGCGACGGTGAGCGTCACTTCCTCGCCAGGCGCACCCGAGGCAGTGGGAAGCGACACCACATTCCCCGCCCTAGCCCAAACGG
This sequence comes from uncultured Prevotellaceae bacterium, assembly GCA_947167995.1. Taxonomy (GTDB): domain Bacteria; phylum Bacteroidota; class Bacteroidia; order Bacteroidales; family Muribaculaceae; genus Sodaliphilus. Next base: position 7,145 of record CAMVKS010000002.1, read on the forward strand.
CCATCATCGCACATATTATAAATAATAGTCTATATCTCATATTCAGTTATCAAATTTTCGTTAAGATACTGTTCTTTAGACAAACAGACATACTGACAATTTCGTTAGATGATATAGTAATCTCAAAAAGTTGCCACTTCGTGGTCATAAAGCCTGCTTACGCAGGATTTTTATATTATTCCGAGCTTGCGAGGCTTTTCGACACCGAGAGGTGCAGCTTTTCGAAATAATCATGTAATCATTTTATTTTTCCACTCCTGGCGGAGTGGAAATTAAAGCTTCGCTAAAATTATAATGGTGCTTCGCACTAATTATTAATTAAATTTTAGAGTCGCAGACTCTCTAATTTTCATGTGCGCAGCACATGGCAAAAAGAGCATCTATCGCAATTGTGCATTATACATTGGTTAAAGTAGCGTTGTTTTCCTCTCACAAAGCTGCACCTACTGGTGTCACAAAGTCTTTCAGCATCAATGGGCTTCGTCTCAGCATAAATCAAGCAAGCTTGATGTTCTGCATTCGACTTGCGCCATTGGTCGCGCATGCGCGGAATATTTATTTTTTTCCTGCGTAAGCAGGCTTTTCGACGAGCTTTGCTCGCAACTTTGTGAGATTAATTTGTATCTAACGCAATTGTGAATGAGGTGGGAAAGTGAGAGAAGCGAGGTTCTCTCCCCTCTCACTCTCCCCTCTCACTTATTTTACTACTTTCACGCCGTTGACAATGTAGATGCCGTGAGGCAGGCGGTTGAGGTCGCTTGCCTTGCTTGAGATTTTGCGGCCCATCATGTCGTAGATACCCTGTGGCACGGCGCGCTTGCCGTCGGCGTTGATAGTCTCCACAGCCGTGACGATGCTTGGCGTAGCCATCACGTTGTGGCCGTAGGTGTCACTCAGGCGGATGTCGGCAATCTCGTTGGCGCCAATGTTCAGGATGGGATGACGGCCAGCGCTGATGGTGCGGCCTGCCATGTTATAGGCGAGGAACAAGTAGTCGTTGTCGGCAAGCCAAGTGCTCACCTTCTCGAAGCCTTCGAGGTCCTCGGTTGGAGTGATGCTGCTATTGCGAGGAGCATCCAGACTTACCTGAACACCAGCAAGGTCAACAGGAGTCTCAAGCCATACCACACCATCCTTCACCCAATATTCTGCCACGCTCTCGATAGAGGCGGTAGCGGCAGCATTCGGGTTGGTGATAATACGGATAATGCCTATCACATCAAGGATATCAATCTCGGTGTCGACATTCACATCGGCTGCCTCAAAAATAAACGGCCTCGGCTCCATGCCAGCGGCATAGTTCACTGTGGTGATAACATCTGCCACATCAACCTCGCCACTGGCGTTGGCATCGCCAAGGGTGGAAGTCAACGGTGTGGCAGCAACGACATTGCTGATGTCATACTCCTTAAGGTCGGTACTCAGCACCTTATAGTAATAGTAATAAGTCTCACCTGGAGTTACCTCGTAGTCGGTGAACGAAGTAGTTTCAAGGTCGAGAATCATCTCATTAAGACGAACTGTATCAGGAACTGTAATCATTACACCTGTTGGATTACCCCAACGGTCAAGAGAGTCTACTTGAATATAGTTATAACGGTAAACATTAAATCCCATAGCATCCTCAAAGTCGTTATTCTCGTTGTTCCAAGTGAGTTTTACATTACCCATACCAGCCTCGGCAGCAAAGCCTGTTGCCATTGAGCCAGCAGCCTGAACAAGAACATTGAAACGCTTATTTTCAATTGGAATCTCGAAATGCTCGCTATCCTTTGCGTCAGCAACATATATACGATTTAATCCATCTGCTTGTAATCTGCCTGTGATATTTAGATAAGCGGTATAGACACTAACACTATCCTTGACACTCCAGAAGCCATCCTCTGCAATACCGATTTGAGTATATGGTGGACGGACGCCCATAGAAACAAATGGTGTAACTGTCGTGTCCATATCATCACGATTAAAATACACTTCAAATTTATGACGGCCAACACCTAATGGCGGCAACAAGTCAAACTCATCCTGAGCATCATAGCCATCAACAACTACTTTCCATACAATGCCATGGGCCTCACGATAAGGTCGAGTGGGCATATTGCTTAAATCTACAGTAGTAAAACAATCAGCTCTTGGGTTCATAGAGTCAAAGATATATGGACGGATTATTTCTTCTTTACTAGTTCCTAGCCACGACGGCCACTCGGCATGATCAGTTGTAATGCCAATGTCAGCGCCAATTGTGAAATCCTTTATCCAAACACCACCTTCATAATGGCCAACTCCACAATTGATTATATTACTTGCAGGAAAATCAGAGTAATTTTGCCAACCATAGTTCGTGTTAAAGTAGTTGCTATAGCGATTAGAGTAATAAATCTTTGGGTTATTTCTAAATATATCAAAATTTAAAATATTGTTACGTATACCATCAAAATATTCATCAAAACCAGAAATTCTTGTATCGATAACCCCATTAGAAAAAACACAATCTTTAAAATATGGCCTACTATCTGGTGGGAAAATATGCGTTCTAAGATTTTCTAATATACAGTAAGACAGTGTATCACAAGGGGTGTCGGAGATAGCAAAAGGGGTAGAATTGTAATCAAAATATAAATTTGCAATGAAATGAATACAATTTGGATAGTCCTCGCTCCATTCAGAGGGATAGGAAGAATAGGCATCAGTAGAATCACGGAACTCGCTTAACATCTTCAATATGGGTGGGGTAATAAAGTCTGGGTCGGTCATCAAATGTTGTTTATCATTCAACCAAATGTAGTCATTTTTGCCTCTTAACTCTTTATGGAAGTCTGTGAAATAATCAGATATGACAAAATTAACATATTCAGACTGACCATCTTGCCAAGCTGGTATAAAGCGTTCAAAAGTGATTGCTGAAATCTTTATAGGTGTCAATTCTGTAGGTAAGAGGGTAAATAACGTAGTATCAGCATTTGTGTATACATCTCGGCATTGATGATAATTTTCAGTAATATTATGCGAATTCACACCCCCCCATGAAGATGCACTAACATGATTCGTAAACAAAATAGGGTTATCAGGGGTACCATTAGCTATGAGTTTGCCCTCGCTTTGTATATATCGGCCATCATAAAATTCCAATCGGGCACCTGGCATGATTGTAAGAGTCTTACCTTCAGGTATTGCTATGTTTTTTGTTACGATATAATGCTTATCAGGATAAAGTGTCATATCTTCGTTTATTACACCGCCTAATTCTATACCATTTTCAACAACGATAACGAAATACTGTTCAATATGTTCAGTAATATTGTCGCAAGTTGCTGTGAATTTTAGTTTTATATGGCGATTGTCAGGACAATTATCTGCTATTTTAAAGCGGATTGGATTATCGCTCTTGGCCTTACCATAACTACTGAGATTTTTGCCAAAATCAACATCATTGGTAATAAACTCAATAAGAGTGGAATCTTCAAGTTCGTCACCCATCTCTAGATGGCATGTGATGTTTGTTGCATTGCCCCAGTCGTTGCGAATAGTTGGCCATAAGTCGATAATTTCGCCTGCATCTGGACGGAAGTCGCCATCACCTTCGGCTTGGTCATTGAGTTCGGTTGCGACAAGCCATAGTGTAGGTTGTCTATCATCGTCTTTGATATTATATGCGGCCATAATATCCATAATGCCAGTTTGCTGGTTGGCGCCATGAATCAGGTCACCAAAGAGGATTTCACGGTTCATCACTTGATAAGTAAAATCTTTGCACTGCATAAGGCGTGAAATAGCACCTGCAGCAAGTGGACAAGCCATTGAAGTTCCATTCATCGCTTTATAACGTCCTTGAGGATAGGTGCTATAGATATTCACACCTGGCGCTCTCAATTCGTAATTATATAGTTGCTCTTCACCATACTGGCTATAACAAGGTCCATCACAATCCCAGTTACTAAAACCAGCGCGACCACTTTCATTTGCGGCTTCAACTCCCAATACAAAGGTAAATGCGGCAGGATAGCTTAAACCAATACCATGATAGGCATGACCATAGATACAACCTCCATAATTGCCCGCAGCTGCGACAAGCGTTGCTTTAGAATAAGCTTTAGCAAGCGCTTGTTCTTCAGCAATGCTATAGGTGTAACCGCCAAAACTCATACTTAAGAAAGTTGCGCCATTGTCAGTAGCATAATCGATTCCCTTGATAATTGTGGCAACATCACCAGTACCATCGCTTTGCATGACGGTGATGGGCATGATATAGGCATCAGGGTTTGCTCCAGTAATGCCAATGCCATTATCTCCTACTGCTGCGGCAATACCAGCGCAGTGAGTTCCGTGACCGTTATAGTCGGCTATCTTAGCTTTCTGGTTGATAAAGTCCCAACCATGCACATCATCGGCATAGCCGTTATTATCATCGTCCTCTCCTTCGGCGCCTGTGCTCTCGGCAGAATTGGTCCAAATATTGTCGGCCAAGTCAGGGTGAGTAATATCGATACCAGTATCAAGGATAGCAATCACGGGACGCTCGGCACCTTCGAGCTTGGGCACAGCCCATAGCTGGTCGAGGTTGATTGCCGCTGGTCCCCACTGCTCAGTATAGAGAGGCTCGGCAGTATAGGTGTCGGCATCGGTACTCATGGTAAAAACGAGGTAGTTTGGCTCGGCATAATCCACCTCTTCAAGTTCTTTGAGTCGTGTCACAGCCTCATCAACGGTGACATTGACATTATCCATGCGCAGGCGGTAGAGTCCGCTCAAGTCGCGATCTTTGATTTCCTCACCGCTATAGGAGCGCATAACACTTCTGTGCACTTTATTGCCAGTGAGAGGCATAAGTTGGTCTGCCTCGTTAACGCCAAGATAGTTGAGAACTTTGTCGACCTTGCTCAGTCCCGAAGTCTGGAACTTGCCAGCCTTGCATCTCATCTGCACCGCCGAAGTCTCCTTGAACTTGACAATGACCTCGCCAGGGCGATAAGCATTGCGAGCAACGCTCGGGTCAACCTTGTTGACCTCATCGTCGTTGTTGTTGCTCACCATCTGCGCCTGCAGCGGTATGGCCGCAAAGAGCACAGCAATAGCAAGCAAAATTGGTTTGAAAAGATTTGTTTTCATTTGTAATATTTATTTTATATTGAAGTATTTAATCGGGTTCTGACAATGAGCTTTTCGCTCTATGGTTTTCATATAAAGACGGTTTCTAACATCTTCATTATTAGAAACGAAACCATCAAATCTGTATCGACATTTATGGTCTTCAGCTGGATTATCTGATTTATACCATGCTTTTTCTGGGGTTCTTTCAAATACACCAACAATCAGATTTGAATGAGTTGCAACTATAAATTGTGCTTTGTTGGCCTTGTCTGGAGCAAGCTTCCAATCCCCTCTAACCCTTTTATATATTTCTTGTTCATCACGACTGTCAATGTTAATATTTATCGCAAGAATCTTTAAATCACCTATATCAGCAGGTTCTGTGTTATATATTTTTTCAATATCTTCAATACTGTTTACTCCTTGAGATTGATAGCCTTTCATTAGATTATCAAGTCCATCCAATTTGTCAAATTTTAAATTTGATTTATTTTGGAATAAATCAATTAAAACTGATTCAACTATAAATGCATGCTCATTTGTTAATCCATGTCTAATAATAAACATGCCAACGCGATTCAAACCTCCATTATTTATTTTATTTATATGAACTAATTTTTTGTGAATAATTCTGTTTTCGTCATCATTTACATCATCTTTTTCCAAATTCTTAGGCTTGGATGCTTCTTTTATGTGATCAAAGATACGATTTCCTTTGCCTTTTCCTATATAAAAAACAGTATCGGTATCAGGATCTACTAGTGCGTATACATAGTATCCAAGGTTTTTCAACACACTATTAGAAAATCTCATTCTTTGTTTTATCACGTTCTCTTTTTTTGTCATTTTATAGTGTTTCCTCCTCTTTAGTCTCCCGAAAAAGGTGTAGTTTTCGTGGTTAGTATAAAAAGATAGCGTGGAGACTTGAGCACCGTGTGCTACGCAATCTTATTTTATTTTTTTGATTTTACAAATATAATTAATGTATACTGAAGTGGATTGGGTCAAATTGGTTCAAATTTCGCATAAACTGATTTGACTCGATTTGACCCAATTTGAGTTGATGTTTTTGTTCTTTTTTACAAACAAAACGCCAAGTAGTGTGTTTTCCGGGGCAAATTATTGAGTCAAATTGGGTCAAAATTGGCTGGCATTGATTTTTTTGAATATAATGGTAAGATTTGTGGTCTATTTTGACTAAATTTGCAGAAAATATGTAATCGTCTATGACCGACAACACAAACTTTATCAAACTATTGCTGAGTGATGTGGAGGCGCGCATGGGGCGCGGCATGCTGAGCCCCAAAGATTTTGAGTTCTTGAGCGCGATGATTGAGGGAGACCTGAATGAGCGTGTGAGCGTGTCGACACTGAAGCGCTTGTGGGGCTATTCGAAATACACATCGAGCCCCACGTCGAGCACGCTGTCGGTGCTGTGCCGCCTGGTGGGCTACCTTGACTGGGAGGACTATCAGAATAATCGACTGAAAAACAATAGAAAACCGAGTGCCCAGGTGCTTGGCGACAAGATCACGGTGCCCACCGACTTGACGCCTGGCGATAGGTTGCGCTTGACTTGGGCTCCGCACAGGGTGTGTGAGGTGGTGTATCACGGCAACAATGACTTTGAGGTGGTGGCGGCGGTGAACACTGGTATCAAGGTTGGTGACTGGTTCACATGCAGCCTCATTGTGAGCGGCGAGCCGCTGTGGATAAGCAACCTAAGGCAGTTTGGCAAGGCTCCTGTGGCCTATGTGTGCGGCAAGCAGGGTGGAGTGCGGTTTGAGATAATGCACAATACTTAATTCACAATCTAGATTTTCTAGACAATCTAGAATTTCTAGACAATCTATACAATCTAGAAATTCTAGAAAACGGATAACTGATAGCTGATATGAGCGATAAAGACTTTCTACATCACAGCAGCCAGGTGTCGGGCATTGTGCCTGACGACTATGAGGGCATTGAGGGGCGGTTCACGCAGGTTAGTGAATTGCCGTCACTTAGCCAGTGCCGGCTGGTGAAAGCCATGCGTTACGGCCGCTGGCATGTGCTCAAGGGACTAAAGGCTGAGTATGCCGGTGACCCTGCTCACACACAGCGCCTGCGCAAGGAGCTTGAGATGATGATGAAGCTGTCGCATGTTGGCATACTTCAGGTGTATGGCATGGAGCAGGGCTGTAAGGATGCCGAGGTGGGCATGGACACATTTATTGTGATGGAATGGGTCGATGGATTGACACTTGGCGAGTGGCTCGCCACCAGTCCCAGCCTAAGTCAACGCCAGCGAGTGGCCGATGAGTTGCTCGATGCCGTGAGCTACATGCACCGCCAGGGTGTGGTTCACCGCGACCTAAAGCCCGAGAACATCATGATAACGCGCAACGGAGCTAACGTGAAGATTATCGACTTTGGGCTTGCCGACAATGACCAGTACGCCGTGTTTAAGAATCCTGCCGGCACCGAGCAATATATCGCTCCTGAGCAATTAAACTCTAATGTTGCCGACTCGCGCAACGACATCTACAGCCTGGGCATAGTCTTGAACCTCATGCACATGGGCAGCATCTATAAAAGAGTGGTGAAGAAGTGCCTGATGCCCGTTAGTGCTCGCTATCAGAGTGTGGATGAGATAAGGGAGGATCTTGAGCGAAGCAAGCGCCGGCGCCGGCTGGCTCGCATCGCCGGCTTTGCGATTGCGGTGTCGCTCGTGATTGCGAGCATATTGCTGGGGCTTGGTTACGCCGGCCGTCAAAAGCTGGAGAATCCATCGGGCAACTTCACGTTCCGCGACAGCAATGATTTTGTCCACACCAATTGGGATAATGTTACATCAACTCTAACTTCGGTGCAATATGCAGGTGAGAATAAAGCAAATGTAAGGCTCAGGTCAGACTACCGCTTTAACGGTAACACGTGGGTAAGCGGTGAACTTGGGTTTGGCTGTTTCCGCAATATGGACAAATTAGAAAATGTGACACTTGACCCACCAAGCTTCGGCGTTCAAAAAGGCTCCTTCAAGGGTTGTAAGAGCCTTAAAAGCATCACTATGCCTAATATCATTCATCCTCCACACATTGGCAATGGTGGCTGGGTGACAGTGATTGACTCAATCTTCGAGCCTTACCATTATGAACGCGTGACCATCTATGTGCCTGACCCCGAGATGTTGCGCAACGATGCCTCATGGCGCAAGTTCAAGCACATTGAGCAATATCGTCCCCATCAATGACGTTGCGATAACTCTAAAACGGCTGCTATGAAGTCGTGGTTGGGCATGTCGTAAGGCAGCCAGTGGATGTGGGTGCCGCGGCGCTCCATGCCTCGGAACCAGGTCATCTGGCGCTTGGCAAACTGGTGGATGGCGGTCTCAAGCTGGGTGAACATCTCATCGTAGGTGAGCTGCCCAATTACGTGGAGAGTGATGAATTTATATTCCAGCCCGTAGTAGATAAGGTCTTCGGGGTCTACCCCACCTTCGATGAGACGTCGCACCTCATCGACCATGCCGGCATCGAGGCGCGCACTGAGGCGCTGGGTGATGCGCTGGCGGCGCGTGTCGCGGTCGATGTCGATGCCAATGACCACGGCATCGGTGAGCGGATGCGGCTCGGTCTGCGCCTTGAGGTGCGGGTTGTTGTGGTAGTACATGGCTATCTCGATGGCGCGAATGGCTCGCTTGGGGGTGTCGATGTCGCTGTTGTTGCGCAGCGTCTTGTAGCGCTTCAATATCTGGGTGAGTTCGTCAAGGCTCTTGGTGCTCAACTGCTCACGCAGCTCGCGGTTCTCGGGTACTGGCGGCAGCTGAATGCCCTTGACCACGCTCTCGACATACATCCCCGTGCCGCCACACAGCACCACTGGCTTGCCACGGCTGGTGATGTCGTCGTAGCACGCCTGGTAGTCGCGCAGGTATTCATAGAGGTTGTACTTGTAGCCCGCCTCGCAGATGTCGATCATGTGGTAAGGCACGTCGCCATACTCGTCGAGGTCCTTGCCGGTGCCCAGGTCCATGCCACGGTAGAGCTGGCGAGAGTCGGCGCTGATTATTTCGCCTCCTATCGCGCGGGCAAGAGCCACTGCCTTGCCCGTCTTGCCTGATGCTGTGGGACCGGTGATGACTATCATAGTTGAGAGTGAAGGGTTTTCTCTTTTTTTCTTGTTCTATGAAAGATGTTTACTTCTTAAGGTTCTTGTCGAAGAAGTTGAGCACTCGCTGGTAGAGTGGCAGGCGCACACCGCAGCCGTTGATGCTGTGGTTCATATTGGGATAGACCATCATGTCGAACTGCTGTCCCTCGCTGTGGAGCTTTGCGACATATTGCATGGAGTTGACGATGCGCACGTTGTCGTCGGCACTACCGAACATCAGGAGCAGTTTGCCACGCAGCTTGTCGGTGAGGTCGAGTGGCGCATAGTTATATCCGTCGGGGTTCTCCTGCGGTGTGAGCATGAATCGCTCGGTGTAGATGCTGTCGTAGAACTTCCACGAGGTTACGGGAGCGATAGCCACGCCACAGGCATAGCGGCTGTCGTCCTGCGACATCGCCATCAGCGTCTCAAAGCCGCCGAAGCTCCATCCCCAGATGCCTATGCGGTCGGGGTCGACGTAGGGCTGCTGGGCCATATATCGTGCAGCAGCGAGCTGATCCTCGGTCTCGTAACGACCCAAATTGAGATAAATGGCTTTGAGGAACGCCTTTCCCTGTCCGCCAGTGCCGCGTCCGTCAACACAGGCGATGACATAGCCTTGCATGGCGAAATATTCCTCCCACTCCATCTTCCACTTGTTGAGCACCTGCTGTGAGCCAGGACCACTGTACTGAGACATGATGCAAGGATATTTCTTCGATGGGTCGAAGTCTACCGGCTTGATGATGTAGCCGTTCATGAGATCGCCATTGTCGTTGAGCATGGTGAAGAACTCGCGGCGAGGTATCTCGGGCGAAGTGTACTTATGGGCATAATTCTCATTGAGCTGCAGGTCGCGCACGCGCTTTCCGTCAATGCTGTAGAGCACAAACTGGTCGGGTGTGTTGGCATCGCTGAAACGGCGTATATAGTAGGTGAAATCGCTGTTGAAGCTTGCACTGTAGGTACCGTTGCCGTCGACCAGCTCACGCACCTCGCCAGTGGCATCGTTGGCGCAACGCAGGGTGCGGTTGAGTGCTCCCTTGGTGCTCTGGAAGTAGAACAGCTTGTGTGCCTCGTCATAGCCATAGTAGGCAGTCACGTCATAGTCACCTTTTGTGATTTGCCTCAAGAGATTGCCCGAGTAGTTGTATTTGTAGAGGTGCTTGCGGCCATCGCGATTGCTCATCACTACAAAGAATCCGTCGTAGTACTTGACGCCGGTGACCACATCCTCGTCGATCCACATGTCGCTCTGCTCGTCATAGATTTCATGCGACAATCCCGTTTCGGGATCGACAGCATATATGTTCATGCGAGTCTGAGCCCGGTTTTCCTTGACCACCATCAATGCAGGTGTGGCCTGCTTGCCAAACTGGATGTTGGGCACATAATCATCCTCGTTGAGTGGCAGGTCAATCTTCCGCAGCATTCCGCTCAGGATGTCGTAGCAATAGACACTCACCACCGAGTTGTGCTCGCCAGCGGCTGGATACTTGTAGTCGTAACGCCCTGGGTGAATGGCATAGTCGGGATTGGGACGGCACTCGCCCTCATAAAGCTCCATCGAGCACATGGGCACCTGCGACTCATCGAAGCGTATGAAAGCGAGATATCGACCGCTGGGCGACCATGCGAAGGTGTTGAGCACGCCAAACTCCTCCTGATAAACCCAGTCGGGGACGGCATTGATGATTTCGTTCTTCTTACCGTCGGTTGTGACTTGTATCGATGCGCCGCTCTGCAGATGCTTGATAAACACATTGTTGTCGCGGACAAACGCAACCTGATTGCCGTCGGGCGACAGTGTGGCTATTTCCTCGCCTCCTTCCTCCGAGAGTGGAGTGAGTTTGTTTTCTTTTATATTATAAATGTAATGGTCGGCAGTGAAGGAATAACGGTAGATGGGCACGCTATTGGTCCACAACAAGATGCTCTTCTCGTCGCTCGACATGGTGTATCCATCCCATGACTCAACGGGATTGCCAGCGACCTTGGAGTTATCAAAGAACGTGGTGACGTCTTTCTCCTTCTTGTAGCTGCATTTCGATATCATTGTACCAGTGTTGTTGAACTGGTAGTAGTAACGTCCGTCGAGGGCTGGCTGACTTGATGGAATCCCTCTAACGCGCGCTCCACCGAGCACAAAGTCGTCTAACTCAAAAGCATTAGCTGCCGAGCAACAAAGCAAGGCGGCAATCACAGGTAAAATGTATTTCTTCATATCAATAGTTGGTGTTAGTTTTTTCTGGTTACAAAATTAGTGTTTTTTATCAAACTATTACAAACAATTTAAAACAATTATTATATTAGTTGCCTTTCGGCTCGCCTTGAGTAATGCTCAACGCATAATGCACAATGAGAGCACCTGCGACGTTGATGGGTGAATGCCACGGTGTGGCGCAATACAGGACAACACCCTCGATAGATTCAATGCTCAGTATACAATGCACCCCAACAAAATCGGGAGTCGCGATAGTGCGGCTCCCGATTGATATTAATGTATTTTTTCAGAATTACTCTTGAGTGTAGATAGCTGCCTCTTCGGGGGTGAAGTCGTTGATGAACTTTACGTTGGCAGCGAGACGTGCCTCGGCGTAGCGAACATATACGTTGGCCGACTGCATGAACAACTCAGGAGCCTTGCTGGCGTCGTAGCACAGCAGATAGCTCATGATGGTCCAGGCTGCCATCTCCACCATGCGGCGGGCGTGGAAAGTGATGTAGTCGGGGTTCTCATAACCCTTTACCTTCTCAACTGCTTCCTCACAGGCTGCCATCATCTTGTCGACGCGAGCCTTGAGTGGAGCAACCTCGTCGCTGTACTCACCTGCGGCATACTCCTTCATCTGTGCCAGATAGGTGCCAGTGGTGACGTGGCGAATTGCAGCCACCACCTGCAGCTGGGTAGTACCCTCATAGATGTTCATGATGCGTGCATCACGATAGAGGCGCTCGCAGGTGTAGTCGCGCATGAAGCCGCTGCCGCCATGAATCTGGATGCAGTCGTAGGCGGTCTGGTTGGCATACTCGCTCGATGAGGCCTTCGACAGCGGAGTAAAGGCATCGGCAAGGCGATTGTAGCGCTTCATCTCGGCACGCTCCTCGGGAGTGAGCTGGCGCTCGCGGGCAATCTGCTCCCAAATCTTATAAACATCGACAAAACGCGCTGTTTCATAAAGGATTGTGCGCGCAGCGTCGAGCTTAGCCTTGATATTGCTAATCATCTCGGCAACAGCTGGGAAGGTGATGATTGCCTTGCCAAACTGCTCACGACTGCGAGCATAGTCGATAGCCTCGTTGTAGGCTGCCTGGCACAGACCCACGCTTTGGGCAGTGATACCCAAGCGGGCACCGTTCATGAGCGACATCACATACTTGATGAGGCCCAATCGGCGCGAGCCACACAGCTCAGCCTTGGCGTTCTTGAACACCAGCTCGCATGTGGGACTGCCATGGATACCCATCTTGTCCTCGATGCGGCGCACGGTTACGCCACCGTTGCGCTTGTCATAGATGAACATCGACAGGCCGCGACCATCCTTGCTGCCCTCCTCGCTGCGTGCGAGCACCAGGTGAATGTCGCTATCGCCGTTGGTGATAAAGCGCTTCACACCGTTGAGTCGCCAAGTGCCGTCCTCGTCTTGAGTGGCCTTGAGCATCACGCTCTGGAGGTCACTACCGGCATCGGGCTCGGTGAGGTCCATCGACATGGTCTCGCCATTGCACACGCGTGGGATGTAACGCTCGAACTGGTCCTCGTCACCAGCCTCAAAGAGAGTATCGATACAGCTCTGCAAGCTCCAGATGTTCTGGAAACCAGCATCGGCTTGAGCAATCATCTCGCTCATCATCGAGAAGGTGACATTAGGGAGGTTCAAACCGCCATATTTGCGGGGCATCGACACACCATAAAGGCCCGCCTTGCGAGTCACGTCGAGGTTCTCCTTGGTCTTGCTGGCATAGTCAACACGGCCGTTGGCATGATGTGGGCCTTCTTTGTCAACGCTCTCGGCGTTGGGAGCGATGGTCTCGGCAGTGATTTCGCCTGTAATCTCGAGTATCTTGTCGTAGGAGTCGATTGCATCGTCAAAGTCGACTGGTGCATAGTCAAACTCTTGGCTCTGAGTGTAGTCGCGCTCTTTCATGCCCACGATTTTCTCCATCAAGGGATGACGCAGATGATACTGCAGAGCTTTATTGTCTTTATAGAAATTTGCCATTTTATTTAGAGTTTTTCTTGTAATACTTGATTAGTTTGGGGATAATCTCCTCGAGATTGCCTGTGATGACATAGTCGGCAATAGCGTTGATGGGAGCGTTGGGATCATTGTTGATGGAAATAATGATAGAGCTCTCGTTCATGCCAGCCACGTGCTGAATCTGTCCCGAGATGCCGCAAGCGATGTAGAGCTTGGGGCGTACGGTGACACCAGTCTGGCCAATCTGACGCTCATGCTCGCAGAAGCCGGCATCGACAGCGGCACGGCTTGCGCCCACCTCACCGCCGAGCACGTCGGCGAGTTGGAAGATGAGGTCGAAGTTCTCCTTGCTGCCCACCCCGTAGCCACCAGCCACGATGATGGGTGAGTTCTTGATGTTGATTTTCGACTTCTCCACCTCGCGGTCGATAATCTTCACAATAAAGCTCGCTGGGTCAACATATTTGTTGGCATCAAGGTTGATGACCTCGCCCTTGTAGGCAGGATCGAAAATTTCCTTCTTCATCACACCCTCGCGCACTGTAGCCATCTGTGGACGGTGCTCGGGGTTGACGATGGTAGCCACGATGTTGCCGCCAAAGGCTGGACGAATCTGATAGAGCAAGTCCTTATATTCGGTCTTGGTCAAGGGGTCGGTGTGGTCGCCAATCTCCAGCGCGGTGCAGTCGGCAGTAAGACCGCTGGTGAGGCACGACGAAACGCGTGGTCCCAGGTCGCGCCCAATCACAGTTGCACCCATCAAGCAGATTTGTGGCTTGATTTCCTTGAAGAGGTTAATAACTATCGATGAGTGAGGCAGCGATGTGTAAGGATAGAGGCGCTCGTCCTCTACCTTGTAAACCACATCAACGCCGTAGGGGAACAACTGCCCTTCAATGCCATCAAGCTTGTCACCCAAGACAAGAGCTTCGAGCTTTACACCCAAGCGTGTGGCAAGGGTGCGACCCTTGGTTAACAACTCCAGACTGACGTCGGCAATGCGGCCGTCGTCAAACTCGCAGTAAACTACTAAATTGTTATTATCGTTCATAGTCTTCTTCTAAATTAAAGCGTTAACCAATGATGTGGTCGGCAATGAGTTCTTGCACGAGGCCTTCGAGCTGGGCTTCGTCGCCACCCTCGATGGTCTTGCTCTCCTTGGCCTGGAACACAACGTTTACTACAGTCTTAACCTTGGTGGGCGAGCCCTTCATACCAATCTGGTTGGGATCGGCCTCGATGTCGGCAACGCCCCACTCGCGGATGTTGAGATAAGGACGAGACTCGACGAGACGCTGGCGCTCCTCGCTCAGCTGCGCCTTCTCGCTGGGAGTGACGGCATATTTGTACTTCTGAACCAGCTTAGCGTTACGGGGACGGCAAGCGTCGGCGCTGCCGTTGACGGTAACAACCAATGGCAGTGGACAAGTTACGGTCTCAAAACCATTCTCGATGCGGCGCTTGATGGTTGCAAGGCCGTCTTCCACCTTAACGCTCTCGGCATAGGTAACTTGAGGCAAACCGAGTTTCTCGGCAATTTGTGGTCCCACCTGTGCGGTGTCGCCATCGATAGCCTGGCGGCCGCCAACGATGATGTCGACCTTGTCGAGGTGACGGATGGTCTGCGCCAGCGAGTAACTGGTAGCAAGGGTGTCGGCACCACCCAAAGGGCGGTCGGTGAGCACCACGCCGTCGTCGCCACCGCGATAGAGGCTCTCGCGCACCATCTCGGCACTGCGAGGCAGACCCATTGTCACGAGTGTGATTTTAGAACCAGGATGAGCATCCTTGAGCTGAAGCGCTTGCTCAAGCGCGTTCAGGTCCTCGGGGTTGAAGATAGCGGGAAGAGCAGCACGGTTGATGGTGCCGTCGGCCTTCATCGCGTCTTTACCCACGTTGCGGGTGTCTGGCACTTGTTTTGCCAGCACAACGATATTCAAACTCATAGAATCTTTATTTGTTATTTGATTATTAATTTACTCTTTTTATTGGGCAATAGCATGTTAGGCCTCATGCCCGTTTAAAACGTGCAAAATTACACAATTCCCCACACTCAGCAAAAACTTTGCACCTTAATTATAGATTATTAAGGAAAAGACCCACCTCACAGCAAGCCACCTTAGATGCTAAAAGGGGGCGCTACATGCTTAAAAAATTTGATTAAAAAATTCATATCTGCTCATACGCTTGGTGTGCATGGAAATCAGAGAGCCTTGGGCTCTAAAAATATTGGGATGCTTCGCATTATATTTTTAACACGAAGTGCTCTAATTTTCACTCCACAGGAGTGGCAAAAGACCAATTTCTATTACGATGAAGAAGAAAAAAGCGCCGTTTGGCGCTTAAATATAAGAGCTATAAAATCTCTCCAGCATGAAGCTGTTCTATGGGAAAAACAAGATCCCAATTCTTGCCCCAAACCACATTACCGTTTTCGATGGTAAAACGCTTGAATTTCTTTGGGTCAAGATACTTATTGTATTGAGGATGAGGATGACGGCGAATAAAGTCGCCAACATCAACCACTTGCGTAGAATTGTCGCTGAAATGCAAACAGATAGTCAAATTTCCTGCATCTGTAGCCTCTGTTATATATATGCGTCCCATTGTATTTAAATCTTTTTCTTAATGTTTGTACATCTCACAGCTTGCTTCAACACAAAGAATTTCACCCATTTTTCAATGATATTGCGGTAATACTTATTGATAAAAGCTTCGACAACACGTTTTTCCTTATCGTTAAGTGCCTCGACTCCTTTTCTTGTACGAACATTGATGCTCTCAAGCGCACCATTCATCATTATCAAATCAAAAATGCTTTCTTTATCACCATGAATCACATGAACATGTATGGGTTCATGTTCATTAGAATAGAAATAAAAAATATAACCGAAATATTCAAAAATCTTTGGCATCTCACACTGTTTTATTTTTCACCACAAAATTACACAATTCCCATCACACGGCAAAAACTTTGCACCTTAATTATAGATTATTAAGGAAAAGGCCAACCTCACAGCAAGCCACCTTAGATACTAAAAGGGGGGCGCTACGTGCTTAAACTTTTAATAAACAACTTCTGATTTATTTTTCATATAATTTCCCAGCTAAGCCAACCCCCTTGTCGCACAAAATAGGAGAAAGGCGGCCCAGTGTTAGGCCGCCTGTTCTTGTCTCCAAGCCTCGCTGCGAAAGTGCCTCGACAGCTTAAGGGTTTCACGTTTTTTTGAGGTAAGTGTGCTATTTCTGAGAGATGCGCACAGGACGCACGTTTTGACCAAGTTGCCGCCCCCATCTGTTGATGTCCACAGAGCATGACATGAAGGAGGAAAAGTACATATTGTAAGCGTCGGACGAGGCTTGACACATTGCCAAGCATATAGTCATAAAGCGCTGTTATGTCATGAGCAGTGACCACGCCGTCACCATTCACGTCATAATGATAGGCCTGTGAATAACCCGCCACTGCGCAAGTGGCGGCAATTGCCAATAAAAGAATCAATTTCTTCATAATTGTTGCTTTCTATTAGTTTCTAAATTAGGCCCCATCTCAAGTGGACTCAGTCACTTTTTTATCGCTACAAAGCGATAATTATAAATAATGAAAATCAAGTGTTTTTCATCGATTTTTAAAAAAGTCGAAATGTTTTTCCATTTTCTTCACTTATCAATACTTTCCAGATTTTTTTGTTTTGTCGTAAATGTAGATTTACCAGTCCCATCGCACTTCAGCTATCAATAAAGCCAAAAAAATCGTCTATTTTTGAAAAAAATGTCTGTTTTTTTTGCTTTTATGCAATTAATTGTTATTTTTGCAAAACAACATCATTAACAATTATAAAACAAAAATAATCATGAAAAAGTTTTTGTTAATTACATGTCCCATAATTACGTTTTTCTTATTAATGCCACAAATGTCAATAATGGCAGCCAATAAGAATGAGATTGTCGAGAAAGATCTGCGAGGTTTAAACTACTATGACTTCTATGTCAATTACATAAATGACTACTATAAAGATTATGATTATTTTGGCCACAATATAGGCATATACAATCTATCAGATTTAAATTTATGGTTTAATAAAACTGCATCAAATTGTTTCTACGATTGGTGTTTGCAAAATGTTGATATAAATAATGATTCTATCCTTTCGGAAGAAGAATTGAATGCCATTACCATCATTGATGACAGCTCCGACCCTACCCACTTGTTAGGAAGAAACGCTGTTGATTACCATTTCGATTGGTTTCCCAACCTCGAACGTCTTGAGTTGAACAATCCCACTTGGAGATATCTTATCGGCAACAAAAATCTTGCTCTTGAACTGAGCTATAATTATATAACTGATGATATCATCCCTTCGAGCAATTATCTTGATGATAACAACAATCCATTTGCTCATCTCTATCTTCCTCATACAGGGAATTTAAAGAAAGTGGATATAAAGAACTCAGAAATGTTGTTCTTCAATTATACGACTGAAGAGGGACAAACAATGCCAGATATTACAATTGAAGGCATGGTATTCGGTGATAAGCATCACTATAACAATTCACTACCTGCGACAACCGACATTTTTGATCTTGAAAAATACATAGCAAACGGTTTTGACATAAATAGAATTATTGACATTGATAACGCACAATTAACTACCGACGAGGCTGGCAAGCCCATTTTGAAGTTTAACAACGGGGCTCAAGAGGCACACATGAGATATCTAATATCAAGCGACCCTATTACAGGAAAACAAAACATCTGCCAAAGCACTATCAGAATTAATCCACAAACTCAATGGCGATTAAAAGAACAAATGGCTATCCATGAAGGCGAAAGTGTAGATTTAGATATTGAGCATTTCCCAGACGAAAACTTCCGTGAATGGCTACACGCTTATGTTGACACTAATAACGACAACATCCTATCTTTTGAGGAGTTGGGTAAAATAACGGCAATAAGAGCTTATGCTTTCTCTTATTTTTATCAAGCTTCCGACGATTTGTATTATACCAATTTTCAAGGTGAAGACATCTTCATGAAAATACGAGATTTTAAAGGAATAGAATATCTTTATAATTTACAGGCAATGGCTATTGGTGAACTGGAGCCAACAGGTAACAAGTTTTACGAAGTAAGATACTTAGACCTGTCTCACAACATGTTTCTTGAATATTTTTATTTGGGATTATATACACCTGCTATAGACATAAAATTGCCCGACACATATTATCATGAAAGAATGATTTATAGCTATTACATAACAAATATTGGAACTGTTGTTGGAAATGGAGCATCAGGTAATTACACCAATAGACTTGTTACTCTCGACCAAAACAATAGTTATGACTTAGAAGAAGATATTGAACATGGTCTTGACCCAAATCGACTAGCGGTAATTGACGGAGGCTGTTTCCAAGACAATAAAATAATTTTTAATGAGCCTGTCGTAACTATTCAATATATTGCACGACCGCCCATTATGGGAGGACCAGTCTATGGCAGTAAAGAAAAAATATATGCTTATTTTTGTCTTTACAATTTTATAACCACCAGACTTTATGATGCAAATTATTTTGACAATCAATCTATGGTAGAAGATTTGAGTGGCATCAATACAATAACAACAGACGACAATGTTGCAAGACACATTTATTACTACAACCTTAATGGAGTGCGTAGCACAGTGCCATTCAAAGGTTTCAACATAAAAGTGACAAACTGGAGCAATGGTACTACATCAAGTGAGAAAATTATGAGATAAACCACAACTAAAAAAGCGGTTTTCAATCATCGCTCCGCCATGAGAGAGACCTTAAGGTGGAGCGATGCAACTTTTCATGGCTTTTGAATTGCAGTTTTGGAGAAAATTATTAAATTTGCACTCTCAATGGCGTGCTTCTAAGCGACACGAGGCCTTTAAGACAATTAAGGACAAGTATATTTGCTCTTAATACTGTTTATTATTGACAATTAAAATGAGAAAACGTGTGGCAATTGTCGGTAATGATAGAAAAAGACACAGTTGTTGTCGTTAATTGTCTTCCTCAAAGGTAATTGAATTGCCTTGTCGGCTTGCAGGCTCGTCAGCTCGTTAGCTTAATAATACTAATTTTATAAACCATTTTATGAAGAAAAAATTAATTGCCGCTGCTGTAGTGGCATTGGCATCAACAGGTATTGCTATGGCACAAAACAGCAATTTCAACTACAACGTGGACCGCTTTGCCGACATCGAGGTGTTGCGCTATCAGGTCCCAGGTTTTGACGATTTGAGCTTGCAACAGAAGAAGTATGTCTACTACCTCACCGAGGCTGCCCTCCAGGGCCGTGACATCCTTTTCGACCAGAATGGCAAGTACAACTTAGTAGTGCGTCAAGTGCTTGAAGCCATCTACACACACTACGAGGGCGACCGCTCAAGTGCCGAATTCAAAGGTCTTGAGAAGTATCTGAAGCAGGTGTGGTTTGGCAATGGCATCCATCACCACTACTCGCAGGACAAGTTCGTGCCCGAGTTCTCACAGGAGTTCTTCGATGCCGAGTACAAGAAACTGCCTCTTGAGGTGCTTCCCATCCAGTCGTGCGAGAAATGCACCCAAGAGAGAAAATGCGAAAAGGCCGACGCTCTGCTCGCCACTCTCGACCAGGTGATTTTTGACCCAACATTCATGGCAAAGCGCGTGAATCAGGCCGATGGCGAAGACCTTATCGTCACCAGTGCCAACAACCTCTATGAAGGAGTTACCCAGCAGGAAGTAGAAGACTACTACAATGGCATCAAAGATCCTAACGACGAGACTCCCATCAGCTACGGACTCAACTGCAAGGTTGTCAAGATTGACGGAAAGGTTGTTGAGCAACAGTACAAGATTGGCGGTCTTTACAGCCAGGCCATCGTGAATATCGTGTACTGGTTGCAGAAAGCTGCCAGCGTGGCCGAGAACAAAGCCCAGAAGGACTACATCGCCAAGCTCATCGAGTACTACACCACCGGCGACCTCAAGGCCTTTGACGACTACAGCATCATGTGGGCCGAGGAGACCAATGGCACTGTCGACTTCATCAATGGATTTATCGAGAGCTATGGCGACCCATTGGGCATGACAGCCAACTGGGAGAGCATCGTGAACTTCAAGAACCGCGAGGCATCGGTCCGCACCTCGCTCATCAGCGAGAACGCACAGTGGTTTGAGGACAATTCACCTGTTGACCCACGTTTCAAGAAACAAAACGTGAAAGGTGTGAGCGCCAAGGTTATCACAGCCGCCATCCTCGCTGGCGACAGCTATCCTTCGACTCCTATTGGCATCAACCTGCCTAACAGCAACTGGATTCGTGCCGCTCATGGCTCGAAGTCGGTTACCTTGGAGAACATTACCGATGCCTACGACGAAGTGGCAAGCGGTACTGGCTTCAACGAGGAATTTGCCTACAGCGATGTTGAGGTACAGCTCATGAAGAAATACCTCACTCTCGCCGACAAGCTTCACACCGACCTTCACGAGTGCTTAGGCCACGCCAGCGGACAACTGCTCCCCGGTGTAGACCCCGACGCCCTGAAGGCCTACGGTGCAACCCTCGAGGAGGCACGCGCCGACCTCTTTGCTCTCTACTATCTCGCAGATCCCAAACTCATTGAGCTCGGCATCTTCACCGACCCCGACACCTACAAGGCCGAGTACTACAAGTACATCATGAACGGTCTGCTCACCCAGCTCACTCGCATCGAGCCAGGCAAGGACATCGAGGAGGCTCACATGCGCAACCGCAAGCTCATCAGTGAGTGGTGCTATCAGATGGGTAAGAAGGAGAA
The DNA here is from genome assembly GCA_947167995.1 of uncultured Prevotellaceae bacterium. GTDB lineage: Bacteria > Bacteroidota > Bacteroidia > Bacteroidales > Muribaculaceae > Sodaliphilus. Next base: position 28,377 of record CAMVKS010000002.1, read on the forward strand.
GGTGATTGAGATTGTCAAGAACAAGAAGACTGGCAAGACCTACGTGAAAATCAATGATTACCAGAAGCTCCGCACCCTGTTTGGCAAGCTGCTCGCCGAGATTCAGCGCATCAAGAGCGAGGGTGACTACGAGGCAGGCCGCAAGCTCGTGGAGACCTACGGTGTGAAGGTGGATCCCAAAATCCACGCCGAGATTCTCCAGCGCTACGAGTCGCTCAACATCGCTCCTTACAAGGGATTTGTGAACCCAGTTTACAAGCCCGTCTATGGTGCCAACGGTGAGATTATCGACATCAACATCAGTTACGACGAGAACTACATCGAACAGCACCTACGTTACAGCCGCGACTACTCGCCACTGACCAAGTAATTGAATCGTTCAAGAATCAACAATTAACGAATAGATTCTCTATAGGTTTTAGATTTTATAGAGAATCTATTTTCTCATTTATAGTTGATATGACTCAAGATCTTAAAAAAGAGTTTTTTGCTTACCGCAACGGCATTATCGCCGAGCAATTGCGTGCGGCTGGTGACCCACACACGACGATTATGGGGTGCCAGCTTGTGGATGTGATTGCCATCACAGGGCGTTACGCGAAAGACGCACGGCTGGCTCAGGCACTGTGGGATGATGTCAAGCACCGCGAGTGCCGCATGGCAGCGACTATGCTCTACCCTATCGACGATTTCTCGCCCGAAAAGGCTTTAGTCTGGTGCAATAGTGTAGAAAGCGTTGAGATTGCCGACGTGCTGTGCCACCGCCTGCTGCGCCACCTGCCCTATGCCGCCAAATTGTGGCAGCAACTGCGAGAGAGCGACAAACCACTCGTGCGCTACACCGCCTGGCGGCTACTGCTTAACTTGCTAATAATGAACAGAATAGAGAAAACCAACGAATTGCAATCTGTTGTAGAAAAAGAACTTGCGACAGCCCAGGCACCCTTGCTAAAAGTGCTGGAGAGCATCAACGAGGAATTGTAGATTACACACCATAATCCTGCTTCATTTTTAACCATTCTTGCACGGCATTTACTATGCAAGGCAATAATTATTTGGCAATGTGGAAAAAAATGAGTACCTTTGCACGATTTTTTATATTATATAATATTATATTAAACTTTTAGATGTTAACACCTACTAAGAAAACCATCGTACTGGGTGACGGACGCGAGATCACCCTCGAAACAGGAAAGCTTGCCAAGCAAGCCGATGGAGCAGTTGAATTGCGCTTCAACAACACCATGTTGTTAGCGACCGTTGTTTCGGCAAAGGATGCCGAAGAGGGAGCCGACTTTATGCCCCTCACAGTTGAATACAAAGAGAAATACTCCTCTTTTGGACGTTTCCCTGGCGGCTTCACCAAGCGTGAAGGTCGTGCCAGCGACTACGAAATCTTGACAGCACGCCTTGTGGACCGCGTGCTCAGGCCTTTGTTCCCCTCGAACTATCATGCCAACACTATCGTCCACATCTTGATGTTCTCGGCCGACGGCACCGACTGCCCCGACGCTCTTGCCGGCCTTGCCGCCAGTGCCGCAATCGCCGTTAGCGACGTGCCATTTGAGGAACCCATCAGTGAGGTTCGCGTGGCTCGCATCGACGGCAACTTCGTTATCAACCCCACCTTCGAACAACTCGAAAATGCTGACATGGAATTGATGGTAGGTGCTACTTACGACAATATTATGATGGTTGAGGGTGAGATGGACGAAGTGCAAGAGGAAGACCTCATCGCAGCTTTGAAGTTTGCCCACGACGCTATCAAGCCCATGTGCATTGCACAGAAGGAGCTTGCCGAGCAACTGGGTGTCACCAAGCGTGAATACTGCCACGAGGTTGACGACGAGGAAATCAAGGAGCGCGTGCGCAAGGAGTGCTACCAGCCCTGCTATGACATCGCCAAGGCTGGCAACCCCGACAAGCACTGGCGCAACGACAGCTTCGATAAGATTCTCGAGGACTTCATAGAGACCATTCCCGAGGAGGAGCGCGAGGAGAAGACTCCAATGATTAACCGCTACTTCCACGATGTGCAACGCGATGCAGTGCGCCGCGTCATCCTCGATGAGGGCATCCGCATGGATGGCCGCAAGACTACCGAGATTCGCCCCATCTGGTGCGAGACCGACTATGTCCCCGGCCCTCACGGAAGCGCTGTCTTCACCCGTGGCGAGACTCAGGCTCTGGCAACAGTGACATTGGGAACCAAACTCGACGAGAAGCTCATCGACGACGTGCTCACACGCCGCAACGAGCGCTTCTTACTCCACTACAACTTCCCCGCATTCTCTACCGGCGAGGCACGCGCCCCACGTGGTGTGAGCCGCCGCGAGGTGGGTCACGGCAACCTGGCACATCGCGCCCTCAAGCGCATGTTCCCCGACGACTTCCCCTACACCTGCCGCATCGTGAGCGACATCCTCGAGAGCAACGGCTCATCGTCGATGGCTACAGTGTGCGGTGGCACCTTGGCATTGCTCGATGCCGGTGTTAAGATGAAACGCCCCGTGGCAGGTATCGCCATGGGTCTGATCACCGATGAGGGCAACGTTAAGCACGCCGTGCTGAGCGACATCCTGGGCGACGAGGATCACCTGGGCGACATGGACTTCAAGGTGACTGGTACCGTGAACGGTATCACCGCTACCCAAATGGACATCAAGTGTGACGGACTGCCCTACGAAATCTTAGAGCAGGCTCTGCGTCAGGCTCGTGACGGCCGCTTACACATCCTCAACATCATCAACGAGACCATTCCTGAGCCTCGTGAGGACTACAAGCCACACGTTCCACGCATCGTGGCAATGACTGTCGACAAAGAGTTCATTGGTGCCATCATCGGCAAGGGTGGCGAGGTTATCCAAGGCATCCAGGAAGAGACCGGTGCTATCATCACCATCGATGAAATCGACGGCAAGGGCGAGATTGAAATCTCGGCCGCCAACAAAGACAGCATCGAGGCTGCCGTTGAGCGCATCAAGGCTATCATCGCTGTGCCCGAGGAGGGAACCATCTACAGTGGCCCCATCAAGAGTATTCTCGAGTTTGGTGCCTTTGTTGAGTTCATGCCTGGCAAGGAAGGCTTGCTCCACATCAGCGAGATCAGCTGGGAGCGCCTCGCCGACATGGAGGCCAGCGGCTTGCACGAGGGCGATGAGGTTACTGTCAAGCTCATCGAGATTGACAAGAAGACCGGCAAATACCGCCTGTCGATGCGCGCACTCCAAGACAAGCCCGAGGGCTATGAGGAGCGCCGTGGTGGCAATGGTGGCAGCCGTCCACGTGGCAACGGTTCACGCAACGGCAACGGTGGCAACGGCCCACGCCGCAACGGTGGCAATGGCCCACGCCGCACCGACAGCCGTGGTCCCCGCCGCGACAACCGCAACAACGACCGTCGCCGCGACGACCGCAACGACCAGAGCTACGACGACCGCAACTAAAGTAGCACTTCGTGCTAAGTTTAGTGTTTAGAGGTCTATATTCCCTCTCACCTCTTCCCTTTTAACTAAAAATTACCGCTATTCTGCTACAAAAGCAGGGTAGCGGTTAGTTTTTTAGACTCAAGGTGTGGTAATGCTTAAACATTTTGCTACCTTTGCATGGATTAACACGCACAATTGATTCTTGAGTGAAGTAATATGAAAAAATTAAAGAGGTTGCCATTGCTGGCACGAATAATCATAGCCATAGCGCTGGGTATTGGGCTGGGATTGGTACTGCCCTTGCCCGCAGTGAGGGTGTTTGTCACATTCAACAGCATCTTCAGTAATTTCCTGCAGTTCCTCATCCCACTTATTATAATAGGACTTATTACTCCTGCCATAAGCGACATTGGCAAGAGTGCCGGGAAGCTGCTGCTGTTGACCACCGTGATAGCCTATGGCGACACGGTGTTCTCGGGCTACTTATCCTATTTCACCAGCACCAGCATTTTCCCATTGCTCATCAACCATGGTCAAGGGGTGGAGAATATTGCCGAGGTTAAGGCACTCGAGCCGTTTTTCACCATCAACATACCGCCACTTGTCGACGTGATGTCGGCACTGGTGACGGCATTCACAGTGGGACTGGGAATCGCATTCTTTGGTTCAAACACGCTTAAGGCGGGCTTTGACGAGTTCAAGGACATCGTTGCCAAGACTATCGAGGTGGCACTCATCCCGCTGCTGCCACTCTACATCTTCGGTATCTTCTTGGAGATGAGCCACACCGGCCAGGCTTGGCATGTGCTCAATGTGTTTATCGCCATCATTGGAGTGATATTTGCCATGCACATTTTCCTGCTTGTGTTGCAATATTGCATTGCCGGGCTCATAACTCACCGCAACCCATTCCGCTTGTTGTGGAACATGCTTCCAGCCTATTTCACGGCGCTTGGCACCTCGTCAAGCGCGGCGACGATCCCTGTCACCCATGCCCGCACCCTCAAGAACGGAGTGAGCGAGGGCATAGCAGGTTTTGTTGTGCCACTGTGCGCCACAATTCACCTTTCGGGAAGTTGTCTCAAGATAGTTGCATGCTCGGTGGCGTTGATGCTCATGACCGGCATGCCTTTTAACCTGGGAATGTTCACTGGTTTCATTCTCATGCTTGGTGTGATGATGGTGGCAGCCCCTGGTGTGCCAGGCGGAGCCATTATGGCAGCATTAGGAGTGATTCAGTCTATTCTGGGCTTCGATGCCCAGCAACAGGCCTTGATGATAGCCCTCTATATCACCATGGACAGCTTCGGTACAGCATGCAACGTAACCGGCGACGGTGCCATAGCACTCATCATGGACAAGATTAATGGTGACAGGAATGGATAGGAGTGGATAGGAATGGATAGGAATGGATAGGAGTGGATAGAAGTGGATAGGAGTGGATAGGAGTGGATAGGAGTGGATAGGATTGGATAGGAATGTGCATTATGCATTATGCATTAGGTATTGGTTTTCATCATCTTCTTCCACTTGTTGTAGCCAAAGACGGCAATAATGGTATAGAAGCCATAGAGGCTGGCAGTGAATGGGATTTCCTTGTAGATGTAGAGACCACAGCACACAGCGTCGACCACGAACCACAGCAGCCACTGTTCCACATATTTGCGTGCAAGTGCCCACATTGCCACGGCACTGAGCGAGGTGGTAAAGCTGTCAAGAACAGGAACCTTGCTGTCGGTAAATGAGATGAGAATCCAGTAGATGAATCCCCATAGCACCAACCAAGTGATAGCTGAAAGCACAACATGGATTTTTTTGTAGTGCGAGATGGGAAGATTGACTTTCGCGTCTCCTTTCTTCTTGCTCCATTTCCAACAATAAAAGCCATAGAATGCCATTATTATGTAATACAACTCCATGCCAAAGTCGGCATAGAGACCTTTCTCATAATACAGATAGGCATGCACGGCCGGCATGATGATGCTCACTGCCCACAACCAGATGTTGGCACGGTACTCGAGCCACAAGTAGAGCAGCCCGAGCACAGTGCTAACGATGTCTATAAACTGTAACCAATTCATTAAAACCTTGCTAAATAAAGGTTTTGATAGTGGCTATAGTACCTATAGGTTAGCCACTATCTATCTTTCTTAGAAGCTAAATGTCAGGTGCCCCAGCACGTTGGTGCCTGCCATTGGGTAGAAGCGTGGGTCGCTCACGAGGGTGTACTGGTTGCTCTTGTCTCCGCCAGGATAGACGGCAACAGTCTGCGAGTAACCATTGTTCTCATACTTCTTGTTGAACAAATTGTAGATGGTCACACCGGCAGTGATTTTCTTGGTGTGAGGCAGGCGGAATGAGTAGGCAAGGTTGAGATTGCTCACGAAATAGGGGTCCAGTGAGTCTTCCTTGCTCTCGAAGTTGTCGAGATACTGGCGGCTCACATACTGCGACTGCAGCTGAGCCTCGAAGCCCTTGTAGTTGAACTGCAGCACGCTGTTGACAATAGCGCTTGGCGAGAAGGCAATAGTGGTGTTGCCCTTCTCGACGGCTGTCTGAGTCCACATTTCATGCCAGCTGTCGTCGTAGTCGCTCACGTAGCCCACATAGTTCTTGATGATGTTGCGGCTGAAGGTGGCGTTCACGTCCCATCGCAGCCAGTTGGTGAACTTCACACCAGCCATCAGCTCAATACCGCAACGGTAGCTGTCGGGCACATTCTCGGCCATCAACTCGCCTATCTCGTTGAGCTTGCCGTTGAGCACGAGCTGATCTTTGTACTTCATGTAGTAGAGGTTGATGCCAGCCGAGAAAATGCGGCTCTTGAATTCGTAGCCAGCTTCCCAGTCCATGAGTTTCTCGGCCTTGGGATGCACGGTGAGAGGTCCGTCGTTGTAGTTGTTGCGTGTGGGTTCCTTCTGTGCGATAGCCCAAGAGGCATAGGCACGGTTTCGGGTGTCGATCTGCCAGTTGAGGCCCACTTTGGGATTGAAGAAGTTGAAGTTCTCGTCGACGTCAAGCGTCTGCATGTGCTCGGGGCTTGCTGTCCAGTCCCACTTGTCGTTGACACCCTTGATGGTGTAGTTGATGTGACGGTACTGGAGGTCGACATAAGCACTGAGTCCGTTCCAGATGGTGTAGTTGTTCTTCCAGTAGATGTTGAACTCGGTCTTCTTGCCCTTGTTGCGATAGTACTCATGGTTGGGGTCAAGAGTGCCAAGATAGTTCTCTACCCATATCACCTGACCATAGTGGTTGTTGCTGTATTTGTTGAAACCACCGCCCAGCACACTTGCCAGTCGCTCGCCAGTGTATTGCACCGAGAACACACCACCACCAAAGCCGCTGTCAAGGATTTTCTTGCGCACGAGGTTTGACTTTTTCACTTTCTCGCCATCGACATAGAAAGGCTCAAGACTATACTCGGTGAGGGTGCGCTGGTTCTTGTACTCCTGATAGTAGCCGTAGCCATCGGTGTAGTGCAACGCGATATTGAGTTTCCAGTTGTTGTTGAACCAGTGGTCAAAGAGCAACTGGTAGTTAAATTGCTTGTAGATGTCCTTCTGGTCGCTATAGAAACCAGTCACCACATCACCATACTTGATTTCACCGTTGGGGTTGTAGGTGCGGTTGTTCTCGAGCATGGAGCGACTGATGCCGTCCCAGGCGTGATAGGTGTCTTCCTTGCCACCAAATGTGATGAACCTCAAGCGGGTGTTGTCGCTGATGTAAGCCGCTTGAGCATAGTAGGAAAACAGCGACGAGGTGGCACGGTCGCGGTAGCCGTCGCTGGAGATGTGCGACAAGCGGCCCTCAAAGGCCCAATGCTTGCCAAGCAGGCCTGTGCCAAACTTGAAGGTCTCTTTATTGGTATTGAACGAGCCATAAGAGCCCGAGAGCTCGGCGAAAGGAGTGCGCGAGAAGTCTTGCGAACGCATGTTCACGCTGGCTCCAAAGGCACCCGAGCCATTGGTCGATGTGCCGGCACCGCGCTGCACCTGAACATCGCGCAGCGACGAGGTGATATCGGGGGTGTTGACCCAGAACACGCTGTGGCTCTCGCTGTCGTTGACGGGAATGTCGTTCAACGTCACATTGATGCGTGTTGCGTCGGTACCGCGCACTCGCATCGAGGTGTAGCCCACTCCAGCACCGGCATCGCTGGTGGTGAGCACACCAGGTGTGAACGACAGCAGGTACGGAAGGTCCCTGCCATAGTTGACAGCTGCCAATTGTTCTTTACTAACGGTTGTGAAAGCAACAGGAGTGTTGCTCGACGCACGTGTTGCGAGCACCTCCACTTCAGGCAGGTGCAGTGTGTCGCTTGCCTCTTCTCGCTGTTGTGCGCTGGCAAGCACGCTGCCACACAACATGGCGGCAGCAAGAAGCATTGTCTTCTTCATTTACTTTTTCCTAAAAAAATAACATTAATAAGTTTTGTTCTCTACGCCGGCATTACCCGGTTCAGATTCCATGGGTATGTTCTCAGCAACACCGGCATCATGTAGCAGCAACTCACGAAAGCCACTGAGCCACAGGAGCCTGAATGGTGTAGCACCCCCAAACTCATTGAATCATGGGGCAAAGGTAGTAAATTGTTTTTAGTTTTAGGGTATCACGCTTTAGTTTTTTTAGCATCTCGTGATAGCGTAAAAAAAGGGAGCGACACTTAATGCCGCTCCCTCGAAGAATAAAAACTATCTAAATTTTTATTTAAGAACTTTCACTGTGCTAGTCGAGCCATCGCTGTAGCGAGTAACCACGATGTTCACACCCTTGAATGGAGTGTCGCTCTCAACACCAGCAGGATTGTAGTACTTCTCGCTTACTACCTGACGAGCGTTGTCAAGACTTATCACGCCTGTAATTACTTGATTAGCTTGAACAGAGTAAGGAATTTGCTGCTCAACGATGAAGAACTTAGCACCGTCTTGAACACCCTCGGCACGCAAAAGTGGAGCGCCACTCTGAGTCTGTGGCAGATTGCTCTTCTTGGTGAAGTAGAGGCGAACAACGAAGTTCATGTCAAGCTCATCAATTACGCCTTCCTCTTCAGCGCCCTCGGTGCGGAGCTTGCGAGCACCGAATGTGCCAGTGAAACCAGTGTAGGTATGGTTAGCCTGGTCGGCACCAGTTACCACAAACGACTTAGCATCACCACCAAGCAGTGGCTGATATTGCTCACTTGCATCACAATCGGGATAAGTGATATCCTCAAAGTTCACTCTTGCACCCATGCGGCCACTGAGCTCACTGTACTCCTCACCTTGCATATCGGTAGGAACCTCGCGCCAAGCACGAATCTTGTAGATTTCGTAAGTGTTATCAGGCAGTGACTTCTCGTTGAACTGGAGGCAGAAGTTGTAGTAAGCATACTTCTCACCATTTACAGTCCAACTATACTCACTCATCATTGGATGCTCTTCGTCGGCCTGAGCCACAATCACATCCATCTTACCAACGGCAGTGCTCTGCAATGGACCACCATAGGTGTTATAGTCGCCACGGCCAGAGAATGCCTCAACAACAGGAGCATACATATAGGCAACAGCAGTAGTGCTAGCACCAGGCACCTCATCAACGAAGGTTGCTGTTCCCGAACCACTTGATACTGATGTTTCACCATTGGTCTCATTATTGGTGTCAGGATTCATAGAGATGGTGTAATACTCACCCTGATTCATTGCCAGACCAGTTGGTGGCAAGTCTTGCTCATCGTCGCCATCAGCCCATTCTATGATGTAGCGGTCTTCATTCTCACCCCAACGATAAGTGTCGTAACGCAGAATCTCGGACTTAGAGCTGAGCTGAACACCTACTCCAAACTCCACATTCTCGGGCAAGCCAAGCGTGCCACCTGTGTCGCCAACTACTTCATCAGCGGTAAACGAGCCATTGATTTGAGAGCTGGTCTTATAAACTGGAATACGGAAAGTGTTGCTGTGTGCCATATCAGGTATCACATCGTTACCCCAAGAGCCATCTATAGCGCCATTGTAGCCCCAGCTTGCAGTGAAGGTCTTGCCTATATAGCCCTGAGTTGACAAGTTGCCAGTTTGATTCCATCTTGCATCCCACGAAGGCACATTGCTCGCAGCAGGATTCATGCGGGCAAAGATAATGTTATTCTTGGCAGGAACAAACTTCAATACATTATCATCAACAACAATTCCTTGCAGCCATTTGCCATCATTATCGTTGTTCCAAGTCCACGCATACCATACCTCGTCGCCAGTTGTGCAAGCAGCAGCATTGAGATAAACCGAAGTTGCCTCACATTCATAATTACTGGTAACTTGATAAACATAGCCAATTGGGTGATAATTATTATCGGGGATTGCCTGAACGAAATTGTCGAAAATCGCCAGTGTTCCCAAGTTAATATCACCATTGCTATTTACAGTGTAGGTGCCTGTCCAACTGCCATTGCCCTTCACTGTGCCGTTATTGGCATGATAGCCGGCATAAGAGCCATCAACGCACTCGGGGAACTCAGTCTCATCGGTAGCCTGATCAGCCATCTGAACGGTGTAAGTCCTAGCACTTGGATTGAAGGTCACTGTAGCAATCTCGGCAGGGTCAACATTGCCACCCTGTGGAATGCGAGTGATGGTGAGCTGAGTGCCACTAGTGAGATTTGCCTGCTTCATACCGCCCACATTGTTCTTCAGCGTCAGCTTGTTAGAGTAGCAGTTACGCACTCGCTGAGCATCGAAACGGCTGTAGTGAGTAGCATCCTCCAGAAGCACAATCTCTGATGGGTCAAGACCAGGAATGATGTAGCTCTCCTCGTTCGACATCTGCAGGCTCAAGAATTGGTCAACATCCTGACCTTGAACAACGTAGGTCACTTGCTGACCGGTTTGCTGCATGGGCACATTGTCATAATACTCATAGGTGTTAGGATTAAACTGGCCTACTGCTTGATAGGTCTTGGTACCATCGGCATTAGTGATTACACGATAGAGTGTGTACTGCCCGTCCTCGTCAGGAAGGAAGCTAAGGAGGTTAGAAGTCCATGTCAGGTGCAGACGGTAAGTGTCTTGACCGTCGATCTGCTCACCGGTAATGGGGTTCTGCTTGATTACGAACAAGGCCATCTGAGGCTGGCGATCGGTGTTGTAATTCACAAATTTCTGATAGTTCTCAACTGGATCACGGCCATCATCTTTCATCATGCGATAATCGGGCACGAAGAACATAAGGTCGCGCACGTCCTGACAGTCGGCAGCTTCTGAATCAAGTCCATACATCATGAACTGGTGACCATGCCTCTCGCCTTCAGGCTCTTCGGATGAATAAGCAAACGGAACCGTGAGACAGTCATGGTAAACACCAAACGACTGCATGTTCACCAAGCTCTGATACAAGTCATCAATATTGGCGCCTGTATTAAGGCTTACAGGGCTGAATTGCTCATACATGTGAGAGAACAATGGGGTGTAAATCTCATCATGGTAACCATTATAGGAGGTATTCCTCCGATTATAGATGTAGCATGGCTCAGGACATACTTCAGAACCTAAATAATACTGTCCATCAGAACTTGCAGCCCAATATGAATCAAAATCCCATCTCAGCTGTCCCTTGCCCAGCAAGAAGAACTTGTTCATCTTGTCGCAGTCGATCTTGAACAGCGTGCCTCTATCAAGTCCTTCGCCTGCACGTTTTGCCTGTGTTACCACACGAGCCGACTTGATGGTTGTCCCTATTAATGATTTCAGATATTCCTCATTTGACAGTGAACTTGAGGGCCACTCATAAGTAGCCATGTCATAATCATCGGCCGACTCCAGCAAGAGCAGGGTCACACCCTCTACATTAGGCTTATAGTCGGTGGGATCCATATAGGTGAAGGTATAGTTACCACTGGTCGTGTTCTTAAAATTGGTCTTATTGGGGATATTCCAGCCAAAATCGTCACTATAGCTATATGCTCCGCTACTGGCACGTGTAATACTACCTATACCTGGGTAGCTCACATCACTATAGGTGTCGGTGCCGCCGGTAGCAGTGTAGCCGCGCTTGAGGTTGCCGGGGATGTTCTGGTTGGTATAAACCGCTTTCAGCAGAGCTATAATCTGTTCGGGTTTGGTGGCTACCTCAGTCATGTTTGAGGTGTGAGTGCCTTCATCGTCGGTCCAAGTATATGTAATGCCCTCGAAGAACGCCTCATCACGAACTGCCTCAGGACCACTCATGTTACCAGTACCATAAAGTGTAATAGTAGAAGTCTCTCCACCAATAGCCACTGTGAGAGTCCCGTGATAGTTTCTTGCCTCTGTCGGGGTGAAGGTAACTGGAATTGCGGTTAAACCAGGCTGCAGCGTAACAGTTGTAGAAGCCACCGAGAAGGGAGCTGTAGCAGTGAGTGTTGCCTGAACAGCAGCACTACCATCATTCATAATCTTGGCATTGAGGGTCTTACTTGTGCCAACATCTACAGTGCCAAAGTCGAGCGACTCGGTCTGTCCAGGCTTTGGCATGGTGTAAGTGGCAAATGTAGAGCCGTCTGTTATTGTCTGGCTCGTTGTTTTGCTTGCAATCACTTCACCATCGGGATCGGTAATCGTGAATGAACATTCAGAGGCATAACTACCCGCTGTCCAAACGAAATTGACGGTTCTGCCATAGCACAGCGACACAGTGCCCGAAGCTGAATTACCACTGGAGATTGTGAGTGTTGTGATAACCAAATCGGTCTCGGCATCAACAATTTGAATGGAAGCACCGTTCCATCCATCGCCATAACTGTCGCTCAATGAATAAGATATCTCACCCATCTCTTCGGGCTCGCACAGTTCGGCAGGATCATTATCGGTAGTAAATGAAACAAGCGCCCAACCACTTAGTCCGTTGGCATAGACACCTTGAACTCGTGCCTGATAATCTGTTGCCATCGAGAGGTTTTTGAGCAGGTAACTTGTACTTGTTGCTGTTCCGGCTGAAATCCAGTCGAAATCAGTTTTTTTCTTATATTCTACATTCCACGAGGTCTCGTCACCACCAGCATTCCATGTGAGCATAGCCTCGAAATCAAGGATATCGCTGGCAGTAAGGTTGGTGGGGTTATTATAGTCAGGATTGGTAATCTCTATTGCCAAATTATCATTCTGACCAACTAATGTAACAGTAAACACATAGGAAAGACCTGCTTCAAACACATAGTTGTCATAGCGGCCTTGAACGTCACCCTGCTCCGAAGCAATCCACATGCGGTCTTCGGGAGTGGGGTTGGTAATACACCAGTCATAGGTTCCTGCAGGAACAAGGATTGTTGCCTGGCCATCAAGGATGATGTTAGTTGTAGTGAGAGCACCATCGGCATTCTCAGGAATCTTGTACTCAAACTCGGCGTAGGTGCTTGCTGGCACATCACCACTGGTGGTCAGAGCACCGGTAGTGGGGATAATTGATCCATAAGTATTATGGTCAGCATCAAGAAGCATCTGATAGCCAGAGCCATCACCCCACACATTACCCGCCGCCAGTGTGATGCTGGCATAGCCTTCGGGGATAGCGGCACGGCTCTTGGTCACCCTGATAGATGAAGATTGGTGTTCTACGGTGCGAGTCTTGAATTTCCATTTGCCAAGAGGTTTTTCGGCATTGACATTAGCCTCAGCTTTTTCAACGTCGGTTGCCTCAGCTTCGGCATTAAGAGCCTCAGAAGGCATTACCTTCAGTTTTGAAAATTCCTTTTTCTCGAGAACACCGCCTGCAAATCGAGTACTGTCGTTTACCACGGCAGCCTCTTGTGCCGCTGCGGGCTGCCACAGGGGCAAGACGACAGCGGCGATTAATAGTAATCTCAGAATTCGTGTCATAATAATAATAAAAATTTTAGATAGGTTTAAATAATATAGTTTTTTCTTTAGATGTTTTAATAGCATATTTATACACAAAACTATACACCACAAGAGTGCATAGCAATAGCCTTGTTTCAACGTTGAGTGGATGATTACGATTCTACCACGTAATACATTAATTCCAAATAGTTAACGTGTTTATCGAGCTATAAAAGCGTGTAATAATAACCCTCTTTGGCCTCAAGTTGTAAACACAACAGACTAAAAAACAATGCAAATTTATAACCTTTAATTGAAATAACAATCATTTTACACTAAAAAAAAGTCCGTTGGCTATAAAAATAAGCACATTTAACTTACAATCCGTTAGCTTTAACATTTATTAATGATTAGCTACTTTTCTTAATGTGCAAATTTTTATGTGAAATGATAAAATTTTTATACCATCAATTTTCCTGCTCCAATCACGCAACTTTGCGAGAGTAGGTTACAGGTGACCATTTTATTATTAATTGAGGAGGCGATGTGAGGATGGACTTGCACGCTGGACGTGGAAATTAAACAGCTCGTATTGCTCGCTTAAAATTACTCAAAAATATATTTAAATAAAATTTTATTATTATTTTTGATTTTGCATTGTGCATTAAAAAAATAGTCATAACTTTGCAGTTTAAATCAGTGCAATAGCTACACATGAGAAACAAAAACATTAAATATCTAACAAACAATCACAACATGAAAAAGATTTTTATTATTGCAGCACTTGTTCTGGCTGCTACACTCAACCTCAGTGCTCAAAACTATTGGAAAAACGAGATTGGCATCTCCTATGGTTTTGGAGCGCTCACCGATGTGAGCTCGTCTTATCTTAAAGGAATTTTCTCGGGCAAGCAAACCAACTACATCGGAGCTTTTGGCGCAGAATATTTTTATCGCCCCAAGTCGGCGCTCGGCGTGGGTGTCGTGGGCACGTTCAGCACCTGTAAATGGAACGAGATTGACAAAGCAAGCACCAAGTATTTCAGCATTATGCCCGCAGTGAAGTATAACTGGCTCAATCGTGACCACTTCAGCATGTACTCAAAATTGGCGCTCGGTGTGCTCATCGGCATAGACTCCGGTGACCACAACGATAAGACCAAAGCAGCCCTTTCCTGGCAAGCCTCGGCGGTGGGAGCCGAATATGGCAGCGCATTCCGTGGATTTGTTGAACTGGGATTTGGCGAGCAAGGTATCCTTATAGCTGGATTGAGATATAAATTTTAAACCCAAATCGGGTCAAACTTAACAACGAGGGTGCTGCAAAGTTTTGCAACACCCTCGTTGTTTTATATCGACGCTTGCGCGACTTTGCGACACGTCATAGCATTTAGCAATTAAACAAGGGGGAGAACTACTCCACCCACAGCACGAGGCCCTTGAGGTACTCGCCTTCGGGGTGGTAGATGTTGATGGGGTGGTCGGCGGGCTGGGTGAGCTGGTGCAGGATGCGCACCTTGCGGCGGCTCTGGGCGGCAGCTGTGAACACTGCGACGCGGAACTGCTCTTTCGACACTGCCTGCGAGCACGAGAAGGTGAACAGCACTCCCCCACTCTGTATCTTGCTCAGAGCCTTGGCGTTGAGGCGTCGATACCCCACGAGGGCGTTCTTGAGCGCGCTCTTGTGCTTGGCAAAAGCCGGTGGATCAAGGATGATAAGGTCGTAGGCATCGCGCTCCATGCGGTCGAGGTAGTCGAAGGCATCCTCGGCAAACGCCTTGTGGCGTGCATCATCAGGATAGTTAAGCTCGACGTTGCGCTCGGTGAGCATCACTGCCTTGCCCGAGCTGTCGACCGAGTGCACAAGCTGTGCACCGCCACGCATGGCATAGAACGAGAACCCGCCGGTGTAGCAGAACATGTTTAGCACGCGTCGGTCACGAGCGTAGCGCTCAAGCAGGGAGCGGTTCTCACGCTGGTCTACAAAGAAACCGGTCTTCTGTCCTCGCAACCAGTCCACATGGAACTGAAGGCCATTCTCAGTTGCCACATCGGTGTCGAAATCGCCTATCAGGTACTGGTTCTCAGGGTCGAGATGAGCCTTGTAGGGCAGCGTGGTCTCGCTCTTGTAATATACATTCTTTATAACTCCTGCAGGCAGCTCCACAAGAGCCTGTGCGATGACCTTGCGTGCGAAGTGCATGCCTGGCGAATGGGCCTGAATGACGGCAGTGGAGCCATAGACATCGACCACCAGCCCCGGCAGGAAATCACCCTCGCCGTGAACGAGGCGGAACGAGTTGTTGTCGTCTCTAATGAGATTCAATGCACGGCGCACGTTCCACGCCTGCTCAAGGCGGTCGCGGTAGAAAGCCTCGTCGATGGCGACGTCGCCCCATGCAAGGATGCGCACCATGATACTGCCCACCTGGAAATGTCCGTTGCCAATGTGTGTGCCATCGTTAGAGTAAACCGATACCAAGTCGCCTTCTTCGATGGTGTCGTCGGCAGCAGCTATGGCACCCGAAAACACCCAGGGGTGAAATCGCTTTAACGACTCTTCCTTACCACGTCGCAGGGTTATCTTTTTGTAGTTCATTGAGTTATGAGTTGTGAGTTGTGAGTTGTGAGTTGTGAGTTTTCTAAACACAGTCAGTTCATCATTACAGTAGTGGCTTGATAATCCATCGGTATATGTCGTTACCGTTGGCCCACAGCAGCAGCGCTATCAGGATTATCATTCCCGCCATCTGCGCCCGTTCCATGAACTTGTCGCTGGGCTTGCGACGGAAAATCATCTCATAGAGCAAGAACAGCACATGCCCGCCGTCGAGAGCAGGTATGGGAAGAATGTTCATGAACGCCAAAATCACCGACAACAGCGCGGTGAGATCCCAGAATTTCTCCCAATTCCAAACGTCGGGGAAGAGGTCGCCAATGGCGCCAAAACCGCCCAAGCTCTGCGCACCTCTTTTTGAGAACACATTCTTAAATCCACTAACATATTCGGCCATCTTAGCGCATCCAATTTTGATACCCCTTGGTATGGCTTCAAAGAATCCGTAAGGCTTATATTCAGTCTTATATATATCAAATGGCGAACGCATCACAATACCCATTGTTCCCACATCGCTCACTGTCACTTGGGTGCTATCGAGCTTGCCATCTCTGGAAAATGCAATCATCACTTGTTTTCCCTTGTGAAGTTGTAGTTGCTCTTGGAAAACAGGTTGGCATTTGGTTGGCACCCCATTGACGCTCAGCAAGAGGTCACCCTTCTTGAGTCCCGCTTTTTGGGCTCCATCACCCGGCATTGCTTTTTCTACAATAACCGGAGTGCTATAATTAATGAACGCCCCACCGCTGTTCTCAACCTTTTGTTTGAAATCGGCAGGTATCGTTATAGTGACAGTGTCGCTACCATTGCGCAGCAAAGTCACTTGCTTGGCATTGAGCATCACATCGGCTTCATCGGCCAACAAGCCAAATCCAGTGAGTTCCTTTCCATCGGCAGTAAGCGGAATGTCTCCTTCGTTAAAGCCAATCTCCTGAGCAACCTCGCTGAAGTGCATTCCCTGCTCTACATTCTTGAAAGGCAAAATCTTCTCGCCCCAATATCCCACCATGCCAGCATAGATGATGATGGCGAGCAAGAAATTGTTGAGAACACCGCCAATCATGATGAGCAGTCGCTGCCATGAAGGCTTGGAGCGGAACTCCCAAGGCTGCTCGGGCTGCTTCATCTGCTCGGTGTCCATCGACTCGTCGATCATGCCCGAAATCTTGCAGTATCCACCCAGCGGCATCCATCCCACGCCATACTCGGTATCGCTGTTCTTGGGCTTGAACTTGAAGAGGCTGCCATCCCACTTGATGCCTAATTTGTGAAGACCTATATCAAAAAAGAGGTAAAATTTCTCTACTCTAACCTTAAAAAACCTCGCCCACATGAAATGTCCCAGCTCGTGAATGAACACCAGCAGAGCCAGCGAGGCGATAAGTTGTAAAGCTTTAATCCAAAATGTTGCGGTCATATAGTTTTGCTAATTATAATTTCACTTGATTGTTCAGTCATTTCAATGTTAATGCGAGCATCGCATTATGTCGTTACCGTTGGCCCAGATGAGCAGGACAAACAAAAGCATCATTCCCACAATCTGTGCCCTGATAAGGAATCTCTCGCTTGGCTTGCGACGGAAAATCATCTCATATAGCAGGAACATCACATGCCCGCCGTCGAGAGCAGGAATGGGCAGGATGTTGAGAAATGCCAGTGCCAACGACAAGAATGCGGTCATATTCCAGAAAGATTCCCAATTCCAAGTGTCGGGGAAGACGCTGGCAATAGTCGCAAATCCGCCCACGCTCTGGGCACCTTCCTTAGTGAAGATGTACTTCATTTGTTGCACATAGTTCACAAGCTTGGTCCACCCCAACTCAACTCCACGAGGTATTGACTCAAAAAATCCGTATTTCTTGGTCTCAATCTTAAAAATATCAACGGGAGAACGGAGGCCAATGCCTATCTTGCCGTCTTTGTTCACCTCGACAAGAGCGCTGTCGAGTTTATTGCCGCGCATGAATGCAAGCATCACACTCGTGCCTTTGTGGGCCTTCAGCTGCTGGGTAAAGGAGTTATAGTCGGGAGTCTCGACAGTATCAACCCCGCAAATTTTATCACCCTTGAGGAGCCCGGCTTTCCTGGCCCCCGATGAGGGCAGCAGCGAATCTACGATTACAGGCACACGATAAGAGATAAAGCTCTCACCATTCTTAGCGTCTTTCTCGGCCTGAAAGATGAATTTATCGGGAATAGCGATTTTCACAGTGTCCTTGCCGTCTCGAAGCACGGTCACCTGCTTGGCAGTGACAATGGCCTGGACCTCATCGACATTGAGGCTTATCAGCTCCTTGCCGTCGGCACTCAATGGTATGTCACCATCTTTAAAGCCTATGTTGCGCGCGCTGGTGCTGTAGGCCATGCCAAGGTCCACGTTCTTGTAGGGCAGGAATTGCTCTCCCCAATAATATACTATGCCAGCAAAAATGACGAAAGCAAGCAAGAAGTTGTTCAACACACCGCCAATCATGATGAGCAGTCGCTGCCATGCAGGCTTGGTACGGAACTCCCAAGGCTGCTCGGGCTGCTTCATCTGCTCGGTGTCCATCGACTCATCAATCATGCCGGCAATCTTGCAGTAGCCACCAAGAGGCAGCCATCCCACGCCATACTGGGTTTCGCTTTTCTTGGGCTTGAACTTGAAGATGCTGCCATCCCAACGGCCTATTCCGAGGTCGAAAAACAGGAAAAACTTCTCCACCCTAACCTTGAAGAATCTTGCCCACATGAAATGCCCCAGCTCGTGAATGAACACCAGCAGAGCCAAAGCGACAAGCATCTGAACACAACCTAACAAACTCAAATTCATAACGACTGCAGTGTGTGTTTATCAATCAAACTCATGGCGTAACTGCGCGACTCGGCATTGGTTGCCACATAGTCGTCGTAGGTGGGCGATGCGATGAATGGTGCCCACGCCATTGTTTTCTCTATAGTGTTGTAGATGTCGTTAAAGCCAATCTTGTCGGCGAGGAAAGCCGCAACGGCAATCTCGTTGGCAGCGTTCATAACGCAGGGCACGTTACCACCGCGGCGCGCTGCATCGTAGGCAGTGGCAAGCAGCGGGAACTTCTCGAAGTCGGGCTTCTCAAAGGTGAGCGAGGCATAGTCGGCAACGGTCATGCGACGCTCGTTGGTCGCCAGGCGTCCCGGCAGCCCCAATGCATAACGGATGGGCAAGTGCATGTCGGGCAATCCCAGCTGCGCCTTCACCGAGCCGTCGACAAACTCCACCATGGAGTGCACTATCGACTGTGGATGCACCACAATCTCAATATTGTCCTGCGAAATGCCGTAGAGCCACTTAGCCTCGATCATCTCGAAGCCCTTGTTCATCATTGTGGCACTGTCGATAGTGATTTTGGCACCCATCGCCCAGTTGGGATGGTGCAGGGCGTCGTCCTTTGTCACCAAGGCAAGCTGCTCGCGTGGGATGGTGCGGAATGGTCCCCCCGAAGCGGTGAGGATGAGCTTCGACACATTGTCGATGTCCTCTCCCACAAGGCACTGGTAGAATGCTCCATGCTCACTGTCGACAGGATAGAGCACCGAATCAGACTCCTTGAGCAGTTCATTGATGAGCTCGCCAGCAACCACAAGGGTCTCCTTATTGGCAAGGGCAATCTTCTTGCCCGCCTTGATGGCTGCGATAGTAGAAGAGAGTCCGCTATAGCCCACCATGGCAGTTACCACAGTGTCGACTTCGGGAAGTGTCACCAGCTCCGAGACAATGCTGTCGCCCGTGTGAACCGCGATTCCAGAGCCATCGAGAGCCTGAGCCACTCTTGCATGTAGCTCCTCGCTGGCAATCACCACATTGCGTGGCTTGAATCGCATGGCCTGCTCAATGAGCAAGTCGGCACTACGGTTGGCCACCAGCAGGTCCACCTCAAACAGATGTGGGTATTCGGCGACAATATCGAGCGTCTGCCTCCCTATCGAGCCAGTGCTTCCCAAAACGGCTATTTTTCTCATTTTTTCCACAAAAATTGCTTTAAAAAACTTACAAAGTTAAGCATTTTCACTCTCACTGCGAAACGTATAGTCATTTTTAACGATTTCAAACAATTTTTGTAGGCTAAAGCTATAAAGAAAGTCCGACAAAGCCTTGACAACGTTGGACCAAGTCGGACTAAACCCTTATAATGTGTTACAAATAATGTTTCTTAGAGAGCGAGACGCAAACCTATGTCGTCATCTCCAAAGAGAGTTGGTGATTTGAAACGCTTAGAGATACGGCATTTAATGGCTTTGCTGTACCAGCTTCCACCACGCAAAACTTTCTCACCACCTGTTTCTGGGCCTGTTGGGTTGACCTGTGCCTCGGCACTGTAATCAGCATACCAGTCGCTACACCACTCCCACACATTACCGCTCATGTCGTAGATGCCAAGCTCGTTGGGAGCCTTTGTTGCAACAACATGAGTTTCTTCTGAGTTGCTCTTATACCAAGCCACATCGTCAATATTGTTGCTGCCAGCATAGAGGTAGCCTTGGCTATTGTTGCCGCCACGGGCAGCGAACTCCCATTCAGCCTCGGTTGGGAAGCGGAAATTCAAGCCAGTCATTTCGTTAAGCTTAGCTATGAAATTCTGACACATCTCATAATTGACATACTCAACAGGGTACATGTTACCTCCATGGCCACTGTAGTTCCACCCCATAACAGCTTCCCACAGCTCTTGAGTAACCTCGGTTTGACCAATTGAGAACGAGCTGACAGTAACTTGATGTACTGGTCCCTCATTATAATAATCTTCATTACTTTGGTAATCAGGATTACCCATCATGAATGTTCCTCCCTCAACATTTACCATCACGAAAGTCACACCGTTGACAGTGTACTCAGTAGTTTCAACAGGAAATCCATTGAGCATCACATCATAAATTGCTGTAATGTCGGCAGCGGTAATGTTTCCGTCGCCATTCACATCGTAAGCGGTTTCAGGATAAGTAGTGTCGTTGTTGAGCATTTTGTTATAAACAGCAGTGATATCGGCAGCAGTGATCTGACCATCTCCTGTCACGTCCCAGCCCTTTGCCGACATGGGCATAGCAAGCATTAAAAATGCCGCAGTAGCAAGTAAAAATTTCTTTGTGTTCATAGTGTTGATATAATTAATTTGATTTCTTTCAGGTAATGACTTTTTGAAATCACAAAGGTATTATAAATCGTGTAAACCACAAAATATTTACATTATTTCTTGCTCAGACATGCCGCGGTGCGGGCTGCAAGGCGGGCATTGTTAAGCACGAGTTGAATGTTGGCATCCAGGCTGTTACCGCCGGTGATATCTTTGATTTCGGCGAGCAGGAATGGGGTTGTAGCCTTGCCTTTGATGCCCAATTCCACACTCTTGGCCACAGCACGGTCGATAGCGGCATTGATATAGTCGGGATCGAGCGAATACTCCTCGGGAATGGGGTTGGTGACGAGCATACCGCCCGCGAGGCCCATATCAAGTTTGGCGCGGAAAGCAGCTGCAAGTTCCTCGGGGGTATCGATGCGATAGTCCACTTTGAAACCGCTGCTACGGGTGTAGAAGGCAGGCAACTCCTCGGTACCATAACCAATCACTGGCACGCCTTTTGTTTCCAAGTACTCAAGGGTGAGTCCCAGGTCAAGAATCGACTTCGCACCAGCGCAAATCACCATGACTGGTGTTTGAGCAAGTTCCTCAAGGTCGGCACTGATATCCATAGTGGTCTCGGCACCTCGATGCACACCTCCAATGCCGCCAGTGGCAAACACCTTGATTCCTGCCATAGCAGCGATTATCATTGTGGTAGTCACCGTGGTAGCACCATCCTCGCCACGTGCAATGAGCACTGGCAAGTCGCGACGCGACGCCTTGGTCACCGCCTGCCCTTTCTTGCCCAGATATTCGATTTCCTCGGGAGTGCAGCCAGCTTTGAGCTTACCTCCAATGATGGCGATTGTTGCCGGCACGGCTCCGTTGTCACGGATGGTCTGCTCCACCTTGAGGGCGGTTTCCACGTTCTGCGGATAGGGCATTCCGTGAGAAATTATTGTCGACTCGAGCGCTACTACTGGCTTTCCTGCCTCAAGCGCCTCTTTTACTTCTTGAGAAATAGAGAGATATTTGTTCATATTTTACCAAGTGATAGATGTTTTATTTCAGAATTTACTGCAGTGAGCGACTGTAAGGCAATTGACGCAGCTTTAATGCCTATTGCACAAGATTCTTCCATTGGAGCTCCCCTCAGCTCGGCGTGGACCACTGCCGCCATAAAAGCGTCGCCGGCACCTGTGGCATTGACCACCGTGACTGTCTCCGATGGCAGGGAGACGCTATGCCCTCCATCACTGCAATAGACACCTCGCGGCCCCATTGTGATGTAGATGCGAGTCACACCCTGCTCCACAAACCACCGAGCCACCGCCTCGACATTGCCCCTAATGCCACTGAGGGCAACCGCCTCGGCCTGATTTACCTTGACAATCAACGCACTACGGCGTTCCTTGCCAAGCAGCGAGCGAATCTTCATCGCCTTGGCTGCCGATGTCGCATCAACATATAAAGGTGCGGTGCAATGCTCCACAAGATATTTGAGAAGGTCTTCTGTAAGATTGCAATCGGCAACCACTGCCTGGCTGGCATTAATACTATTGATGTGGGCAGCCACCATCTCGGGAGTGAGATGCTGCATGAGCTCCATGTCGGCGGCACCAGCCTGCATCTCTCCGTTGTGGTCGTTCACGCAGATGAAATAGTTGCTCCTTGCACCTGCCACCTCAAGGATGGGGTCGACTGTCATTCCCACACAACGACAGTCGTCACGCAACGACAATGCAATACTGTCATCACCAAAGACAGTGAACAGCCTCACATCGTCGCCCAACAGGCACAGGTTGTGGGCTATGTTCCGCCCCACTCCGCCAAATGCTATCTCCACGCGGCTGGGATTGGAATCACACGGCACATACCGCCCTATTGGACTCGCTGTGATATCTACATTTGCTGCACCTATTACAGTTATCATTTTATTGTGATTTGTTTTCTAAATATTGACAAAGTGCTTCGGCACAACGTTCGCCGTCGATAGCACTCGACACTATTCCGCCGGCATAGCCCGCTCCCTCACCGCAGGGATAAAGGCCCTTCACGTCGACGTGATGCAGCAGTTCGCTGTCGCGTGTGATGCGCAAGGGCGACGAAGTGCGGGTCTCCACACCAATGACTATTGCCTCGTTGGTCAAGAAGCCCTTAGCCTGACGGCCAAAGAGTTTGAAGGCTTTTGTCAATCGATGGCTGATGAACTGCGGCAGCCACTGGTCGAGACGCGAGGGTTGCAAGCCTGCCGCATAGGACGATGGGGGGATGAGTTTCGAAGGCTTGCCCTGCACAAAGTCGAGCATGCGCTGAGCCCCTGCGCACTGGCTGTTACCTGCCATCTGATAGGCGCGCTGCTCCAGTGCTTCCTGGAAGCGCATCACGCGCAGGATGCCATACTGATGGAAGCGCTTGGGCACGTCGTCGGGACGCACCTCGACCACCATGCCGCTGTTGGCCCAATAAGAGCCTCGTGTGCTTGGCGACATACCATTTACCACCAGCAGCCCTGGCTCGCTCGCCGCTGGCACCACAATGCCGCCAGGGCACATGCAGAAGGAATACACACCACGGTCGTTAATCTGGGTGACAAAGCTATACTCAGCAGCCGGCAGATAGTCGCCACGACCATCTGGACGGTGATACTGAATCCGGTCTATTATGTGTTGTGGATGCTCCAGGCGCACTCCCACAGCAATGCCCTTCTCTTCCATGAAAATATCGGCCTCATGAAGCATTTCATAGACATCGCGCGCCGAGTGTCCAGTAGCAAGAATCACTGGACCGTGAAACTCGGCACCAGTTGAGCTTTTAACGCCTGTAACCTCTCGCTCATCGCTGATAATCAACTCAGTCACTCTTGTGCCGAAATGCACCTCACCACCGCAGTCGAGGATTGTGTTGCGCATGTTCTCGATGATGCCCGGCAACTTGTCGCTACCGATGTGGGGATGAGCGTCGATGAGGATGTCCTCGCTCGCACCATGCTGATGGAAAATGCCTAAAATACGTTCCACCGAGCCACGCTTCTTGCTGCGGGTGTATAGCTTGCCGTCGCTATAGGCTCCTGCCCCACCCTCACCAAAGCAGTAGTTGCTATCGGGGTTCACAACACCTTGTCGTGATATTGCAGCCACATCGAGACGACGGTCACGAACATTCTTGCCACGCTCAAGCACAATGGGCTTCACACCCAGCTCAATGAGGCGTAATGCAGCAAAGAGCCCCCCAGGACCTGCACCAACCACAATAGCTTGGCGGTCGCCTTTGACACGCCGGTAAACGATGGGCGGCACCAAGTAGTCGGCCTTCATCGGCTCATCGATATAAGCTCGCACCTTGAGATTCACCATCACCTTTTCCTTGCGCGCGTCGATTGAACGCTTGATGATGCGCACGCCACTGAGTCGTCGGCGCATGATGCCTTCTTGCTTAGCCACAACTTCCTCGACAGCGTCAAGAAAATGTGCAGTGCGTGGATCCACACGCAGTTGTATTTCTTTTATCATATAATATTGAGTATTACTGAACAAGAAAAAAGGGAAGGAAGGCATTAACTCTCCACTCTCACTCTTTCCTCTACACTATCTAAAACAGTTTAGACAGGTTCTCGCTCATCATCTTCACCGACATTTCAGTTTGCATGATTTAATAACTTATTATATCTTTGTGCCATAATTACAAACCGCAAAATTAATATAATATTATGGCAAAAGCAATTTTATTGGTAAGAGTTTCAACAGAACGTCAAAGTTTCGACGAACAGGAACACCAGCTTTATGAAATGGCAGTTAATGATGGCTATGCTGATAGTGACATCATCGCCATTGCTGAAAAAGAAAGTGGAATCAAGTTGACTGAAGAACAGCGCAAGGGACTGAACCGCTTGAAAGAAGTGGTTAATGAAGAAGAAGTTGCCGTTGTTTATGCTTGGGAAATTTCACGAATTGCCAGGAGGAAGAAGATACTTTTCAGTATTTTGGACTTTCTGACCACTCGCAAAATTCAGTTGGTAATCCGTGAACCATTCATTAAGCTGTTAAATGAAGATGGCACAATAAATGAAGCAAGCGAAACAATGTTCACTTTGTTTGCACAAATGGCTGAAAGTGAAATGCGAAACAAAAAAGCCCGTTTCAAAAGGTCAAAGAAAAAGAATGCTGAGCAAATGAAGTACAGTGGTGGTGCAAAGGTAAAATTTGGTTACACCCTTGACGCAAATAAAACCTATATCATTGACACTGAACAGGCTGAAATTGTGAGAATGGTATATAGGATGTATCTTGAAAGTGATAAAGGTTATTCCAGACTTAGTGACGAACTTCAAAACCGCGGTATTGATGTAAGTGTGCGAATGGTCGCTAACATTTTAAGTGATTCTGCTTACATGGGTGAATGTGTTACACCGCGAGGATTGAAAAGACGTTACCCCATCATCATTGACCGTAAAACATGGGAAAAGGTTGCAGCAAAACGCGGAAGAAATGATAAGGAAGCAAGCAAAAGCAGCAAATACTTCTTTGGGGCAAAATTGATTGTCTGTCCTGATTGTGGAAGGCATTATATTGTTACAGGTACAACAGGAATATACAAGTGCATGGGCGCATGGGCAAAACAATGTGACAATGGCACACAGATAAAAGTCAACACACTTGACAGCATTCTTTGGTTTGATGTCAAGGATGATTTGAGAACCAGCCTTGCAATCAACAAAGAAGAAAAAATTGCTGAATACAACGGTAAAATTGAAGTGTTAAAATCGAAAATTGCTGCCGCCCAAACAGTCATTTCAGGTGTTGAAAATCGATTGGAGAAAGTGGGTTTGCTTTTTGAAAAAGGTGCTTACACTGAATATAAGATGCTAAAACGCATTAATGAAATAAAGTTAGAGCAAACAACGGCTGAAAACAATATTACGTTGTATCAGTCACAAATCGCCAACATTGAAGCCATTATTAAAACACTTAATGACAATGGCAATATCATTGAACGTCTGAATGCTGCCGATGATGCCGTTAATAACATGGAGAACTTAAAAGAAATGTATGCAATTATACATTCTTTCATTGAAAAGGTAGAATTGACTGAAAGACCAATGAAAAGTTCAAAATACGTCAAAAGAATTGACATTACACACGTCAGCGGTGAAGTTAGTACATACTTCTATTACTACCGCAAACAGACAGGAACAAAAATATACTATGCACCAACAACTGCCGTCAAAGAACAATTGATAGAGCGCGAGAAATTAGTGCCGTGTGACTTTGATGAAGAATTCAGAGAAATAATCAGGATTCCTTCCAACTACGTTCCAACAGGGAACAAGCGCGGTCCAAAAAAGGGTTCAAAACACAAAAAAAAGCGCAACACTATGTAAAATTCTTAACCGCTTTGCCAAATGGTAGAGCGGTATTTTTTTAAACAAAAAATGGCAGCATCCTACGATACTACCATTCCATTTTGAATAATCCACCTATTGCCGTCAATCAGACATTAATCTATGGGTTAAACTGCCCACCCTGTTCTGCTTGTTCACCTACTTAACCACCATTGTTAAGTGCTGCATTTTCATAACTGATAATGTTGACGTTGATTCTTGCTGTTGCAGTTTCTCCATCATAAGTTGCAGTTGCAATTGTTTCGATTCTTGTTCCTGCTACTGCACTTGGTGGTGCTGTGTACAACAATTTCTTGGTTGTAGTGTTTGCAGTCAATTCTGACACCTCAGGGTCAAATGTTATTCTGCACTCACTTGTTACATCGTCACCGTTCATGTCAAACACTGCAAAATCTGTGTTTGCACCGTGCTGCTGTTGGCAGTTAATGGTGTAAGAACTTGCATCAAATGTTAGTTGGCTGCTGTTTTTTTTTGCAGTGCGCCAACACCTGTGAAGTTGACAGTGTAAGTCGCATACTCACCATTAGGCGCATTCAACGACAAACTGTTAATTACAACCTTACCAACATACTGTGGTGCTGTTGCTGAAGCTGCCTGTGCAGTCCAACCGCCAGTGGGTACATTGGTAACTGTGTCTGCTTGTGATTTCTTGCAGAATACAGCATCAACAGGTGTTTTAGCGACCATAATATCAAACAGGTCATCAAAATTGTCACCTTCACCGTCAAGTGAATAAAGGTTTTCAGATGTTGCAGTCCAGTTCAACAGATTTACTTCCTGTGAAGCCCAGTCGCCTGCACCCTCATCTTTGTTTGAAGTATCAGCCATATCAGCTGAAATTTCCAGCGTGTGTGAAGTAGCAAATGCAATTGATTTACCACCTAAAAAAAGCATCAAGCTGCCACCTTTAATTTTACTCATATTCAATTAATATATTAATCTTTTATTTTACTTTATTGTTACTTCAATGTTGATTCTCTGAACGAATGTATTTTCATAGAAATCTTCATTGGCATTAGTTATCTTTATGTCTTCAATGTGTTCTGTTGTTTTGTGATTAAGTGCTTCACTTACCGCGTCAGCTATATTCACAGATTCTTCATATTTAGTTGAAGCAACCACAATTTCAATACCGCATTTCTCATTTTCCCAATCTTTATTATTTGCAGGTGTGTAATAGTTTCTTCTGTAAACAATGAATGGGAATGTTGTTGTTGCATTTGCAATAAGTGGAAATATCTTGTTGCCTACATAAGAAGTAACACTATCACCTGTTTTTAACAGTTCAACTATTTCTTTACCTATCTTAAAGTTTTTCATTGTATGCCCAAGTTCCTTAATGCGTTATCTATACTTTGTGTTATTGCTTCCGTTATTGCGCTTTCATTCTGTCTTGCTGACTTGAAGAAGTAGTGTGGTTTAATGCTACCAGTGTAGCGCGGTTTTCCTGTCCTTTTCAGTGCGTATCTTCTACTGTTTTCATCAATGCCTGTAATCTTTGCGCCTTTGGTGTAACGTGCTTTTGTTCCCTTCTCAAACCACCTAAGTTTGTAATCGCCCATAATGGAAACGGTTGCTTCCGTGTATGCTTTATCACCCTTGACGGTAACACCTTTTTCCATTGAAGAAGAATTGAATGATGATGAACGAAGATTTTGAAGTGTGTTCTGTTTAAGCACTTCACCACCTGCTTTAACCGCTTTGAACATTATATCACGTCTGATATTGTCATCCGCTAATGTGTCAAGCAGTTTATCAACTTGTGCAGAATCTATGTTCACATTCTCATTCATTTATCAATTCAGCAATCACAACTATATCATTATATTCACGTCTTTTTTCAACAGACAGCACCCTGTACATCTTTTCTTGCCACTCTATGTGTGAAGTGTCCTTTACAGGAACATAACTTCTAACATTGAAAGTCTTTTGGTAGTTGTACACTATTTCATCATTCTCGTTGGTTCTGTTTCCGCTGTTGAAATCAACACGGGCGCGTGTGGTCATGCTCAACACATAGTCTTCCATCCTTTCACCGTAATCATTAACGGTGCTTTCCACATTGTAAATTTTCACCACCTCATTAAGTCTTCCTGCTATCATAATAAACCGTCATTAATCAGTTATATTTGAAGTACCATTTTTGTCACCGTTATAGTTTTTGAATAGTGCAATAAGGTATTCATAAGCATGTTGAAGTGGTGTAGCTGCGCCAAACGTCACACTCTCGCGGTTAGCATAATAGTTGCCAATCAGTAACAGCATCGCTTGCTTCAACGGTGTTGGCAGTGTATCACCTAAATCACTTAATTCAACGTCTATATGTTTCTGTACCACATTTTCAGCAACGTTGATAAGTGTTTCAATGTATGCGTCATCATCACTGAAATCTGTATCTATGTTCAGATGTTTCTTTGCCTCTTCAAGTGTTATGTACATTCTTTTATAGTATTGTTGAATTATATTTCTTGGTTTTCATGGGGTGATATGTTGCAACCACCCCATTTTGCCAAGTTGAAGTTATTTTTTAGTTTGTGATTACTCACCAATCTGACCTGCTGCAAATGCATCCTCTCTAAGTATCTTAGCATCGAAGAATGCGTTAACAACAATCCTTATTTGACCAGCAGCAGCTTTGGTGTATGGGTCAACGGTCAAATCAATGCCACCCCAAGAACCAATTGCAAGGTTAGACCAATCACCATAGATGTACTTCTTACCGTCAACGTGTGAAGTGTTGAATGCAGGTGTGCCATCAACTGCGTTGCTCTCGAAAACCATACCAGTGCCGTTAGTACCCTTAATCATGCCGCGAAGTGCTGCCTTTGCTTTGTTGCTCATTACATACTTGCACTCGCCAAGTACATTTGCATCTTCAACGTCTGACTCAACAGTGCAAAGGTCTTCAAAGTCTGCAACTGTTTCAGCGGTAAGTGTGTTGAACATACCAACAGGCGCAATGACTACTGAACCACCTTCTTTGCCGTCACCGCTGCCAAGAATTGTTTCCTCCAGTTTTGAATTGATTGCATTGATAAGGTCAGTTCTAATTGTATTCTCAACATCCACTGAATCCTGAACAATCATTTGTTTTGAGATGTCAACATAAGCGGTCAGACGGTGTGGAGTAAGCTTAACATTGCTGAATGATGGGTCAGCATCCTTGGCTTCCGCAATTTCTCCTTCCCAGCCAACGTTATTTCCTGACATAACAGGAACCTGAACATCACCAACAAGACCGCTCATGAACTTGGCGCCAGCCTGTGCAAGTACGTTCTTGGCTCTAAGTGGGGTAAGAATGTCAAGGATGTCAGTTACAACTACATCTTCACCCTCTGCGTTAACGGTAACAGTTGCACGTTGCGATGGGATTTGGATTTGTCCCTGTGTGCTGATACCTGCTTTTCTTGCTTCTGCTTCACCTGCCTTAACAACTGATGCGGTGAAGTCATCCAATTTTTGATTGTTGGCAATGCTTCTGATAGCTTTTACCAAACTAAAATTCATTTCTTTCTTATTCATAATATTATGATTACTTTTTATTTCTTTATCTTCTTCTTCATCTTCCTCAACAGGTTCTTCTTCCTTTGGTTCTTCTGTTGGTTCAGATTGTTTTTCTGTGTCTTCTTGGTCTTCTTCCAAGTCCTTTTCTTCAATTGGCTGTTCTTCCTCAACAGGTTCTTCTTCTGTTGGTTCATCAACGTCTGCAATTGCTTCCTTGAATTCCTCGACCAATTCATTCTTTGCATTCAACTTTTGAAGTTCATCAATTATACCTTGAAGTTCATTCTGTTCTTCCTCTGACAGTTGTCTGCATTCCTTTTCAGCTTTATCTATTATTTCATACCCTCGCATTTTAAGGTTATGCCTTTTTGTAGTCTTCTTCATAATGTACATTTATATATAAATATCATCAAGTTTCAAAAAATCACACTTGAAAGTGCCATTGACCGCAATAATGTAGTGTGGTGTGTTTATTATAGTAGTCATTGGCACTTTGTTTTTACAGTGTGTCAATCTTGTTGCGTAATTCCTTCAACTGTTCCATTGTCTGCTTTACTTCCTCAAATTTTCTGCAATTTGCTGAAGTAGCAAGATAAGCAGGCTCAAACACAGGACTTACATCAAACAATCTATCTATCTTTGTTATTGTCCTGTGAAGTCCACCGTTAATGTCGCGTTCCCATTTGTCACCACCGTCAGCAATGGTGAATGCAAATGAACTTGATGTTATTTCACCCCTGCTTAGATAGCTTAAAAGTTCATCGCCAAGTGCTGTTTTGGGTGCCTCAAATGAATAGTGCAGACCGTCTTGTTCAATGGTCAAGTTCAATGTACCTTTGCCGTATCTGCTTCTTGCAAGAATGCCGCGGTTTTCATCATGGTTAAGCAGTGCAAATATATCACTGTTGGCAATGGTATCTTGGTCAATGGCTGTGGGTTCAATTACTTCACGAAATCCCAAATCTTGTGATTCTGAATTGAACACTATTGCAGTGCCTTCAACCAACCGTGATTGTTCATTTGCACGTTTGATGGTATTGCTGAATTTCCTTATTTCCTTTTCCATACTTTGAAGTGAGTTAAGTTTTTATTTTTAGACAAATACCACTGTCCACCCTTCAGGAACACAGTTCACATTAACTGCATCTGCACTGTTCCATTTCTCTTTGTCTGATTCTGCATTTGTATGCACTTTCAGCACACCACTTGGTGCAACATTCTGCAACCACATCTTATCAAGGAAATACTTGTTATTGGCATCCAATGTTGGTGCAGGTATGTATATTTCCACTTCATTAAGTGAAGTACAATTCAAGAAGATTTCACCAATAGCTTCTTCAACCGTTGAAGTCAAATGTATAACAGGTGCTTTAGTCATTGCCACACATTCTGCAAACATTGAGTTGAAGCAAACACCAACAGGTGTAGTATATTCCAAATCAAAATAAGTTCTCAATCCAGTACCATAGAACATACCTGCCCAACAACCTTCTGCTAATACACAGTGTGGTAATTTATGAACCTTTGTCAATGATGAACAGTTTTGGAACATACAGTTATAACAGTATTGCACCATCTTAGTTGCAGGAAGTTCAGGTTGTTCAATTAATGCTGTACAACCGTTGAACATTCCCATATAACAAGAAAGTGCCAATGTAGTAGCAGGAAGTTCAGGTGCAGTAACAAGACCTGTGCAACTAAAGAACATTGCTTGATAACAGTAGTTTGTCAATGTGGTTGCAGGAAGACTTAGATATTGTGCATTGATAAGTTTTGTGCAGTTAATGAATAATCTGTTGAATGTAAATGTTGTTTGTAATTCATTATGTTCTGCGAAATCATCACCATAAAGCAGTGACATAATATTACCGCTTACATCAAACTTGCAAGTGCTTCCAAAGTTGCAATATTTGTTGTTTGCAGTTGAATAAGTTGTGCCAGTACCTTTCCATTCAACTTTATCACCTGCTTTGATATTATCAACCGTTATGGTCTTTAATGTGTTATCGTTCACAGTTTCTGCCCATTCACCTTCATTCACCCTGTAACTCACATTGGCTACTTGTGTGGCAGTTATGGAAGCAGGAAGTTTCAATGTGAACTGTCCATCTTCTAATGCCGTGAAGGTCAAATAATCATTCTTGAAATAATCAGTACGCGATATTCCATATATTCTGCCAAAATCGCTGTTTTTAACTAAAATTCCCATGTGTGCTTTTATTATATAAATATCTTTTATTTTTTAATTTGTTTCAATGTGCCATCCGTTTGGAACTGCATTTGTGCCCGTGTTTGTCCAAGTTGCTGAACTGTTCTTGACAAATGTACCATTGGAAGCAACGTTTTGAACCCAATTTGAAGTTGTTGTGTTTGAAGGTGTGGTTGTGAACATTGCCTTGATGTAATTCAATTTTGAACAATTTCTGAACATCTGTATGTAACAGTTAGCCACAAGTTCAGTAGCAGGAAGTTCAGGTGCCGTTTCTAATGCTGTACAATTGTCAAACATTCTACGATAACAACTATCTGTCAATGTCATGGCAGGAAGTTCAGGTGCTTCTACCAATGAAGTACAGTTCAAAAACATACCATAGTAACACCAAGCAGCCAATGTTGTTGCAGGAAGTGAAGGTGCATACCTCAAAGAAGAACACCCACTAAACAACCCATTATAACACCGTTCTTGCATTACCGTTGCAGGAAGTTCACTTGGTGGTGTGGTCAAACCTGTATTGTTGTAGAACATCGCATAATAACAGTATGGTTCCAGTTCAGTAGCAGGAAGTTCAGGCGCTTTTGTCAGTAGTGGGTCAGTGCTGAACATACCATAATAGCACCAAGCAGCCAACTTGGTAGCAGGAAGTTCAGGTGCAACTTCCAATGAACGGCATCTGTCTATCATTTCACGGTAACATTCAGTCTTCATTTCAGTAGCAGGAAGTTCAGGTGCGACTAACATAGAGTCACACAGATAGAACATTTCTTTATAACAAGCAGCAGCCAAGTTGGTTGATGGCAGTTCAGGACAATCAACCATTTTATTACAAGACAAGAACAACCCATAATAACAGTATGGTTCAAGTTCAGTGGCAGGTAATGAAAGGTATTTAGTTGAAATAATGCTTTCATTGAATTTTGTTGGGTCATCCCAATATTCTGCCCATCCATAATTCCAAGTAAATAAATATGTGAATGCTCCTGCACCATATCCTGTACTTACATAAGGTTTAAATTCAGTCTTATCTACAAAATCATCACCATACAGCAGTGACATTATATTGCCATAAATGTTGTATTTGCCACTTGATTTGAATGTGCTGAAACCTGCATTTTCTAATGGCATATCACTGCCCACTTCTGCTGAATCAGGTTGGTAACAGAATTGAACAGCATTGGACTTCCACAGCACTTTATCACCTGCTTTAATGGTTGGTGTTGTAACAACCACTTCTTCACCGTCAACATTAGCGGTCATTGCCCAAGTCTCACCATTATCTGTTGAATATGAAATTGACGGCACACAAATTGTTGGTAATTTGGCATCCATCGTGAAAGTGAACACACAAGCTTCCACCGCTTCAAAGGTCAGATAATACTTACTGAAATATTCAGTTCTTGACACCCCGTAAAGTTTGCCAAAGTCTGAATTCACCACCAATGTTCCCATTATTCTTCATCTGTATTTGTGTCATTATTTTCAATGGTGTTTTGTGCAGCATCACTGTATGCTACCGTGTGACTGTCACCACCCTCAAAACCATTATAACCAAGTTCTTTTCTAATTTCGTTCCTTGAAAGAATGCCACCGTCAACCATTGTTTTATAATAGTTTGCTTGTGCTTGTTTATCGATGCGCAACAGTTCATTTGTTTCAAGTATTATTGTCAGATTGGTTTCATTCTCTGATAATAGTTTTCTGTTCAACTCACATTCAATCATGCTGATATATGGTTGAAGTGTGTGTATCAAAAAAGCATTCTGCAACATTTCCAATGAACTGTAAGTCGCGCCACTTTCACCACCTAACAATAATGGATTGATGTTGAAAAATCGCGCAATGTCAGCAACGTTGTATTGCCTACTTGCCAACAGTTGTGAATCTTCAGGTGACAATTGAAGCTGCTGATACTCCATGTTTGCGTTAATGATTGCCAAACCACCACCTTCACCGTTATATGCTTGATTCCATGAACTTCTTATTTCTTCTTTTTGCTGTGCCGTGATTGGTGTGTTAACTTTCAACAGACCGTTAACGTTCATACCATTTTCAAAGAAATTCTTTGCACTGTTTTCAGAAGCATTGGTAATTTTCAGTGTTCTTGCTGCATAACTCAACAAGCTTACACCGTTAACACCGTCATAACTGTTAAGCACAAAGTGCAGCATATCTTTTGGCATTATGTGCTTGTTGGTGATAACACCACAATCATAATACAGTTCATTCTTCTGCTTGTTGTAGTTAATTGTTACATCACCACTTTCTACATATCTTAATGAAGTAACTACACCGCCAGTTCTAACAATATAAACAAACGCATTGCCACGCAATATCACAGACTGCACAATCAACTTTAAAAGTGTGAACTTGCTGATAACATTCTTCTTGTTATCGAAGCACAATGCGACAGGGTGTGTTGTTGTTTCATTTTGCCCTTCTTCGTTGTTAATAAGCACCTTCAACGGTAACATTGCAATGGTGTTAGCAATCAAGTTTGTCGCTGCAAATACCGCGCTTATGTTCATTGCTGAAGCACTATTGTACAAACTCCCAAACGTCAATGCACCATTGGCACTAACATAACTGAATTCCCTTTTTTCTTCCTTTTTGGGTTTTTCCAATCCAAATAATCTTGTAAATTTTCCCATCACTTT
Source organism: uncultured Prevotellaceae bacterium (assembly GCA_947167995.1). Classification (GTDB taxonomy): domain Bacteria; phylum Bacteroidota; class Bacteroidia; order Bacteroidales; family Muribaculaceae; genus Sodaliphilus. The sequence goes on from CAMVKS010000002.1 coordinate 63,062, forward strand.
TCCTTTTCTTTTATAAATATCTTCTAAACCCCAAAACTGAATGAAGTAATTGAATTGTCGAAGTGATTTGTTGTTATATAAATCCCAAGTGCCATTATCATTGACATCACACCGTCAATTTTGTTGTTATATGCTTCTTTGGTGGGTCTTTCATTGTCATTGAAGTCGCGTTTGATTACCACATTTTGAAAACAAAAACGGTCAATTGGATTGTCATACATCACCACTTTGCCACTTAAAATCAGCCGTGCAAGTTCTTTTGTTGGCCTGTTCAAGCTGCCAATGCTCATACTGTATGGTATCAGATTCAGACCTGCTTCTGTTGCAGAAATCGCCCATTGTGTAGCGTTCCATTGGTCATAGCCTATTTGATATATTTGAAGTTGGCTGTTTATTTCAAGAACTTTGTTCAGGATATAATCATAATCTGTGACGTTCCCAGGTGTAACAAATAAGTGTCCTTGTTGTTGCCATTGTCTGTATAAGTCCCTGTTGGTGTTCACTTGCAATTGTTCATTGGGCACAAAATAATAGTTCCTGAAGAAGTATTTTTCATTAGATGGTATCATAACACTTACAGCCGTTAAATCGCTTGTAGCACCCAAATCTACCCCCAAATAACAGTAATTATCTTTGAAGTCTGAATAATCAAATTTTGATTGCGATTGCATGATATAGTTTGCACCAATCCATTCTTCACTTGATGATAGCCATACATTCTGCAACTTGGTAAGATATGAAGTTAACAGTGTTGGATTGTTTTTGGCTTGTTGTGCTTGCTGCTTCAGATAGTCTTTCTTAACCGTTATTCCAAGATTGGGTGAAGATTTACACCATACTTCTTCATTATCGTAATCATCTTCTTTGTCCAATGTGAATATAACCGCAAATTGTGAATCATCTTCTTTTTTGCCATATAGCAGTTCAATCATTGTGGAACGCATTTCATAACAAAATGAAGATAGATTGAAACCTGCTGTTGTTATACAAATACCCAGCGGTTCATCGCGCATACCCTGTGAAGATTGTAATACATTAAAGACTGAACCGTCTTTGAATTCATGAAGTTCATCGCACACAAACATTGAAGCATTATAGCCATCCAATCTACTTGCATCCGCTGCAACGATGTGAAGTGAAGAAGTTGTTGCATCAAACTTGATTGAGTCCCTGAACCGCTTAAAATATTTGTTCTTTGGGTCAAGCGGTTTTAAAAAATTTGAACACATATCAAAACATATCTTTGCTTGTTTTGCTGAAGTTGCTGATAATATCACTTGTGCATTGTTTTCACCATCCGCGATAAGATGGTACAAACATAATGCTGCAACCAATGCCGTTTTTCCGTTCTTTCGTGCGACTTCAATATAAGCATTCTTCACCATTCTTGTTTTAGTTTCCTTATAATGAAAACCGTAAATTGAATATACGATGAATTCTTGCCAATCAGCCAAAACAAAGGGCTTGCCGTTGTGTGAACCTGTGAAGTGCTTTAACTTTGAAATGAAGTTAACAACCTTATCTGCTGCTTTTGCGTCGAAATAAATATCATTCCTATTGAAGTAATCAAGATAACGTTCACATGCTTTTATAACATAGTCACAAGCGATGATTTCACCGTTAATCACCGCCTGTGCATACTTCTTATATTTGCTGTAATCATCCATTCAGCAACCCTTTTATTATGTCTGAATCGTCTTGTTCTACTTCCTTTATTTTACCGCTTGCAGACGGTGAAAGTCCAAATTCATGAATTAGTTTGATGCATTGAATGTTGGCATCTGTGATTACCCTTAACAGTGGGTTCTTGTCCTGACCACCAAATCTATTAGTTACCAACATTCCTGTTCTTTTAACTTCCTCTTTAGCTTGATTGAACAGTTCATAATTTGTCGCCAGTAACATCAACTGTCCTTCCCAGTGCTGTTCTATTTTTCCATACTTCTTTTTAATGTACTTTTCAACAGCTGCCATGAACTGTTGTGTGGTGTCGCTGTAGTCGCTGTATTTAGTTGTTTTCTTTGCCATTGGAATTAGATTTTTTACTCTTATAGAACCATTTAAGGTTGCTTGCTGCGTTGTTCCTGAAATCGCCGTCAATGTGTGTTACACAGTCCATGTTCATGGGGTTTTCAACGAATGCCTGTGCCACCAAGCGGTGAACGTAATGCAGCCTATAGTGATTGTTGACTATCAGCATCACTTGTGCGTAACCGTTTCTTTGGTTTATTTGTTGCGTCAGCACTTTTCCCTTGCGGTTTTGCATTACTCCATTGTGTCCCCTTACTTGTCGCTCCATCGACCTGACATTACCCAAATTGGACACTGCATAAAATTTTTCATAGCCTAAGATGGGTTTCCATTTTTCTTGTTCCTGTATCATATTTCTTTTCATTATATATATAAATATAATCTTCATCAGAAAATTTTTCAACAGTTAGTTGAAATTAGATAATTTTTAGCGACTTTTTCGTTTTCAACACCTTTAACGGCAAACCCTTCCATGAAGTAATCATTGCCGATAAGGTACTCACCTGCTGCCCTCCACAGTTCCAAGTTGATAACAGGGTGGGTGAAGTTGATTTCAAACTTGTGTGGCGCAAATTCATTTATCTTCACCCCTTCTTGGTAGTATGGATGAAGTTGTGTTATAATGGTCTTCACTGCATCCATGTCCAATAACTTCTTTTCTTCAGAAAGTATCATTGACCGCTTTAATGTATCTGTGGTGTTCTTTTTTATTGTAGTTGATGATACTTTTGTTTTGTTGTACTTGGTAAGTCCATTTTCCTTGCGAAAACGTTTCAGCGTGATAATTGAAATGTTGATACCATTTTCTTGTAAGGTCTTCAAGTTGTCTTTGTCTGTCTTTGTTGGGTCATAGAATTTCATTATTTCAGCATACCTTTGTTCCTTCATCTTCTTGTTCCGTTGACCGTTGACATGTCCAACAGCTTTTGCCATTGGGATGCCTTGTTTCTTCACTTCTTCTTTATTCATTATATATTTCTTGTTATCTCTCAATTGCTCTGCATACCTTGAAAGTTCTGTGTGCAGTGCGTTGTTGGCGATATATGCAAGTTGCTTCCGTGTAATGAAGTCCTTTGGGTTGTTCTGCGTGTAATACACAAGTTCACAAAGTGCAGCATAGCACAGATGTTCAATTGTCAGGGTGGGGTCAATTAACCTGCGTCTGATAAGTGACATGAATATGCGCTTGCGCCTACCTTCACCATCCTTTACCTTGACGGTCACAGGAACCATCTTACCAGTGCCGTTGCGGTGAATGTTCCGTAACTCCCACTTATGTTTAATGACATAATATGGGGTGTCGCTAAGTTCGCGCCAAAGTTCACCGTCATTGAATTCTATTTGTGTTGATTCATGGGAATGGTAGTGGTGCATCTGTGTCAAAACTTCTTCATCACTTCCATTCAGCCAATAATGTTCAAACTCGCTATCATTGAATGAAAGTATCATTGACTGCTTTAATGTAGTGGTGTGTTCTTTTTTATTGTAGTTAATGATACTTTTGGGTGTGAATTGTTCAAACGTGCTGTGATACTCATTTTTGAAATCATTCAAGTTCAAAATGTGACCGTCACCAATAATTCGACACCTGTCAGAACCGTTCCCCCAAAAACCTTGATTGCACTGTTTCATGCAATCGTCATTGCTATCAACATCGATGTTGTTAACGGCACACATGACTTCATAAGTCTGCGTGAATTCTTCAGGTGTGGTGATAGGCTCGTCAAATACATACAAGAAACGGAAGCGATAACCCTTATCAGGTAAACCGTCACTGTAACTTGTGTATGCAATTGTAGGTTGTACTTTAAGCACATCAACATAGTCTTCCATCGTGCAGTCGCAATTGTCGATGTCGATGGCTATAACATTACTTTGGCAGAAATTTTCAATTCTTTTTTCCTTGATGTTGAAGCTCTGATTGCGATATATACCTGTTAGCAAGCGACCTTGCAAAATAAGTTTTTTCAAGTCATCAACCGTCACGGTCTGTTGTTGAAAATCAAGCTTCCAGTAATCCTTCTTAGTGATTTTTTCTGTTGTGGGTGTTGTTGTGGCTGAAATGCCAAATGTAAATGATTCTTTCATTTCTATCTAACTTTTATTCTTTTATTTTCACTAACTTTTTAAAAGGTTGGTTTGGGGTGGGAAGTTAGTGAACCACCCCCATGAGTTTGCAACCTCATCAACCTTTTCAATTATAAATAGTGTGTGGTTTCAAAAAAATCAAGTCCACTACTATTTTTTTCAAATAATAAAAATATATCGCTGCAAATATACAACGAAAAAATCGCTAAGTCAATGGTTTTCAATGTCTTATATAACACATTGGGGAAATGCGACATTTTAACTATTTTTTTTGACATTTTACCCAAACTTTTTTTTGGGATGGCACTATTTATATATATAGAAAAAAAATCAAACACTATGGAAAAACACAAAAAATCAAGGAATGCGCTTGTGGTGGTCTTATTGTTAACCGCTGCGATGATTTTCAGTTTCAACGGTTGCAATCAACTAAAACGCATGGAACAAGTGAACCGCTATGAACAGATGATAAATGAGTATGACACCACCACCATGAAGAACAAAATGGTGCTAATGCCCAAGATAACAGAACTTGCGGACAGCATCACACAACGAAAATAACGATTACAACAGAAACAAAGGGATGAATAAAAGGGATGCAGCGCGAATAGATGAACAGGAACAAAGGGACTTTGACACTACAAAGAAGATACTTCAAAAACTTTACCACAATCACAACACCACATTCAAAAAAATGCCTGAATTTTCACCAAGTGACATGCGTTATAGTGTTGAGACAAAAAGCGGTAACACATATTTATATAATGTTGAAATAAAGTCAAGAAACCAAGACATGAATAGGTACGACACACTGCCCCTGAAGGTGTCCAAATATCAGCGGTTGGTCGCTGACACAAAGGATGGTGAAAGACTTCTTTATGTTGTTTTGTTAAATGATTATGAATACTTCATTTTCGACCTTGACAGGGTGGATTTCACAACGATAGAAAAACGCAAATGGAAAATTCAGCTACAGGAATACAACGAAGGTGGGAGTGACTTCATAGAAGTTCCAACGTACTTCATACCAGCAGAACTTGCGGTAAATAATGGATTAATTTACAAATGATATGCCAACGATAAACAAACCAAAACCAAAACCATCTGCAAGAAGATTGCAGCGACAAAAGATGTACCGCATGACGGAATGGAAGAACTTACGCGACTATTGGATGCAGCAGCACCCACTTTGTCAAATGTGTCAATTAAAAGGTATCGTGAAAGAAGGTGAACACGTTCATCACATGCTTTCACCCTTTGAGGAAGGACTAAGTGAATTTGAAGCCAAACTGCGATTGCTTTCATGGCAAAATCTTATGACCTTGTGCCGTGACTGCCACAATGAAATTCACGGAAATGTGAAGAAAAAAAAGAAGAAATAAGAACTTTTTTCAAATAACATACTATTTATATATGTAGAGTTGATTGCCATATTGTTATAATTTATTTTTGTTATTATTTTCCCACCCTGCTATTAGGTAGGGTGGTTTTTTGCATGTTATATGCGGTATCGTATAATGTGCAGAAATGTGTAGAAAATTGTTGGTGAATTTTCGCTGCGCGTGTAAAGAAAACTTTTGGGCGGTTCTATGGGATGACCACCCAAAAATACCCCTCCCCCCCACTATTTACAAAAATAAAAAAGGACTATATAAATAGTCCCTTGAAAATGTTGAATAACTTAATAACTTATTCATTTGTCTTGCTGCTTGCATCTGTCTCATGCTCGTGCAACTTCAACTTATAGTGCACATTTATTCCAAATAGACTTCCTGCAAATGTCAGTATCTCACCACTTCCCGTTAGCACAGATGGATGTATTTCTCCAAGTGGCTGAACTATGAACCCTGCTATCATCAGTCCAGCACCAACGATTACCATTGCAACCGCTGAAATAATTTGCCACTTCAACTTATTTTTTACTAAAAAATCATTATCTTTCATTTCTTTCATCCCTTTACTAATAAATATCAATTAAAAATAAAAATTGCACCTAAACACTATATAAAATGATAGGTGCAATGAACATATAATAAAGAAATATGATGTGTTAACACAACAGCCATGAGCCATGTCCATAATGTAGAACACGCACAATCGCTGAACGGCATAGCGTGTAATTGCTTGTGTTACTTGGGTCATAATGTAAATATATCTGCTGATTGGGGTTGATGCTGTGTTGTGCACCATCAGTTGGCACATTAACTTCAGCATTCTTTATCATTATCATATAACCACTTGGTAACACATATTCTTTTCCGTCAATGGTCAATTGATAGTCAGGAAGATATATATGTGTACGTCTGTTATTTTCATTGAATGATGGAACATCTGCAAGTAATAAACCCTTATCAGTTAGTGGGTTAATGGTATATACATAGTTAGTCCCATTCAATGTGTAACGCGGTGAAAGTATGTTGGTGGTCTCAATGACGTTATCAAATGGCAACCACAGTTCATTAGTTTGTATATAATTGGGTGGAAGTCTTTGCAGACCTTGTTCGTTAACCCTTACACCATCATAACCCCATCGCATTTGTATTTCTTCACTTCCTGCCCACAACATTGCATTGCTGTATGGGTTGCAGTAGAACCCATCTGAACCAATATATGTTTGATGGGTTATGGTCTGTGTTACCATTGTGCGTACTTCTTCATACACATTGGGCAGTGGTGTTGCATTATTTGTTATATCAGCATTGAACAGATAGACACCACTTGTTGCAATTGACTGTGATATATCATTTGTTGTGTGTTCACCGTTGCTATATGTGAATGTTCTATTGAACGTATATACAGGGTTGTTGTTCCCTTCCTTGTAGATGTTAATTGCTGCGGTGAATGTTGCTGTGGGGTATTGTGGTTCACCTGTTGATGAAGAAGATGTTATAAGGCATCTGACATTCTTCATTGTCAGTGTGTCACCAACATTGAAGTAACCTATCTTTCTTTGTAGCGTGCTTTGGCTGTAAGTTGTTGCATTCTGCACTTTCACACTTGACTTAACTATATAAGCTGTACCACTATCAAAGTCTGCAATGCTTCCAATTTCATTGGGTTGAAGTTGAATTCTTGGTGTTCCTTCCTCATCATATATGGTAATGCCATTGTCTGTGTTGTTCAGGTTCAAATTGCCATTGATTGTGGTGTTATCAGCATTGAGTGTAATCTGTCCACTTTGGACATCTATACCAGTTTTTTCATTAAGTTCATTGTACACATTCAATTGAATGTTGTTGGCTGTTTGGGTAAGTTCTGAACTTGTCACATAATCACCTTCAATGTTGGTAACTCTTGAAGATATGTTATCAGCAGTAACTTGTAATTGTGCAATGTCAGCATTCACCGTTGTTATTTCATTGTCAGTGTATGTGTTTGACTGCTGCACTGCTGCTGTTATTGCGTTGTCGCGGACTTGAAACATTGAACCCGCGTTGAACTTCACAGCTGCGACAAATGTATCAACAACTTCACCGTTCTTCATCAGTGTTAGAATTGCGGATGTGGGTGGTGTGGTCAAGTCCATAAAGCCACCAACCGTTTGTGACAGTGTGAACCTATCTGTGCCACGCGTCAGTGTGAAGTAGGCACCTGCATTGTTCAACCTCAATGAGCAAGTGAAGTCAGTGACATCTGAAAGTGTGGTAACAGTTGAACCTTTCACATGTTGAACCTGAACATCTGCGGTTATATTCAGGACATTTGAAACCTGAACCGTTAAATCACATTCATTCACTTTCATCTTATCAAATTCAGCATCAGCACCTACCACCGTTGAACCACTTGTGATAACATTCAATGGTACATTCTTGGTTATTGTTTTGGTGTCTGTGCCGTTAGTGTACTCAATGTATATTGTGCAATTGTGGGTGCTTACCGTCACAGGTGTTACCGTGCCATCTATTGACTGTGAACTGTTAATCGCCCAAGTTACATTGCAGCCACCTGTTCTATCGTCTGCAACTCTTTGAACACAAAGTCCTGTTTCTTGACGAATAACAGATGCTTTCAGGCTTACTTGCCGTTGTGTACCGTTCTTGATGTAACTTCTTGAAGTCCAACTGCTATAAGGTATTTGGGTTGTTCCTTCATACAGTTGTATGTTGGTAGGCAAGTTTTGGCATTCTGAAATGGAAGTAATCTGTGAAGAACTGTTTGCCATGATGAATGCTGCATCACTGTTGGTTACTATTGTGGGCAATGTGCCACTAACCAAGTCCTTCACATCAGTTATGGTGTTCCCTGTGATAACTTTGAAGTCACCAGTGAATGTGTTACCATTTGCTGCCATTTGGTTAAGAATGTGACCGTCTAAGGTGTAACCGTTTATACCTGTGTATTGAACAATTGATGGTGCTTGAACATTACTATCAATGGATGCAATGGAAGATAATATAATTGCACTTTGTCTTGTTGTGTCTGTGCGATTGCCTAACTGTACTATTTCATCACCCACTTCAGGGATGCTTGAACCGTCTTTGTCTGTTTCTGACAATATGATATAATTGCATTCTACTTCTTCTGTGTCAATAACTTCTGACATTGTTCCAACTTCTACCACAAGCCACCAATAATATTTGTTGCTTGCGTTGTAGTTAGTACCTTCTTGAACATTGAACGTTTGGCAACGAACTTGGTCATTAACGACAAATTCATTATCTATGGCTTTGTTTGTTTCAGGGTCTTTTTTTCGCCAAAACAACATATATTGTCCACCAATAGGTTTCACTTTGTCTATCTTTGCATTAGCAGCAGACAGTATCACTTGCCCACTGTTAGACTTTAATTTATCTATTATCAATTCAAAAAAGTGTGCTTGTTTGGTGACGGTCAAGTATTCAGCAACCAAGTTTGTTATTGTGCCATCTGTAGCGGTCAGTTCATTGGTGTCAACGGTGTTTGCTTCAATACTGTCAGCAGCATATATATTTGAACAATTAAAATCTACACAAGAAACATCACCACCAAATATACCATCATCGCCACTTATCGCACCATCTGCTTCAATTGTGGTGTGTGAATGAATGCTGTTGGCTTCCAATGTACCCTGTGCCGTTATGTCAGTTGCCGTTACATTTCCCTGTGCTGTTATGCTGCCACTTGTTGTTATATCACCGTCAATGTCGCTTGTGTGGTCATGTGGCTGTCCCCATATTTTGACAGAATTCACCGTTGTGTTCACGGTGGTATTTGCGTAACCACCACCGCTGCCACTGCTTGATGATGAACCACCGTCTTTTCGTTTTACTCCAAAACTCTTTATATTAATCATATTTCTTTAAATGTTATTTCAACTGTGTTATATTTAAGATTTGTGTTCATGGACTGAATGAAGAATGTTCTGTTAAGCACACTTGAAGTGTAGCGGTTGCGCCAATCAATGTTATCATTGTGCATGGTTGCTTCCATTATCAAACGCGGTTGACAATATTCAAGATAATATTGGTTAACATAGTGTTCTTCAGCTTTTGCCGTCTCCCTTGTTAAATAGTTGTAAATGGTACTAACAGGAAGTTCATTTGTAGTGTTCTGCACTGCATTGATGTTTATGCCATTCTTAACACCTTTTTCAATGGCTTCAGAACTTGATAACTGTGTAATGAACTTGAACGTTGTACTGTCATTCTTGTTAATGAATTTATCTGTTTCATCTGACATGTAAATCAAATCATTGTATTCACCCACAAAACTATTGCCACCATTATCTGAAGCGATTTTTGCTGCAAAATCCTTGATAACCACATTGCCAATGTTAGCCAATACCATTTTATTATTATCGTACCATTTTGTATGTCTGAACCAAGTTGGGTGTCTTCTTGTTATGGTGTTCCATGTGGTGTTGATGGGTCCCAGTATTCTAAACTGAACTGCACCGCTAAGGTTATCACTTTTTTTAATGGGAATTGCTGTGCCTTCCATGTCCAGGTTCATTGATACTGAAATTGTGTTCTGTATTTTGAATTCAGTGCCTACTATATAATCATTCAACTTGGGGTTAATGCCAAGTGTGAATGTTGTTATGGTGTATTCCTGTCCGTCATCTTCATAAATGAATGTTGGTTCTTGCCCAAGTGTTACCCATTGGAAGGTGCTGTTTCCCCATTGGTCAACGTCTGTTTCAATTAGTCTTTTGTTACCAATGATAAGTTCACATTCCAAGATAGGAAGCTTTGTAACCAAGTCTGCATTTTCGTCAAAGTTGTGTTCAGAATAGTTGTATGCAAGTCTTTTTGACTTACAGTCAGCAGGTGGTTGCAGACTGACTTCATTTTGCAGATACTGTGTTTCATCAATGGGGTCAGATGGGTTTGTCATGGTATAGAACTTCCGTGTGTAAAACCTTCCCTTGTAGCCGTTTTTGGTTGAACCGTCAGCTTCTTCATTGTTTAGAAAATCAACATTCTTAGTTATGTACTTGAACGTGAAACTATTTTGACTTAGCGATGCAGCATCATTCATAAGTGTTGCATAACTGCCTGTTTCTTGCTGCTGTGGCTGCAATGTAATGGAGCCAGTGAAGACAATGTAGTTAGTTGCTTCATCATCGCTTGGGCTGTATGCAGCACCACTTGCGCCACCTGTGTATTCTATCATTGGCGCGTGTTCTTGAAGTTCCGTAACGGTTGGTTCAGAAGTTGTGTTATCGTTCACCATATTGCCATTTACTGAAATGTAAAGGTAATTGGACATTGATACCTTGCCAGTGGGTTCATTGTCCATTGCGCTTGTTGGTCGCTCAACCTTGCCAAACTTGAACAGTGACGGTGTAAGTCTGTTGTTGTACACATACCTTGGTACTTCCCATTGCTTCACATAGTTGTTCCCTGATTTTATGTAAACATCAGTTATATCACCTGTGCCGTTGTTGGGGTGCATTTGCCACTTCTTGTTATAGACTGCTTGAATGTACCAATCAACACATTTGATGTGTTCACTTTCTTCTTTGCTAATATATTGGTCTAACAGCAATTTTCTAAGACCGTCAACGTCTTTCCAATCAATATCTTTATCTTTGTCGCTGTCTGCATCAGACCACATTTCACGGCAATATAATTGCTTTCCACTGAACAGTGAAGACAGTTCTTTGTCTTCTAATGGACTTTCTATTATAACATCTTGGTTTTCCAGTTCACACTTTACACTGAATTGATTATATACATCATCAACTGTTATGTTGGTATCGTCAGAACCGTGCATTTCGCTTGTAAGTGCAATAGTGCTGCTTCTTGGCAATGTGACGTTGACATCATTAAGAACATCATACCATACATTTCTACCATTCTTAATTGTCCCCCAATCATATATGAAAAAATCAAACCCCTGTTGAACTATATGCAGATTCAAGTATTGAAGTATTTGTGTTAGTATTTCTTCGTTTGTCCAACAGTCATCAAATTCATCACCAAGTATGTAGCTTTCATCAATTGCCATTGTGTTAAATGTGATTTTTTGAAAACCTGCAACAATTGCTTTTGTACAATCATATATCAGCCTACATTCCACATCACCATCAATGTCAAGTGTGGTTATTATGTCATTGAACATTTGCTGCAACATTGTCTTGAAAGTTGCGGTTGTTGCAGTCTGCTTAATGCTGTCATAGGTTCTTAGGTTGCAATTTTTGTATTTGTAATACTGTAAAGTTGAAATTGCATCGATGCAGTTAATGGTGAATTCTTCAAGTGGTTTAGCAAATGGTTGATTGAAAGAATTGGGTTCAACATACCCAGCAAACACACATTCTTGTGTGGCTGCGTTCTTAATGTTCACAATGATATTTCTTGCATTGCTTGCCCACAGCGCATCACCAATGTAACCGTCACAGACCAAGTTTATACTGCAACTTTTTCTGATTAGGTGTTCCAGTGTGTTATCACAGTCTGTTTCTATGGTCACAGGGTCAGCACTGAAATACAACCCATCTTCACCAATGGTTCTTGTTGTGGAACTATCACCGTCTGAAAGTATCTTGACGGTGAAAAGTTCATTATCTACATTCCTGAATTGTCCAGTAATTAACATATTATATAATGCCTGTGGTTACACCACTTTTACCCTTTATTTTAGAATAGTTTTTAAGTGTACCGTAAAGGTCACTGCCCTTGATTTTGAATGAAATGGTCTGTGCATTATCTGCACCAAGTCTGTTGTTATCTATTGCATTAAACAGGTTCTTTTGTTGCCTACCATTAAGTATCATTTCACCTGAATTGACCCTTGCAAACAACTTATCACCTGAATATGAAGAACCGCCAACTATACCACCGTTAGCAAACTTTGAAACCGCTTTGATGCTTGACAGTACCCCTTCCATTATGCCAACAGATGCTGCACCCAGTGCTGCACCCACAAACGGAATACTTGAATGTGCTGCAAACATATTTGCCGCGGCTGCTTCTTCTGCTGCTGCCGCCTGTGTCTGTAATGCCACCGCTGAAGCCATTGCAGGTTCAACCGTTGCTGCATCTGCTACCGCTTTTGAACCTTCTGCTGCTGCCAAACCACCCAATGCAACTGTTTCTGCAATTATAGTTGCCGTGTTTTTTTCATTCATTGTATTCTCTGCTTCTTTTGCACCTTTAAGCATGTTGATTGTTTCAATTAATCCATTGATTGTTTCAATCGTGGAGAATACAGAATCAACAACGGTGAATATTGTATCGAAAATTGCGATAAATTGTTCAAAACCATTTTTTGCGTCATCCATCTTTTGTGCCAAACCGTCAAATGCGGTGTAAATGGAATTGATGCCACTGACAAAGTTCTTTGTGCCCTCAACCGCTTGTTCTCTTACCGCCTTTGCATATTCCTTGATGTCTTCTTTCATTTCAGTCAGGGTTGCTTCGCGTTTGGTCTTGGCAAGTTCTTCCCTGAATATTGATAATGATTGCTGCGCTTTGTTGAATGCTTCATCACCAACGTCTTCAAGTTTTATATCTTTCAGTTTGTCTATTTCTGTTTGGAAATAGTCAATACGTTCTTGAAGTTTTTCAAGATTTGATTTCTTGTAATCGAAGGTGATATTCAGCTTTGCATTCTGTTGAACTGTCGTACCTTCCAACACACTCATTTTCCTTCCAAGTTCACCCTTCAGCCAATCAATTTGATAATCAAGATTTGAAATTTTCAACAAGTCCTTTTCAGGGTCTAAGTTAAGTTTCTCGTTCTCCAGTTCTTGAATCTTCTTCTTCAATGCTGTTGGACTGTTTGGGTCAATGCCGTTCATCATTTGGTCTAAAGTGTTCTTGGCTTCTTTTTCAGCCTTATCAACTTCATACCATTTTCTTGCAAGTTGCGCAATTTGTGGGTCATGGACATCCATTATTTTGATTAAGTCCATCATCTGTTGCTTGTACTTGCCCATTCCATCCAAACTGCCAGTGTTGACGAACGCGGCTGCGCGTTCAGCAATCTTCTTGTTGATTTCTATTTCCTTGTTCTTCCATGTTTCCAGTTCTTCACTACCTTCAGGTAACAGGTCTATAATTGTTTTGATTTGATTCTTGGCTTCCCCAAGTCCCTTGACCGTTGAAGTGTCAATCAAATCAAATTTCATTTTCTGTGCGCTAAGAATAAGTTCATTGTAAAACTTCAGGTCTTCGTTGTAAGTCTTTGAAGTCTTGTCTAGACTTTGTATCTTCTTTTGAGCAACTTCAATTATTTTGTTAAGTCCTGCCCATGATTTTATAAGCGAATCAATTTCAGACTGTGTAAGTGTTATTTCAGATGTGCCACTTGAACCACCCTTTGCGGTTGGTTTGCTTCTACCGCTTGAACCCCTTGAAGAAGGTTTGTGCCTACCACCTGAACCACTGCCACCTTTGGGTTCATCTTCATAGTTCTCTTGTTCTGTATATATATCTTGCGCTGTCTGACCCATTTGTTTGAACATAGCATCGCGTAACTGTTTAAGTCCGTTGGCTGCTTTGGTACGTTGTTCATCAATTATCATTGCCATCAGTTTGGACATTGCCGCGGTGGGGTCTTTGCCGCCAGCATTGCTAAACCAAACATCGCTTTCCATTTCAAAACCTGCGGCTTCCATCATTTTACTTGCGTCAAGTGCTGAACGTCCTGTTACTCTTTGAACCGCTTTTCTTACATCAACCCAGTCAACTTCTTCACCGTTCAAAAAACGTTTGTATATCTTTGAAAGTTCTGCTATTGTTTTACCCAGCATTTCAGCATTCATTGCTTCTTCTGCCATTGCAATACTTCTATTGATTGAAGCACTGATAAAGTTCTTTGAATTGCCACCAAAAATCTTGTGTGCTTTATCAGCATCATTGACCTTTATTTTAAGTATCTTGAACTTTTCTGCATTGTCTGCAATCCACTTTGAAAGTTGCTGTGTATTACCCTTAACCAAGTTGTACTCCTGTTGCAGTTGTTCAAATGTGGTTATCTGATTAAGGACTTCAGATGATTGTTCTTCAAGCTTTGAATTGAAATTTTCTTGTGAATCTGCTGCATCATCAGTTGCCAATGCGTAAGCTGCAACACCTGCTGCTGCAACCAAAATAAGACCACTGAAATCACCAAGTAATGCCTTACCAATTGCTTTTGCCACATTCCAAGCATTCTGTGCGACTGTGTTTGCACCTGTGGCAACTGTGTTGGCTGTTTCTGCTGCCGTTTCCCTTGTTTTTGCTGCTGCGCTTGCGTCTGTGGCTGCTTTGTTAGCGACTTCAGACACAGTGTTAGCGGTTTCTGCTGCCGTGTTAGCGGTTGTTGCTGTGGTGGTGATAGCAAGTTTTGCTGCTTTCAGTGCTTGCATCAACGCGCTGTCCTTGTTCAGTGCATTTGCTACTGCTTGCACACCGTTAAGTATTGCCATAGCACTTTGAACTTTCAAAATTGCTTCTTTCACATTCTCATTCTCAACCCCAAACAAGTTCATTGCACCTGTGGCTGCTGTTGCTGCGCCAGTGATTGCCGTTAAACCCTGTGAAGCAACGGACAGTGCAAATGTATCATCTGCAAACCTTTTGGTTGCTGCACTCGCATCACCCATCGCATCGCTTATCTGACCTGCATACATTGCTATCTGTGTGAATTCATCAGTGCCACTTAGACCCTGAAAATTCATGTCTGCCATGATTGCTTTCAGGTCTCTAAGTTGCTTCTTTAGCGGTGCTGTGCTGTTTGTTATACGTTCAAATTTTTCACTGAACTTAGATAAGTTGTTAGAAGCACTGTTGCCCAAATCAGCGACAGCACTTTTCACGTTTTTAATGGTACCAGATAAATTATCTTGTCCCGTTAGTCTTACTACATAATCAGCCATTATATTTTATCTTCTTTCTACTTGGTTATTCTGTGTCTTTAGGTACATTTGCGCCTGTGCCTTCAATGCCTCAATCTGTTCTTTTGTTATGGAAGTATCAACGTCTTCTTCTTCTTGGTCTTTCTCCCATTCAAATTTCACAATGTCTTGTATTGTTAACCGCTTGGTGCTTTGTGTCTGTGCCACAATGTAAGCAACCAACCGTGCTTGTTCCCATCCTTGCTTATATGAATGATACTGATACTTCATTGCCGCGTTAACTTCGTACATTTCCATTTCGTCCAGTACATACTTTGCACTGTAACCGCATTGCATGGTAAGAATGGCATACAGTTCACTAACACTTAACTTTTTTTTTCAGGGTCAGTGTCAGTAGATTCTTCTTGGTTGAATATTTTGTCTTGCTTTTGCTGCTGCTCAACGGCAATATTTATCTTACCAAACAGGTTTGGGTCATTGTCAAGCGCATCAATGAAATCATCCCAACTAAGGATTTCTGATTTATCTTGATTGTTTGCAAGAATCATAGAATAAAAGAACAGATAGTTGTCAAGCAGGGTTTCAATCTTGAATGGTTTTCCTGTTATCTGCTCAAATATGAACAGTGCGCGAATAGTGTACTTAATGTTATAGTTCTTCCCTTTGATTTTAATCTTCTTCATATTTCTTTATGTTTTATATATAAATATCGCTGTGGCAACAAAAAAACACCCAAATGTGGGTGTTAATTTCATAATTGGATGAAAGTATCATTGACTACATTAATGTATTGGTGGTTTCTTTTTTATTGTAGTCATTGATACTTTTTTTGTCAGGTTCTATTTTTTAGCTATTTTTGTGCCCATGAACAGCGAATAGCGCGATTTAAGTTTTTTTAAGGATTTCATTTTTACACGTCAATTAACCTGTAAATAGTTGTAAAATAATAAATTACAAATGAAAATAATTAGTTATAAAATACTGTTTAGTGTAATTGCCAGCAGAATGATGCCAAAGAACTTGCGCAAGAAGAAGATGCCACCTTCACCCAGAAAACGCTGTATCTTATCGGTCGACTTGATGACGACAAAGACCCATACCATATTGATTGCCAAACCTATTAGAATGTTGACATCGGAATACATGGCCTTGAGCGAGATGAGAGTGGTGAGCACTCCTGCACCAGCTATCAAGGGAAAAACCATGGGCACTATCGTGGCACCACCGCTTGGCGCATTGTTCTTGAAAATCTCAACGTCAAGAATCATCTCAAGTGCCATGAGAAACATCAAGAAGCCTCCTGCTGCGGCAAATGACTGGATGTTGCAGTTGAAAATCTCGAGAATCCAGTAGCCGCCATAGTAGAAACCCACCATCACGATAGCCGAATATAATGTTGCCTTCCATGCACTAATCTCACGCCCCTTGGCACGAAGATCCATGATAATAGGCACCGAGCCCACTATATCAATGATACTGAGCAACACTAATGCCGAACTTAATATCTGTGTGAAATTCATATTTTCTTCAGCACGAAATGCTTAATGCACAAGTGCACAATTAGTTTAAAGTTACACATATCATGACAGCCTGTCTCCCACCTCTAAGCAAGCGCGAGGATGATGAGTTGTGCCGTTATCACACGCAGGAACATCGTGAGCGGATAAACGGTACTGTAGGCCACCGAGGGAGCGTCGTTACCTGCCGTCTTGTTGGCATAGGCAAGGGCTGGTGGATCGGTTGTTGCACCAGCCACCATGCCCATAATGGTGCAATAATTCAACTTGAACTTTCCACGTGCCACGAGAGTGACAATGAGCAGTGGAATGAATGTTATCAAGAAGCCATAGAGCACCCAGCGCGCTCCCTGAGCGTTGAATACCGTCTCGGCAAAGTTGCCACCGGCTGCTATGCCCACACTGGCAAGGAAGAGGCAAATTCCCAGCTCTCGCAAAAGCAGGTTTGAGCTACTGCTGGTGTAGGTAATCACTTTGAACTTATAGCCATAACGGCCAAGCAATATTGCCACAATGAGAGGTCCGCCAGCAAGACCAAGCTTCATGGGCACGCTCATTCCTGGAAGCATCAATGGAATGCTGCCCAGCACGATTCCGAGAACGATTCCGAGGAACATGGTGAAGATATTGGGATGATCAAGCGTTTTCATTGAGTTGCCCATGCGGTCGGCAAGGCGATTGATGTCGTTGATGTTACCCACCACGGTCAAGCGGTCACCCACTTGAAGCGAGAGGTTGGGGCTGGCGAGAAGGTCCAATCCAGCACGGTGCACGCGAGTGACGTTGACCTTATAACCCATGCGCAGGCGCAGGGAGCCGAGTTTGCGTCCCGAGAGTTCGCTCTTTGTAACCACAATGCGCCGCGCAGTGACAGGGTCGGGGTCGGCTTTCCAGTCCATAGTCTCGTGAGGCCCCAGCACTGCATCAAACATCTCCTCGTCTTGCTGGCTCATCACCACGAGCAACAGGTCATTCTCCTCAACAATTGTGTCGCTGACGGGGATATAGACGTGACCGTCGTTCTTGCGAATGCGCGAAATGATAAAGTTGTGGTCAATAATCTGGTGCAAATGATGAATTGTGCTTCCAATGATTAACTTGTTGGTCACCTTATAAGTCACGAGATGAGGCTGAAGCTGTGAGTTTGTCTTCTCATCTTCAATCTCCTTAGATTCCTTGTCAACACCTATCTTGAAGACGGCTTTGAGCACAATCATCGACAAGATGATTCCCACAACGCCAAGTGGATAGGCCGCGGCATATCCCATCGACATCGACTCGTTCAGCGTAGTAGCAGCATCGCCTTGAGTCTCAATGAGGGTCTGCTGTGCGGCACCAAGGCCTGGAGTGTTGGTTATGGCACCCGAGAGGATGCCCACCATGTCGGTGATTCGCACATTGCCCACGCCAAAGTATATTCCAAGAGCGACAGCTATATTCAACAATATTATGGTAACAGCAAGCCCGTTAAGCAACAGGCCACCATGCTTGAACGAGGAGAAAAACGAAGGACCAACCTGTAGACCTATAGAGAAAATGAACAGAATGAGTCCAAACTCTTGTATGAATTTCAACGTGTTCATGTCGACTTGAAGCCCAAGATGACCTGCAAGAATGCCCACAAACAACACAAAAGTGGCTCCCAGCGATATGCCACGTACCTTAATCTTGCCTAATATCACTCCGAGGGCGATCACTACAGCGTAGATAAAGATTGAATGTGCCACGCCTTTACCAAACAAAATCTCTGTAAACCAATTCATTATTTAAAAGTTCTTTTTCTCGTTTTGAAACATCTACTCAATAGGTGTCCCTGATATCACAAGTTTTCAGGCTGCAAAATTACAAAAAACTTTTCAGTTATTCGTTTGATTACAGCAGTTATTTTGCCGCAACCACCATCATCACAACTTAATTCCACTTGAGTTGATAATGTAAGTTCCCATCTCTCTCGAAAAAACAATTAAGGAAAATTTTAAGTACTCTTTTTTATTACGGACAAAAATGCGATTAAGCGAGACAAAGCTGTGCTTGCACAATGCCTTGCGAGCGGGAGCATTTTATTCAATTGCCGCACGTGTCCGGCACAATTTGTAATTGTCTCTAATGAAACAGCATCTGGCGCAAATCATCTTGTCCTTAATCGTCTTTAAAAATCACGTTTTGAGAATTTTACCTATTTTTGAAAAAAAACAAAACAATAAAACTATTAGCGAAAAGTGATTTGGGATTACATGAAACTAAATAATTTTTAATATCTTTGCAGTTTGAAAAAGATAGAAACACATAAACACAACATTATTAATCATGTCGATTGAGAACATACTATCGCAAGCTACCGCACAAGCGGTCAACAAATTATATGGCTTAACTGTTGAGCCACAAACTATTGTTCCACAAGCCACACGCAAGGAGTTTGAGGGAAACCTTACCATCGTGGTGTTCCCCTTCCTGAAGGCTTCGCACAAGGCACCCGATGCCACAGCACAGGAGATTGGTGAATATCTTGCCGCTCATTGCGAGGCTGTCGAGAAATTCAACGTCATCAAGGGATTCTTGAACATCACAATCAAGCCATCGTTCTGGGCGCAACTGCTCGACGACATCTGCCGTGACCAGAACTACGGCTTCAAAGCCGAGACACCCGAGAGTCAGCTCGTGATGATTGAATATAGCTCGCCCAACACCAACAAGCCACTTCACCTGGGACACGTGCGCAACAACCTGTTGGGTTTCAGCTTGTCGCAGATTATGAAAGCCAATGGCAACAAAGTGGTGAAGACCAACATCGTGAACGACCGCGGCATCCACATCTGCAAGTCGATGCTCGCATGGCTCAAATGGGGCAACGGTGCCACTCCCGAGAGCACAGGCAAGAAAGGCGACCATCTGATTGGCGACTTCTATGTGCTCTTCGACAAGAAATATAAAGCCGAAATCAAGGAGATTGCCGAAGCTCAAGGCATCACCGAAGAAGAAGCCGAGAAGCAGTCCAAGCTGATGCAGGAGGCTCGCGAAATGCTCAAGAAGTGGGAGGACAACGACCCCGAGGTGCGCGCTCTGTGGGAGAAGATGAACTCATGGGTTTATGCCGGCTTCGATGAGACCTACCGTCGCATGGGTGTAGACTTCGACAAGATCTACTACGAGAGCCAGACCTATCTTGAAGGCAAGGAGAAGGTTGAAGAGGGTCTTGAGAAAGGCGTGTTCTACCGCAAGGAAGACAACAGCGTGTGGGCCGACCTCACCCCCGACGGACTCGACCACAAGCTCCTGCTGCGTAGCGATGGCACAAGCGTCTACATGACTCAAGACATAGGTACTGCCAAGCTCCGCTACCAGGACTATCCCATCGACAAGATGATATATGTGGTGGGCAACGAGCAGAACTATCATTTCCAGGTACTCTCGCTGCTGCTCGACAAGCTCGGCTTCAAGTGGGGTAAAGACCTCATCCACTTCTCCTACGGCATGGTAGAGCTGCCTCACGGCAAGATGAAGTCGCGCGAGGGAACAGTCGTCGATGCCGACGACCTCATGGACAAGATGGTCGACGATGCCATGGCTATGACCAGCGACCGCCTCGAGGGCATGACCGACGACGAGAAGCGCGAAGTTGCGCGCATCATTGGCATGGGAGCGCTCAAGTATTTCATCCTCAAGGTCGACCCACGCAAGAACATGCTCTTCAACCCCGAGGAGAGCATCGACTTCAACGGCAACACCGGTCCATTCATCCAGTATACCTACGCTCGCATCCAGTCGTTGCAGCGCAAGGCTGGCGACAACCTGCCGGCACTCAACGTCGAGGCCGTAACTCCCAACGAGAAGGAGATTGCCATCATCCAGCGTGTTGCCGACTTCCCGGCTGTTGTTGACGAGGCAGGAAAGACCTACAGCCCTGCACTCATCGCCAACTACACCTATGAGCTCGCCAAGGAGTTCAACCAGTTCTACCACGACTACAGCATCCTCAAAGAGGAAGACGAGAACGTGAAAGTGTTCCGCCTCGAGCTCTCACGCACCGTGGCAGGCGTCATCAAGCGCGCCTTCTCGCTGCTGGGCATTGAGGTGCCCGAAAGAATGTGATATGAGAGGGGAGAGTGAGAGTGAGAGTGAGAGTGAGAGGTGAGAGTGAGAGTGAGAGGTGAGAGAGTGGCAAAACTTATTTCTTTACACTTAACACTTTCATTCCCCTCAAAAAAACTGGCACACTTTTTGCTTTTCATAAACAAGCCAACATACTTACAACAATTCAACTAACAACTATAAATTATAAATTATGAACAATTACAACAACTATCCCCCCGAGCTGCCTCAAGCACAGGCAACCCAGGCAGCACCCTATCAGAATGAATGGTCACTGAGTGCTTACATGACCAAGGTGATGCGCAAGGTTTACTTGAAAATGTTCCTTGGACTGCTCGTTACAGCAATTACCTCTTGGTTTATTTTAAGCAACGAGACCATATTGTCCTCTATGTTTACCATAGATGCCGATGGCTCTGTGAGCCTCAGCGGATTTGTTTATGTTCTGTTTTTTGCCGAGCTTGGCTTAGTTTTCGCTTTGTCGATGGCAATTAACAAGTTGAGCCCATTGGTAGCATCTCTACTGTTCTATGCCTATGCCTTGATTAATGGCATAACCCTGACTCCCATTTTCTTGGCCTACACCATGTCGTCTATCGCTCTCACATTCTTCGTGACAGCAGGCGTGTTCCTTGCAATGTCGGTCTACGGCTATACCACCAAGAGCGACCTCACCAAGTTTGGAACCTATCTGATTATGGCGCTTATAGGACTTATCGTTTGCACCATTATCAACATCTTCTGGGCCAACAGCGTGATGGACTGGATTATCAGCTTTGCCGGTGTAGCAATTTTCATTGGACTCACTGCGTGGGACACTCAGAAAATCAAGAACATGGCACAACAGACCGATGAGGCCAATGTGAGCAAGCTCGCTACTTGGGGAGCATTATCACTCTATCTCGACTTTATCAACCTCTTCCTCTATCTTCTCCGCATCTTGGGAAGTCGAGATTAAAAAACTCTACAACACATCAAGCGCCGCGCTCCTGCTGCAAGGAGTGCGGCGTTATTTTTTTGCACAAACCAATAAAACTCACCTTAAATACAATAAAACTTTGTAATTGTAGTTTTATATTTTAGATAACAATAATTTTGGCTGTTTTAGATTATGAAGAAAACAACAAGAATACTCGTGGCTGTGGCTTTACTCATGACAAGTTTTGCCGCGTTTGCCGACGATGACATCAAGAACGAAGAATTCAACCCCATCACCACAGGTGTGACGGCGCTGAGCATCACCCCCGATGCACGTGGCGCCTCGATGGGTGACCAGGGTGCCGCTACCGACCCCGATGTGAACTCGCAATTCTGGAACCCGTCGAAGTATGCCTTCGCCTACAGCAAGGCGGGTGTTTCCATCTCCTACACACCCTGGCTTCGCAAACTCGTCAACGATATCTTCCTTGCCAACCTGTCGGGTTACTGGAAAATTGGTAGTGGCGACAACCAGGCATTGAGTGCCTCGATGCGCTACTTCTCGCTTGGCGAAATCAACAGTTCCGACGATGGCGGCAGTGCACTGGCAACCATCAACCCCTTTGAAATGGCTGTTGATGTGGGCTACTCACGCAAACTCAGCGAGAAGTTCTCGATGGGTGTTGTGCTTCGCTACATCTATAGCGACCTGGGATATTCCAACTATAGCGGAACCGACCAAACGACAGGAGCCTCGGCATTCTCGGCCGACATCTCGGGATTCTTCAACACCTATCCCATGATAGGACGAAATGAGTGCCAGTGGAACCTCGGTTTCAACATCTCAAACATCGGTTCGAAGGTGAGCTACAACGGTGGTGACGACCCCGCGTTCCTACCCACCAACCTCAAGATTGGTACTTCGTTCACATTCCCACTGGCCGACTACCACAACCTCGCCATCAGCGGTGAGGCCAACAAGCTGCTCGTGCCAGCACGTCCACGATTGGCAAACTATAATAACCAGGAAGAGTATGAGACTGCACTCCAGGACTGGAAGGACATGTCGTCAATCAGTGGTATCTTCAAGTCGTTCAGCGACGCCCCTGGTGGCTTCAAAGAGGAGTTGCGCGAGATCTCCTTCTCGATTGGTGCCGAGTACAGCTACAACCAGCAGTTCTTCCTGCGCGCAGGTTACTTCAGCGAGAACCAGTATAAAGGCAACCGCAAGTACTTTGGCCTGGGTGCCGGCTTTGCGCTCAATGTCATCCAGCTCGATGCGGCCTACATGATTGCCACAGCGCAGAACAGTCCACTGGACCAGACGCTCAGGTTCACCTTGTCGTTCGACATGGATGGCATACGCAACCTGTTTAAAAAGTAGAGAAACAATACACTTATTAAAATATCATTAGGGACGAGGCGCGCCTTGTCCCTTTTATACAATAAATAAAAGACCAGCTATAATGATGCGCATAGGTTACGGATTTGACGTTCACCGCCTTGTCGAAGGCAGGGAACTATGGATTTGCGGTGTGAAAATCGACCACGACAAAGGATTGTTAGGACACAGCGACGCCGATGTGGCGATTCACGCCTTGTGCGACGCCCTGCTGGGTGCCGCCGCACTGCGCGACATCGGGCACCACTTCCCCGACAGCGACCCTTTTTACAAAGGCATTGACAGCCGCAAACTCTTGCGCGAGGTAATGCAACTGCTCGACGAGAAAGGCTACCGACTGGGAAACTGCGACATCACCATCTGTGCCGAGCAACCCAAGATGAACCCGCACATCCCAGCCATGCAGCAGCAACTCGCCGAGTGCATGCAGTGCCATCCCGACCAGGTGTCAATCAAAGCCACCACCACCGAGCGGCTGGGTTACACAGGTCGTGGCGAAGGCATAGCCGCCCACGCAGTAGCTTTAATCATTTAGAGGAAAAAGGCTAATGGTTAATGCATAATGAGGGTGTGTCAAAATACAAATTTTTGATATTCGAGGTCAATGTAGGGACATGGCGTGCCATGTCCGCTTACAGATAATACCCTAATTAACAACATAATCTACAATTCCATGTATTTCGGACAACGCACGCGTTGTCCCTACATAATGGGGAATTCTGAATTTTGACACATCCTGTTAATAGCCATTCTTAGCTACTCCTATCCTACCCTATATCTGCCTTGCCACTTGCAGGGCTGTCAACATTGCCACGCCGGTATCGTCGGCGAGCTTGAGGCTGTTGTGTCCACTCAGGATTGAACCTATGGCAAAAAGATTCTCGATGGGTCGTCCGTCCTTCAAGGCATGAAACTCATTGTCGGTCTTGACTCCAAATTCCATGTAGGGCTGCGCGTCAAACATCTTCTCCTTGCTCCAGTCGCCGCATTTTCCTTCATAGTCCACATCGAGTCCAAAAATAGGCTCACGTATTCCTGCGGTATTCGATACCAAACCGCCACTCATGAACGAGCCTGTCGCCATCACAAAGTATTCGGCCTCAATGTCTTGGTCGGGGAAGTTCTTGGCCTGTACACTCAGCACTCGGTCACCGCTCATTTTCCCGCTCTTGACCATACTACCAAGCAGGAACATGCCGCCATTCTGAACAAAACGCTTACGCAGCTTCGAGAGCAGTCTCGTGCCTGCGATGCTCGGTGGCAGTGTCGACACGAAGCGCACTGGCACTTTTATGTGCTTGGCGATTTTCTGTATATTGTCATCACCATCAAGACCAAATACCGCTGGCAGCACCACGGCTTCGGCATCGCCAATCTTCGACCTTATCTTGCGGGCGAAGTCGTTGAGCACTCCATCGTTCTGCATGAGCTTGGCAACGGCGGTCGAACGCATCACTGTGGGATTGCTGGTGAGCTTGTCGACTGTGCCCAACTTTATGTCACACAACTCACATTTAGCCCCTAAACGTGTCAATGAGGAGGCTATGAAGTCGGCAGGGAAGTCAAGGAAGCTGTGCATGCTCACCACGGCGATTTTGTTCCATGGCAACGACTTGCGGCTGTCAATGGCGACATAATCTTCGAGAGTGAGCCATGCGGGGCGCAGCAAGCCAAGCGGAGTCATGCGGTAATGGTTCCTGTCGCTCGAGCGGCCATAGAAGTTAAGGCCGGCACCCTCGAGTATCACTGGTGCCATCGCGGCATTGTGGGCGACGTTGGCAATACCCATCTTGCTGTAAGGGTGGTCGGGACCCAAGTTGGGGATGGCGTCCAACGGATATTCCACCTCATTACCCTGCTCGTCAAAACCTAACAATTCGATAGAACCCGAGCTGAAATTCATCTTGCTCTGCCCCTTCACCATCATCGCCACTCGCTTGCCCTTGGTGGCAAGCGCTATTCCACACATGATGGCACTCATTCCGCCACCTATCACTATCACATCAAATTTCATTGTTCTATCTCTTTATTTTTAATGCTATGGTTTAACATCCATCGAGAGTCCGCACAGTCCTTCATAAATCGTGGTGGTGAGCTGTGCCTCGTTGAGCGTTGAGCCCCATGCCACAGGGCGCATGCCTTTCCAGCGCTCGTTCATGAACGAGGCGAGGTCGGCAAGAGTCGACTCGGCGTCACCACTCGCCTTGCAGAGCAATGTGGCGGCACGGCAGGCACACAACTTGCCCTGACATGAGCCCATGCCCATGCGAGTGCGTCGACGCATGTTGGTGAGGTTGTTCACATGAAGTTTTTCTATGGCATATTTCATCTCGCCAACGCTGGTGTGCTCACATTCACACACCATGGCCTTGTCCTCGGGACTCTGTTCTTTAATCTCCTTGGTGAGCGAGCCGTGACGTTCTTGCGCGGCCTTCATGGTCACTGCATGCTGGTTGCCACGGCGCTTGGGAGTCTTCTCGTCGCTGCCAGGCAGTGGCAGGATGGCGGTGGTGCAAGCACCCTCTTTGTCAATCTTCTGGCACACAAGGTCGGTGGCACGTTCGGCCATCAGCCTGTAGGTTATGAGCTTGCCGCCTGTGATGGTGACAAAGCCATCCATGCCGTCACGTTCCTTGTGGTCGAGCAGCACTATGCCACGGCTGATGCTGCGGCCCGTAGGGTCGTCGTCGCTCGCCACAAGCGGCCGCACGCCGGCATAGGCGCGCAGGATGCGTGTGCGCGACAGCGAGGGAACAAGCTGCACGCCCTCTTTGAGAAGAATATCCACCTCTTCGGGTGTGACACGCATGTTGTCAATCTCGGTGATGGGAACTCGGTCGCTGGTAGTGCCCAGCATGCTCACAATCTTGTCGGGGACCAGGATGTCGCCGTTGGCAGGCTTGCGGCAACGGTTTATCACCATGTTGTTGACTCGGTGCCCGAAGATGAGCAGCGACCCCTTGGCAGGGAACATGTTGATGGTCACTCCTGCCTTCTTAGCCACAAGTGTGCCCCAAATGCCGGCGGCATTGACGGTCACTGGTGCATAAGCCTCGCACGTCTCGCCCGTGAGGTTGTTGCGCAGTCTCACACCCACCACGCAGGCGTTTTCCACAATGAGGTCGATAACCTCATGATAGGTGAGCGCCACAGCGCCATGACGGCGCGCGTCGATAAGGTTGGCGGTCGTCAAGGTGAAGGGATCGATAGATGCATCGGGCACACGCACGGCACCGATGAGCATGGGATTCACCGACGGTTCTATGATTCGTGCCTCGGCAGGGTCGATAATCTCGGCATTGATGCCGGCGCGCAGGCAGGCATCGACAAAGGTGGCCTGATAGTCAAGGTCATCCTCAGGGAGAGTGACAAAAAGGCCGTCGGTCTCCTCGATGCAATGGCGAGCTATCTGTCGCAGAATCATGTTCTCGCCAATACACTCGGTAGCGCTCTCCTGGTCGGTGACGGCATAGCGTGCACCACTGTGCATCAGGCCATGATTGCGACCTGTGGCACCATTGGTGAAGTCGTAACGCTCCACAAGCAGCACTTTCAAGCCACGCAACGCACAGTCGCGAGCCGTGCCGGCACCAGTGATGCCACCGCCTATTATTATAACGTCATATTCTTGTGTAAAAGGATTGTTATTTTCTTGCATTTTGAGAGAGTTGTTCGGTTAATTTTCTGTAGGGACAAGGCGCGCCTTGTCCGCTGAGTTGAGTGAGGGAAGTATAACCACACACATTAGTTTACACAAACTAAATTACAAAGATATAACAAAAATAATCTATTTCCTTGTTTTTAATACTTTTTATCAGCACTTTTCAAAAAATCACATTTTATGGGGGCAGGATGATTAAGTTTTAAGTGTTAAGTGAAGCCGCGTTGCGGCTGATGAGTGCAATGGAATCATAGGAATTATAGGAATCACTGGAATCACTGGAATCGCTGGAATCGCTGGAATCCGTGCCACATGTCGACAGGTGGGAAAGAGCATGCTGCTATCGTTGAGAGTTGTTGAGAGCAGAAAGGCTCACCTTCTTTGTTGTATCGACTTACGTTGTAACGCATTTCGTCGTCAATGCGACTGATGAATTCTTGGGTGATGGTTGTGGTTTTCATGATTTTTCAGTTAAGAGTTATTGGCTTTTTTAAGGCAAAGGTAATGGCGGGGTGGAAGAGGGACAAGGTTAAAATTTTTTAGTGGAGGGTGGAAGATTGCACACCATATCATTTATTGCTTATTGATATCAAGGGCAAAGATACAAAGTTTTTTTCGTTTATCACACATATCAATACAACAAAGGTGCTCTAATGAACAACCACTTTGATGTGGATGCTGTCATAGAGCACCTTGGTATTTTATTATAGGGACTATTTAGAAAGCTGTTGCATCAAGCATTTTCAGTAGCGGGTTGTAATCCCTGTCAACATTAATGCTTCTGAGTTGCTTAACACGGAGATTCAGTTCTTCATCAGTCATATTTGTTTTTATCATCCCATTCTCATAGAGTTTGGCAAGTTCGCTTGCTGCTTGTGGAAGCTCGGTGAAAGCAAATTGTGCCTCGGCCTTCATCAAGTAAAGCTTACCCTTGTCGGCATTCTTTTCAACAATAGTATTATCACCAATCAGATGCATATACCCCAATCGGCATTGTGCAAGTCCATTACCTGCGTCGGCTGCTGTTTTGAGAAGGTTTTTAATGCGATCTTTGTCTTTTTGGTCATATTGTGCCGGGCCTATGGGCTGGATTTGAGCTTTGGTGTCAATCAACATCTTTGCAAGAAAATAACAAGCAGCTGGCACAGGTTTTCTCTTCGCATTGCTCTGTGGCTCTTGAAAATCGCTTGTTACCTTGGTCAGCAAAGCCTCGGCTTTCTTGAAATCATTTTTCCCTATGTGACAAGCACCCTCCATTGTTATTGCATCGGCCCAAGCTTCGCCTTCCAAACTGGCAAATATTTCGAGAGCATCATCATAGTTCTCGTGATAGTAGGCGTTTAATCCCATGAGATATCTGTAATAAGGGTCATTGTTGAGCTGCAGCTGCTCGATGAGACTTTTATATTCCTTATCGTAAATATAAGCCACCAGCGACATCCAAGTAGCAGCTTGATAATAGTCGCGTTGAACAATCACCTGATCTTTTTCGCCCATCAAGCCTGTCCTGTAGCAGTTGGCAAGATTCCAAATTGCTTGCTTATTGTGTGCCTCGGCTGCCTCTTTGGTCAACTCAAAACCACGTTTTCTTTCTTCAATTGTACAATTGAGATAGATTTCTCCCAATTGAGCTTTGGCCGGAACAATTCCTGCATCGGCAGCCCTTTTCAGGTCTCTTATGGCGCCTGCTTCATCTCTCATGGTAACGCCATCGCCATTATACAACATCAGGCCTCGGTAATAGGTGGCCATGATGTTGTTCTTTTGGGCTGCCTGGTCGAAGTACCTGAAAATCGTGTTACGAGGCATCTCTTCATTGCCCCTGTCGTAATAATATTTTGCAACTGCATACTGCGAGTCGACATCCCCCAACTCGGCAGCCTTCTTGGTATACTGAAAAGCTTTATGTTTATCTTTTGCAATCTTTTCGCTTCCATTGTTGTAGATTTTTCTCAAGAGGTTGACAAAGAACAGGTCACCGTCGCCGGCCTTAATCTCAAGGAATTCAAGAACGGCTTCGGGATCACGGTCTAAAGCTTCAAGATATTTGCGTCTCGCAGTCTGTTCGTTTTTCTTCACGCCATCGCCATTATAGTAGCAGGTGGCCTCCATAACCATTCCTTGAATATTACCTAAACGTGCCGACCTTGTAAACCATGCGAAAGCCTCTTCGAGGTCTTTTTCCACACCATTAGAACCCACATAGTAATAGGTTCCAAGCTCGTAGGCGGCATCGCCTGCCTCGCTTTCTTCTCCGTTGGTGGCTTTATCTATCAGTTCCTGGATTGGATCTTCGGACTGAGTCTTGGGTCTACCTTGCACAGCAGGAGCAGGTTTTGGTGCTGGAGCTGGTTTTGGTGCTGGAGCAGGAGCAGGTTTTTGATTAGACCTTGGTTTAGACTCTGGTTTAGGTTTGGGTTTAGGCTTGCTGGATGATTGCCCACTACCTATTGTGACCTTTCTTTTCTGCGCCAAAGCAGCCTGTGGCATGGTAAGACCAAAGCCAAGCACTGCAATCATCAAATAATTTATCAAAGTTCTCATTGTTGAATCACTTTAAAAATGTAGATTTCATACAAATCATACAATATTATAAATTGCAAACATTATTATTATCGATATAACTGAATAATGAACTTTTTTTGCAAAAGTTTAATTAAGTCCAATTAT
Source organism: uncultured Prevotellaceae bacterium (assembly GCA_947167995.1). Taxonomy (GTDB): domain Bacteria; phylum Bacteroidota; class Bacteroidia; order Bacteroidales; family Muribaculaceae; genus Sodaliphilus. Next base: position 92,704 of record CAMVKS010000002.1, read on the forward strand.
TTATAAGAGAACACTATAGGGCAATGCGAAAGCCGAGGTAGTTGTCGCGGAAGCCAGCGCTGCTCCCGCCGCGACTCGCCACACGGCAGCACCCGGCGACTAGGTACCAGCAGCCACCACGGTACACGCGGTAAGAGCCCGATGCAGGGCCGGTGGGGTTGGAAGATGGCGAGCTGCTATAATTATCATACCAGTCCTGGCACCACTCCCACACATTGCCGCTCATGTCAAAGATGCCAAGCTCATTGGGCTGCTTGGTGGCTACATCATGAGTCGTTCTGCCACTATTGCTTTCATACCACGCCACATCGTCAACATTGTTGCTGCCGCTGTACTTGTAGCCCTGGCTCTTGCTTCCACCACGGGCTGCGTACTCCCACTCCGCCTCGGTGGGCAGGCGGAAGTTCTGACCAGTCAATGCGTTCAGCTTCGTGACAAACTCCTGACAGTCGTTCCATGAGACTTGCTCCACAGGACGCTTCGGACCTTTCCGATCGCTCGGATTGCTGCCCATCACAGCCTCCCACAACTCCTGGGTCACCTCGATCTGGCCTATAGAGAAAGAACTCAAGTTCACGCGGTGAGCGGGTTTCTCGTCACTATAGGTATCACCGCCCTGCTCGCGAGTGGCGCCCATAGTGAACGTGCCTCCTTGAACGCCTATCATAGTAAACGTCACTCCATTGACTGTAAAAGTTTGATTCTCAGGAATCGGTGCTGGAGCAGGAGCAGGTTTTTGATTAGACCTTGGTTTTGACTCTGGTTTAGGTTTGGGTTTAGGCTTGCTGGATGATTGCCCGCCGCCAATTCTCACTCTACTTCTCTGTGCCAAAGCAGCCTGAGGCATTGTAAGACCAAAGCCAAGCACTGCAATCATCAAATATTTTATCAAAGTTCTCATTGTTGAATCACTTTAAAATGTAGATTTCATACAAATCTTACAATATTATAAATTGCAAACATTATTATTATCGATATAACTGAATAATGAACTTTTTTTGCAAAAGTTTAATTAAGTCCAATTATTTATAAGAGAACACTATAGGGCAAGGCGAAAGCCGAGGTCGCTATCGCGGTAGTCCGGGTTGTTGGATTTGCGGCATGATACACGACAATCATTGGCATAGCTCCCCCAACCGCCACCACGTTCCACGCGACCAGAGCCCGATGTAGGTCCAGTGGGATTTGTCTGTGCTACTGAGCTATAATTGCCATACCAGTCCTGGCACCATTCCCTCACGTTACCGCTCATGTCATAAAGTCCAAGCTCATTAGGTCTCTTGGTAGCAACATCTTGAGGTTTAAATACCTTGGTCAATGTGATAGACCTATCGATACTATTTTCTTCGTACCAAGCCACAAAATCTATGAGGAAATCTCCACTGTATTCATAACCCTGGCTCTTGTTGCCTCCCCTGGCGGCAAACTCCCACTCTGCCTCAGTAGGAAGTCGAAAGTTCAGGCCTGTCATCTGGTTCAGCCTGGTGATGAATTCCTGGCAATCGTTCCAACTCACCATTCCCACTGGTATCTTAGTACCCCTGCAAAAACTTGGGTTGCTACCCATAACAGCCTCCCACAGTTCCTGTGTAACCTCTGTCTTACCTATACAGAAAGAACTCAGAGTTACACGGTGAGCAGGTTTTTCATCATTTTCGGCACGACTACCTTGCTCGGCTGTGGCTCCCATGGTAAATGTGCCGCCCTGGACTCCTATCAATGTAAATGCCACACGCTTAACTGTAAAAGTTTGATCTGCAGGGGTCGGTGCAGGAGCAGGTTTTTGATTAGACCTTGGTTTTGAATCTGGTTTAGGCTTGGGTTTAGGCTTGCTGGATGATTGCCCGCCACCAATTCTCACTCTACTTCTCTGCGCCAAAGCTGCCTGTGGCATTGTAAGACCAAAGCCGAGCACCGCTATTATCAAGTATTTTATCGCTGTTTTCATAATTAAAAAAATATTGCCAATTTAAGAGTTAGATTTCTTTACCATTTTTGTCATAGCTCTTGCCCTTGCTGTAGTCGGGCTCGCCATCCTTAAAATCACCCACAAAATAGCTGCCAGTGGATGTATCGAGCAACTTGCCGTGCTCATAGGCATCATTTTTAAACGTGCCTTCAAACACATTGCTGCCGTCAGAATTAGTGAATTTAGCATTACCCTCAAGCTTGCCATGCACAAATTCTCCCACATAGACGCTGCCGTCGGCAAATCGTGCCTCTCCCTTGCCATGAGGAAGAGTATTATCATCAACCTCGCCAGTGTAAGTGCAACTACCACCTAAAGCATCGTTTAGACTTGTGGTGATTTTCCTGTTTTCAACCTTGTATGCCTCGTTAGCTGTAGCAGCAGCTATTGTATCCTGGCCTGAACTAATAACATCATTTGATGACGATGGCTTAAGCGCAAGCCACGCCGTAAGTGCCACCACGGCAGTGAATGCGGCAACAACAAGAGGAATCCATAATGATTTTTTACTCTTGCTTTCACTCTTATTCTTATACTTGCCAATATCCACTTTAGGAGTCGGAACTTCGGTTACAGGCAATTGTGGTTTAACAGGCCTTGTCGTTTCAGTTTTTTTCTCAATGTACTGCTGCGTCACTACTGGACTTGCGTCCAACTGTTTCCACAGAGCACGCAACTTGGCAATGTCCTTAGGGCGCATCTCACTGGCACCTTGCGTCATCATTGCTATGAGACGTTTCAGAGGTTCACTCACGGGTTGAGTATAAATGAAGGCATCAGCTCCGTTGACGCGAATTTCCCTCTTGCTTGGGATGGGAGCACTACTGAGCACCCTAAACAGAGTGATTCCAAGGGAATAAATATCGGTCCACGGGCCTATTTCATCATATTCCTGGTTGGTGAGTTCGGACGGTGCATATTCGGGCGTGAAGGCAAAACCTGTGAGGGTGGTTGCCTCGGCTTTGTTGGCATGCTTGCTGGCTCCGAAGTCGATAAGCTTAGCCACACCGTCGGGGGTGACCATGATGTTGTGAGGCTTGATATCGAGATGTAGAAGCCCGGCACGATGCACCTCGTCGAGGGCATCCATCATCTGGTCGAGCACCGAGCGTGCAAGTGCCTCGTTGACAGGACCATCCCGCTTGATGCGATTGTTGAGCGACTCACCTTCAATGAAGTCCATGGCATAATATACTGTGCCGAATTCCTCAAACAGAGCATACACTCTGACTACATTTTTGTGCTGAATCTTGAAGATGCGCTGTGCTTCTTTCTTGAACTTCTCGCGCAGGTTGTTGAACATTCCCAGATTGTCGGAATTGCTCACTCCCACGGTGAGATTATCTTCCTCGCGGTAGTTTATCATCTTGATATAGAACTCCTTGATGGCAACCCGTGCCTTGAGGTTGACATCGGTGGCAAGATAGGTATTACCAAATCCACCCGACGCCAAGTGCTGCTCAATGCGGTATTGGCCTCCATGCAATAGTGTCCCTTCGGGAAGAAAATTACTTATTTCGCTCATTGGCTTCTATACAAAGTTATTAATGGTGATATTTATGAAATCAACCACAAAAATACAAAAAAAATAATTAAAATGTCTATTTTAACCCTTTTTATTAGCAATTTTACGGAAATCGCATTTTATGGGTGCGGGATGATTAAGTGTTAAGTGAAGCCGCGTTGCGGCTGATGAGTGCACTGGAGTCATAGGAATCAGATTCCTATAATTCCTATAATTCCCGCCTTGTCCCTACAGAGGGGAGGCTGTGGCCCATCTCCCCCCCCGGGAGGATGTTTCAAAATTCAGGTTTAGTGCGCTTCGCGCAGAAATCCAACAAATCATCACGAATCAAGCATTATTTAATTTGCTGGATTTGGAGAAATTTTAATAATTTCTCACGCGTAGCGTGACTCATCTTATTTTGACACAGCCCCTCCCTTATGCTTAACACTTACTATTTATTTCCCAATACAGTAGTATTTAAATCCCATGGTTTCCAGTTCTTTGCCGTCGTAGATGTTGCGTCCGTCGATGACGAGGGGTGTGTTCATCGCTTCTTTCACTTTTTCCCATGATGGCACGCGGAACTGTCGCCACTCGGTGACGAGCATCACGGCGTCGGCTTTGTTCACGGCGTCGTAGATGTCGAGGGCGCAGTAGATGTCGTTCCAGCGGAACTTGATGGCGTTCATCGCCACAGGGTCATAGACGCGCACATGGCACCCTGCCTGCAGCAGCAAGTCGATGGTGGTGATTGCTGGCGACTCGCGAATGTCGTCGGTGTTAGGCTTGAATGACAATCCCCACAGTGCCACCGTTTTGCCCTTGATGTCGCCGCCGTAGAAGTCGCGGAATTTCTCAAACAGTCGTTGCTTCTGCTTGGCGTTGACCTTATCGACAGCCTTGAGTACCTCCATGGAATAGCCGTTCTTCTCCCCTATGTTTATAAGGTCGTTGATGTCCTTGGGGAACAGAGTGCCGCCATATCCGCAGCCCGGGTAGATGTATTTAGGGCCTATTCGGCTGTCGGTGCCCACACCGTGTCGCACGGTGTTGATGTCGGCGCCCACTATCTCGCACAGGTTGGCGATTTCGTTCATGAAGCTCACGCGGGTAGCGAGCATCGACGTGGCGGCATATTTTATCATCTCGGCGGTTGTCGAGTCGGTGTAGATTACAGGGAAATATTTGAACTTGAGAGGGTGATATAGGGTGTCCATCGCCTTGCGTGAGCGCTCGTTGTCCACACCAAGGATGATGCGGTCGGGCTTCATGAAATTCTTGATGGCATTGCCCTCGGTGAGGAAGTCGGGGTTGGAGACAACGTCGAAGTCGAAGTCCACCTGGCGCTCGTCAAAAATGCCTTGTATGAGCTCCTTGATTTTCTTTGACGTTCCCAATGGCACCGTCGACTTGATGATGAACACAGCATAGTTGTTCACGTTCTGGGCAAACTGCGTGGCGGTGTCTACAACTTGCGAGAGGTCGGTGCCTCCATCCTGTGCCGGCGGGGTGTCGACAGCACAGAACACATAGTCGACATTGTCAAACACGTTGGCAAAATTGCTGGTGAAGTTGAGCCTTCGAGCCTCGACCGAGCGTTTTACCATGTCTTCAAGGCCCTGTTCATATATTGGCAGACCTCCATAGAGCAGAAGGTTGATTTTGCGTGCGTCGGAGTCGACACAAGTCACGTTAACGCCGAGGTCGGCAAAGCAGGCTCCTGTAACGAGTCCGGCATATCCTGTTCCAACTATAAGAATATTCATGATTTAGAGATTTAGTTATATTTTTGTTACAAAATTAGTGCAAACCGAGAGAAATACAAAAAGAAAGACGAAGTTTTTCTTTTTTATTTCAGAGGTGCAGCCTAATTTATCCAAAATTAGTGCAAACCGAGAGAAATACAAAAAGAAAGACAAAGTTTTTCTTTTTTATTTCAGAGGTGCAGCCTCCTGTTTTCCGCAATGAGCCCCACAAATCAGTTTTGGGCGATTTCGACAAG
>CAMVKS010000003.1 GCA_947167995.1 uncultured Prevotellaceae bacterium
TGATTTTCAAGCGACGTTTTTTTGCAAATCAAACTATGCGGAAAACAGGAAAGAAATGACGGATTTAACAAACAAATCCGTCATTTCTCTTTTGGTGATATCGTCAACGTGCTTAGCCACAACGCGATGTGCCACAATTGGTACAAATTAAGCAACCTTCCTGATACACAAGCGACTCTTGCCCGCAATTTGGACATGTTTGACCGCTCAATTTAGTGCCATTGGGAAGGTACTTCTTTAATGCTCTTTCCACACCCATCTTCCATGTGTTGATGCTCTTGTTGTCAAGTTCAAGACTTGAGACGAGCTTAAGCACTTGCTCGATAGGCATTCCATAACGGAGTACACCTGATATGAGCTTAGCATAGTTCCAGAATTCGGGATTGAACTTCTCGCTCAGGCCCTCGATTGTGGTCTTGAATCCGCGTTTGTTGATAAACTGGAAGTCATAACGTTTCTCACCATTCTCTTTCACCTTGATAATCTTACCCTTTGTTACCGATTTAGGGCAGAAGATACCTTCTTCATCATCGGCGATACCTGTAAAGATTTCATAAGGTCGATTGTCAATCAAGCCAATGAAAGCAATCCACTTTTCTTTGTTGTTCTGAAAACGAACCACATCGGCTTCAAGTTCAACAGGACGCTTAAGGATGTGCTCCTCTTCGGCCATGTAGTGGGCGGTTTCTTCTTTCTTCTTCTTCTTGTTTTTGCCATCTCCTGAGAGAGAAATGAGCACTCCACTGCGAGAACCGTCGCGATAAACCGTGCAGCCCTTGCATCCCGAGCGCCAAGCTTCGACATATAGCTTACCCACCATTTCCTCGCTGATGTCGTTAGGCAGATTGATGGTGACACTGATACTGTGGTCTACCCACTTTTGCACAGCACCTTGCATGCGAACTTTATTAAGCCAGTCCACGTCATTGCTTGTGGCGTTATGGTAGGGTGATTTAGCAACAAGTTCTTCAATTTGTTCCTGAGTGTAATCGTGACGAACCTCGATTCCGTTGGCCTCCATCCAGGTTATGAACTTGTGATGGTATACAATATATTCTTCAAAGGAGTCGCCCGACTCGTCGACATAGTCTACTCTCACGTCTTTGTCGCTTGGATTGACCTTGCGGCGACGCTTGTAAACAGGCAGGAACACTGGCTCGATGCCCGAGGTGGTTTGGGTGAGAATGCTGGTTGTTCCAGTGGGAGCGATGGTTAAACAGGCTATGTTACGACGTCCATATTTTACCATGAGCTCATAGAGTTCGGGATCGGCCTCGCGGATGCGCTTGATGTAAGGGTTGTTCTCCTCGCGCTTTGTGTCGTAGATCTCAAAAGCGCCACGCTCGCGTGCCATGTTAACCGACGAGCGATAGGCTGCAAGGGCAAGTGCTTTATGTACCGAAACCGAGAATTCGGTGGCCTCGGGGGTGCCGTAGGTGAGTCCCATAGCAGCAATCATGTCGCCCTCGGCAGTAGTGCCCACACCTGTGCGACGCCCCTTGAGGGTCTTGTTGCGAATTTTGTTCCACAGGTTAAGCTCGGTGAGTTTCACCTCCTCGGTCTCGGGGTCTTGCTTGATTTTGGCGATGATGGCCTCAATCTTCTCCATCTCCAGGTCGATGATGTCGTCCATCATGCGCTGGGCATAGCCAATGTGCTCGGCAAACTTCTCGAAGTTGAAGCGTGCGTCCTTGGTAAATGGATTCTCCACATAGCTGTAAAGGTTTACGGCTATGAGTCGGCAGCTGTCGTAGGGACACAGTGGAATCTCACCACAGGGGTTGGTAGAGATGGTACGGAATCCCAGGTCGGCATAGCAGTCGGGGACGGCTTCTCTTGTGATGGTGTCCCAGAACAGCACGCCAGGCTCAGCACTCTTCCAGGCGTTGTGCACAATTTTATCCCACAGTTTCTTTGCCTCAATCTTCTTGGTGTAGGTTGGCTCCTTGGCATCGATAGGAAATTGTTGGGTGTACTCAGTTCCATCAATTGCAGCCTTCATGAAGGCGTCGTCGATGCGTACCGACACATTGGCACCAGTTACCTTGCCTTCGACCATCTTGGCATCGATAAAAGACTCGCTATCGGGGTGTTTTATGCTTACTGTAAGCATTAGGGCTCCTCTTCGACCGTCTTGTGCAACCTCACGTGTGGAGTTGCTATAACGTTCCATAAAAGGCACCAATCCAGTAGAGGTGAGAGCCGAGTTCTTAACTGGAGAGCCCATGGGGCGAATGTGAGACAAATCATGCCCCACACCTCCACGGCGTTTCATGAGTTGTACTTGTTCCTCATCAATCTTGATGATACCACCATAAGAGTCGGGCTGTCCATCAAGTCCAATCACAAAGCAGTTGCTCAACGAGCCAATTTGAAAATCATTTCCAATTCCGGCCATTGGACTTCCCTGGGGGACTATATAACGGAAATTCTGGAGCAGACCGAAGATTTTCTCTTCACTCATGGGGTTAGGATACTTTTTCTCGATGCGCGCAATCTCGCTTGCTATGCGGTGGTGCATATCGTCGGGAGTGAGCTCATAGAGATGTCCGAAAGAGTCTTTTAGTGCATATTTTGTGGCCCATACTCTTGCAGCCAATTCGTCACCTTTAAAGTATTTTAAAGATGCATGATATGCCTCATCATAGGTATAAGTTTTCTTTTCCACTGTCATTTATTACTATTTTTTATTATTTGCAGTTAGTGTGCAAAATTAATCACAAAATAGCTAATAAAAAACAGTTGTTAATAAGTTTAGACTTAAAAGTTATCAACAAGGCAATGATATTAGAAGTTAGATAAAATAATATTGTATAATAGGTCGTTTGTTCAAAGTTTATTTGTTGTGACAGATAGTCATATTTCTCAATCATTAATTATGTGAAAGCCGAACCAATCTGGAATACAGCCGCCGAAACCAGCCAAGCCACAGCTGTTGTATAGACAGCAGCAAATAGCGCCCATTTCCAGCTTCCTGTCTCGCCCTTGATGGCAGCGATTGTTGCAATGCATGGGAAGTATAGAAGAACAAACAACAAGAAACTGATCGCGGCTAATGGTGTGATACCGTCGGAAGTCATTTTCTCGTTCAGAGATTTGTATTTCACCTCTTCTTCGCTCACTTTGTCATCGTCGGCAAAGCTGTCATCATTGCTGTATATCACGCCAAGTGTTGATGCAACAATTTCCTTCGCTCCCACGCCGGCAAGCAGCCCCACGTCAAGTTTCCAGTCAAACCCATTAGGCATAAATATTGGTTCAATGGTCTTTCCTAACATCCCCAAGTAGCTGTGTTCTTGTTGTTCCTGAGCCGATTCAAAGTTGTCATGATTAGGATAATACCCCAAGAACCAAACAATTATTGACGCAACGAGGATGATTCCTCCCATTTTTTTGAGATATTGTTTGCCCTTAGACCAAGTGTGCCTCCATATAGCTTTACCTGTGGGTAGGCGATAGGGTGGAAGTTCCATTACAAAAGGAGTCTCATCGTTCTTAATCAAGAATCTCTTGAGAAGACGACTCATAATAATTGCCACAAGAATGCCAATTGCATATAAAGACAGCATTATCAAACTCTGGTAGCTTGCAAAGAATGCTCCTATTATCATGATGTAGATGGGCAGTCGGGCCGAGCAACTCATGAAAGGAAGCACCAGCATTGTAATAAGTCGACTGTTGCGACTCTCGATAGTGCGTGTTGCCATAATGGCAGGAACATTGCACCCAAATCCCATAATCATTGGGATGAACGACTTGCCATGCAACCCCATTCCATGCATGAGTTTGTCCATTATAAATGCCGCACGAGCCATGTAGCCCGAGTCTTCCATAATAGATATGAAGAAGTAAAGAATGAGAATTTGTGGCAAAAAGACAATCACCGACCCGACACCGCCTATTATTCCGTCGGCCACCATAGCCTTCAGAGGGCCAGCAGGCATGTAAGTGTTCACAATGTCTTTGAGCCAGTCAACCCCCGATTCGATCCAATCCATAGGGTATTGTCCCACAGTGAAAGTGACCCAGAACATCAGCCATAAAAACACAAAAAACAAGGGGAATCCAAGCAGTCGGTTGGTGACAATTCGGTCAAGAACTTTTGTGATTTGATGTGCATCGGGATTGTTGCCTTCGACAAAAGATTCTTTTAGGGCTCCATTGATGAATCCATATTTTGCATTCATTATGGCTCCCTCACAATCTTCGTTGGTATTCTGTTTGATGCGCAAAGCCTCTTGATCGCGAATGGCAATTATTTCTTTTCCATTGGGTAGTTGAAGAACTGTTTTTTCAGCTTCTTTGTCATTTTCAAGAAGCTTGATAGAGAGGTAACGAAGCGAGTAACGGTGCCTGATTTGAGAATTCTTTTCAAGTTCGTTCTTCACCCTCTCAATAGCAACTTCAAGATCATTGCCGTGGTTGATGTGAATGTGGCGAAATACGTTATTTTTCACTTTCCCTCCTGCGGCAAAGTCTTCTTGGTGATCAAAGTCTTTGCTGTATTTCTTATGCCAGTCTTGAATTTCGGCGGCAATTTCTGGATTGATGTTGCCTTTCTCATCAATATAGTCAACACCTTCATAGAGGTTTATGATAATGTGGAACAACATTTCCACGCCTTTCCCTGTTTTGAAAACAGTGGGAATCATGGGCACTCCGAATAGTTGTCCAAGCTTTGCTGTGTCGAGCTTGTCGCCTTTCCTCTCCAGGTCATCATACATGTTTAAAGCGCATACCATGCGCAAATCCATGTCAATGAGCTGTGTGGTGAGATAAAGGTTGCGCTCGAGATTGCTTGAATCAATCACGTTGATAATCACGTCGGGAGTTTTATCGATTATTTGTTTTCTGACATATAACTCTTCAGGGCTATAGGCTGTGAGCGAATAAGTCCCCGGCAGATCTACGAGATTGAAAGTATAACCCTCGAAGTGGCATTTTCCTTCTTTGGCGTCAACAGTGACCCCACTATAGTTTCCCACATGCTCGGTGGCTCCACTTGCAAAGTTAAATAGCGATGTCTTACCACAGTTGGGGTTACCCACAAGTGCAACATTTATGGTACGTCTTTTCTTGTTTGCCAAGTTTTTTAGCCGAGAGTCGTTATTTGTCTCAAGTTCAACAACTTCGCTTCCGTTGGATTTGATGTCGCTATCAACATTAATATCATTATTTTTCAATTCATCTTGAGAAACCACTTCAATCATTGCCGCTTCTTCATGCCTTAACGACAATTCATAGCCCATAATGCGGTACTTCACCGGGTCTTGCAATGGTGCATTAAGAATTACCTCAACGGTCTTACCTTTAATAAATCCCATTTCAATAATCCGTTTTCGAAACCCGCCGTGGCCCTTAACTTTGATTACTATACCTTTTTCACCGGTTTTTAGTTCTGATAATAACATGCTATATTTTTTTTGCAAAAATATGATATTTAATATTACTTTAAAATCACATAGTATTGTTATTTACATCTAAAATATACCTAATAATAGTGATATAAGTTAGAAAAGTCATAGTTAAAGTGATGATTAAAAATACAAGTAATAATAATTTATTAATTAAGCATTTAATTCAATGTTATAATTATACTGTTTCTTTAAAGTTTTTATTTATGTTTAAAAGGTTAATCGAACTAATTACAGGTGTTTGAGTGTTGAGTTCTGGGTTCGTGTCGCAATATTTAATTCAAAAAACTGATTTAGAGATTTAACAATGATTATTAACCATAATTATATTAAAAGAGGAGATTTTTCCGTTTATAAAGAAAAAACAGTTATTTATGTACGATTATATAACAGGAAGAACAGCCGAACTAAATCCCGCTTTTATCGTTGTCGATAATAATGGCATAGGTTTTATGATTAACATTTCATTGAACACCTATAATGACGTTGTGAAAGTTCAGAAAGATGATAATGTGAAATTGTTTGTTTATGAGGCGATTAGAGAAGATGCCCACATTCTTTTTGGATTCTCCACAAAGCATGAGCGTGAACTGTTCATGCTGCTCATCAGTGTTAGTGGAGTTGGTCCCAACACAGCACGTGTGATATTGTCAACACTCACGCCCTCTGACCTTGAGCAATGTATCGCCACTGGCAACGTTGGGATGCTAAAATCGGTTAAAGGTATCGGAGGAAAAACCGCTCAAAGGATTTTAGTTGACTTGAAAGATAAAATAAAAGTGGCATCTGATACGTTATTAGATAGTAATAATGCAAACACTGCAGTCTACGATGAGGCTTTGGCAGCATTGATGATGCTTGGCTTCAGCCAGCAGATGTCACAAAAGGCACTGAAGAAACTTCTTAAAGAAGACCCGTCAATAGGTGTAGAACTTGCTATCAAGAAAGCGTTGAAAATGATGTGACACAATGTGTTAAATTGCTTTTCAAAGTAAGATAACACAAGTCACAAAACAATAATAAAAAAATGTTTTTTGGAAAATTGAGAAATAGTCAAACTGCATTGACATCGTTGCTTATAAGCATGATAATGATTATCATGGCAGCAAGTGACGTGCATGCTCAATATTCCACTCCCACACTCCCCCCCCCACCTCCAGTACCAGATAAAAGTGCTGCTGGCAGCGAAAAGCCCGATGTGAAGATGCGTTATGGTGTGCATCCCACCGTGCCAGAGAATTATGAAGACCTCAGGGAAGGGGAGTATGCAGCCGATCTTAAAAATCCAAGTAATATCACTACCGAAGTTGAATATGATTATGAGACAGGATGTTATATTATTCACACCAAGGTTGGTGATCGTGATGTAGTCACACCATTTATTCTTTCGCCCGATGAATACAACAATATGACATTGAGAGAGTCGATGATGCAGTATTATCGACAGAAGAACGCTGAGACAGCCGAAGAAAAGAAGAAGAATCCATTCAATTTTCTTGACATGCAGTTTGGTTTAGGTCCATTGGAGAAGATCTTTGGTCCCGGTGGTGTTCAGCTCAAGACCCAGGGAACGGTGCAAATCAAGATGGGCATAAAGACCAATAAAACCGACAATCCCGCATTGTCACTGCGTGCCAAGCGGAAGACCTATTTTGATTTTGACCAGAAAATCCAAGCTACCATCAGTGCGTCGGTAGGTGATAAGATGCGATTCAACATGACCTACAATACTGATGCCACATTTGAATTTGATAATAGAAATCTAAAGCTTGCCTACGAAGGCAAAGAAGATGAAATCATAAAAAATATAGAAGCCGGTAACGTGAGCATGACGACTGGTTCATCGCTCATCAGAGGAGGTACCTCTTTGTTTGGTATTAAGACCAAGTTGCAGTTTGGTCGGCTCACTGCCACCGCTCTTGTCTCACAACAGAACTCGGAGAGCCAAACCGTTAACACACATGGTGGTGCACAGACTACAGAATTCTATATTACAGCCGACAAATATGATCAGAACCGGCACTTCTTCCTTTCGCATTTCTTCCGTGACAACTACGACACCTGGACATCTAAATTGCCCTTGGTGTCAAGTGGTATCAATATTACGCGAATTGAAGTGTGGGTAACTAACAAACGAGGAAATTTCAATGAATCACGCAATATAATGGCATTTATGGATGTTGGCGAGAGTCAACACATTGGTAATGAACATTGGGCAGGATTACCAGGCCAGCTTAATCCTTCGAATAATGCAAACACACTCCTCGAGGAAATAAAAAACAATTATCCCGAAGCCCGATTCATCAGCCAGGCATCAACAGCCTTGTCGCCATTGTCGGCCTATGGTTTTGAGGGCGGAAAAGACTATGAGAAAATAGAAAGTGCCAGGTTGTTATCGACTACTGAATATAAGCTCAATTCATCGCTCGGTTACATCTCACTCAACACTGCATTAGCGAGCGATGAGGTTCTTGCAGTGGCCTATCAATATACCTACATGGGAAAAACCTACCAGGTGGGTGAGTTCGCCAACGATATCGCATCGACTGAGCAATCACTATATGTAAAGATGCTCAAGTCGACCACAATCAATACACAAGTGCCCATGTGGGACCTGATGATGAAGAACATCTACTCATTGGGGGCTTATCAAGTTCAGAAAACAAATTTCAAGCTAAACATAAAGTACTTGAATGACACTACAGGAACCGAGATGCCCTACATCAGTGAGGGCAACATTTCGGGTGTTCCCCTTATCAGGGTGATGAACTTAGACCGGCTTGATGCTAATGGCAATTTCAATAGCGATGGTCGTTTCGATTTTATAGATGGTTACACAGTCACCACTCAGGGTGGTAAAGTGATTTTCCCAGTAGTAGAGCCATTTGGATCGCACTTGCGCAAGATGATAGGCAACGACGCCATTGCCGACAAGTATGTTTATCAAGAACTGTATACCATGCAGCTTACCGATGCCCAACAAGTACAAGATAAAAACAAATTTGTGCTTGCAGGTGAGTATCAGGCGACCAATAAAAACACAATTAACCTTGGAGCCACCAATGTGCCCCGAGGTTCGGTTGTTGTGACTGCAGGAGGAGTGGTACTTACTGAGAATAGTGACTATACTGTTGACTATACAATGGGTACTGTTACTATCACAAATCAAAGCATAATTGATGCTGGTACCAATGTGAGCGTCTCTCTTGAGAACCAATCAACCTTCAGCATGCAACGTAAGACACTCTTGGGTCTCGATTTGGACTATGCCTTTAACGACAACTTCCACATTGGAGCGACTCTCATGCATTATGGTGAGAAAAACATTGTTGAGAAGGTTGCTATTGGTAACGAAGTTGTGAATAATACTATTTGGGGAGCAAGAGTCACCTATAAGTCCGATTTCATGTGGCTTACCAACTGGTTGAACAAAATACCCACTGTCAATGCCACAGCACCATCCTCGGTTAACTTCACTGGAGAATTTGCACAATTGCTGCCACATCAGTCCCGCACTGGTTCTAATGCCGGCAGTTCATATATTGATGACTTTGAATCCACCCAAACCGGAGTAGACCTTCGTTCGCCTTATTCCTGGTTCTTGGCTTCAACTCCGTACGATAATTCCAGTAGTGCACTCTTCCCAGAGTCTGCTCTTTCCAATGATGTCAACTATGGCAAGAATCGTGCATTGTTGTCATGGTACTATATCGACCGCTTGTTCACTCAGCGCAACTCGTCGTTTGTCCCCGGTTATATCAAGAATGATTTAGAACAGCTTTCAAATCCCTATGTTAGAGAAATCCCTTATACCGAGGTTTTCCCTGGTCGTGAATTGAACTATGGCGAGTCGTCGACGATTCAAACATTGAACCTTTCGTTCTATCCCAAAGAGCGTGGCCCATATAACCTTGATGCTGAAAACATCGATGCCGACGGCAATTTGCTCAATCCTGAGAGCCGTTGGGGAGGTATCATGCGCAGGATAGAAAACACCGATTTTGTTACTAACAATGTTGAATATATCAAATTCTGGCTTCTCGACCCATTCCTTGACGAAAACAACCCGAATCTTGAAGGTGGAGATTTCTATATCAATTTGGGAGAAATCAGTGAAGATATCCTTAAGGATGGACTCAAGAGTTACGAGAATGGTTTGCCTTATACAGAAACTGATGCTACTCCATTATTGGAGACTAACTGGGGTAGAGTATCGACCAAGTCGTCACTCACTTATGCCTTTGAGACAGCTACAGGATCACGAATTAGACAAGACTTGGGACTTAATGGTTTGAGTACTGCAGATGAACAGACTTTCCCAAGCTATCAGGAATATGTAAGCCGTTTGCGTAGTGTATTGCCAGCCGAGACTATTGCTCGAATGGAGACTGACCAATTTTCTCCCATCAATGACCCTGCAGGAGATAACTACCACTTCTATAGGGGTTATGATTATGATGAACAAAGGCTTTCGATTCTTGAGCGTTACAAGCACTATAATGGCACCGAGGGCAACTCATTATCACAAGAAGATGCTACCGATGGCATGTATCAGAGTGCTCGTAGTGTGCCCGATGTTGAGGATATCAATCAGGATAACACCCTGAATGAATATGAGAGATATTTCCAATATCATATTTCGATACGTCCCGAGGACCTGCAAGTGGGCAAGAACTTCATCATTGACAAGCAAGAGTCGGTTCAACGCACTCGCAATGGAGAAGACCAGCATGTTACTTGGTATCAATTCTGCATTCCCATCAAGAGCTATGATAAGGTAGTTGGATCAATCAATGACTTCTCTTCAATTAGATTTATGCGTATGTTCCTCACAGGCTTCAAGGAGACAACTCACTTGCGTTTTGCCACCTTGGAACTTGTTCGTGGTGAGTGGCGCAACTATGATTACAATCTGAACTCACGCACCGACGCTCCTGGAAGTGGTACTATCGATGTCAATACAGTCAACATTGAGGAGAATGCAAGTCGCGAACCAGTGAACTATGTTCTGCCTCCAGGTGTGTCACGAATCATTGACTCAGGCCAATCACAAATCACTCAGCTCAATGAGCAGTCGATGCAGATGAAGGTTGAAGGATTAGAGGCTGGCGATGCTCGTGGTGTTTATCGCAATACCAACCTTGATTTGCGAATTTATAAACGTCTGCAGATGTTTGTTCACCACGAAGCATTCATCAATGATGCTACAAACCTTAAAAGTGGAGACATATCATTGTTTGTAAGACTTGGTTCGGATGTAAAGAACAACTATTATGAATATGAGATACCACTTGTGGTGACACCTCCGGGCCATTATAGCACAAATAGCTCGTCCGATCGTCTTGCTGTTTGGCCTAATGAAAACATGCTTGATCTTGACTTGGATGTTCTCACGCAGGTGAAGAAAAACCGAAATGCCGGCAAGATGGCAGGAGAACCAGATGTCTCATACACAAAACGCTATCAAGAACAAGACCCGAACAATCCTCGCAATCATGTCTATGTCATGGGTAATCCATCGCTAAGCAAAGTGAGGGTAATGTTGATTGGTGTGCGTAATAATACAGCCGGTACTACCAAGGACTTTGTTGTTTGGGTTGATGAAATGAGAGTAACCGACTTTGATAGTGAGGGAGGATGGGCTGCAAAAGCCTCTATGAGCCTTAATCTTAGTGATATAGGTACTGTAAATGTGGGGTGGCATAAAGAAACGAGCGGATTTGGTTCGGTCGACCAGAGTATGGCTCAACGCCGATTGGACAATTATGATCAGTATAATATAGCGGTTCAAGCCGATTTGGGACGTTTTGTGCCCGAGAAAGTTAAACTGCATGCGCCAATTTATTACTCTTACAGCAACGAAAAGATTACACCTAAGTATAATCCACTGGATGAAGATATTCTGCTCAAAGATGCTCTTGAAGCATGTGCAACCGATGAACAGAAAGACTCTATCAACTCCTATGCTGTGAGCTTGACCACAGTAAAGAACTTCTCGATTTCAGGAATGAAGTTTGATGTGAAGAGCAAGAATCCAATGCCTTGGGATCCTGCCAACTTTACATTCAATTATTCATTTAACAAGACACATAAATCCAATCCTGACTATGTGTATGAGAATACCAATGACTATCGTGGTAGTCTGCAATATGCTTGGACTCCTTATATTAAACCTTTCAAGCCATTGGAGAAGGCTATTGATGCTAAGAGAAAGAATTTGAAGTTCTTCCGAGATTGGGAATTCAGATGGTTACCAAATTCTCTTGCATTCAGTACAAATATCTCAAGATATTACTATGAGCAGCAAACTCGTAATGAGACCGATGTAGATGTTGTGCTTCCTGTGTCGGTGAGCAAGAACTTCTTGTGGGATAGACAGTTTGCTTTGACTTGGAACTTTACGAAGTCACTTAACATGTCGTTCAACAGTCAAACTACTGCCCATATTCTTGAGCCTATTGGCCAGGTTAACAAGCGTCTGTTCCCCGATGAATATCGCGACTGGCGCGACAGTGTTTGGCGAAGTATTAAGGACTTGGGTACACCTTGGGCCTACAATCAAACGTTTACTGCTTCCTACAAGGCTCCATTCAGTGCAATACCTATATTGAGCTTTATCACTGCCAATGCCACTTATAATGCTACTTATCGTTGGGATCGTGGAACCGTTATTGCCGATGTGTTCTCGGGCAACAACATTGCAAATCAGTCGTCTATTACTTTAGACGGAAGGTTCAATCTTGAGACACTCTATGGAAAAGTTCCTTATCTGATGGATGTCAACAAGAGATTCTCTTCGCAGGGGGCTTCAGGTAATAACAACAAACCCGCACAGAAAAAGCCAAAGAAGTTTGAACGCACATTCCAGTTGAGCAATGACACCACAACCACGGTGAAGCATAACATGAATGTCAAGAAAGTAAGGGTGACAGCTACTACAGTTGATGGAAAGAGATATCCAGTCAAGTTTGTAGTCAAAGATAATAATAATATAGAGATAACCAACCGTGACGACAAGAGCATCAAGGTTACTGTGACCGAAGTTCTTGCAAGCGATAAAAAGAATTTTGGCACTGAGTTGGCACAGTATCTCACCCGCTTGGCTATGAGTGTGAGAAGTGTGAACGTGAAATGGCGACAAACTCAGTCTATGTCGATACCTCAGTTTGTGCCCAACGTTGGAGATATATTTGGTCAAAACAATCATTATGACGTTTTGGCACCAGGACTTGACTTCGCATTTGGTTTTGTGGGTATGGACTATATTGAAAAGGCGAAAAGCCGAGGATGGCTCTTAGGAGACTCTACACAAACATCGCCAGCAATATTCTCGAAGACACAAGAATTCAATGTTGAGGTTGTTGTTGAGCCAATCAGAGGTCTTAAAATCACTCTTACTGGTAATAGAACCGATAATCGAACCAATCAAATACAGTTCATGTATGAAGACGTGGGAATTCTCTATTCTGGTTCTTACACCAAGACTCACATAGCAATTGCCACAGCGTTGAGGGGGATGAGTGCCAACAATGAGTATTACAGTGATGCGTTCAACAAGTTCTTGAACAACTTGCCGGTAGTTGCTCAAAGGTTGGAAAATCAATATATCGGTTTAAATTATCCCGATAGAGGTTTCTTGCGTGGAACGTCCTATGCCAACAACGCATTCAACCCAGAATATGGCGGCGTGAACATGTGGGGTAGCGATGTGATGATACCTGCTTTCATGGCTGCATATTCAGGCAAAGACGCACAAAAGGTTGATCTCAACCCATTCCCAGGCATAAGGAGCATACTGCCTAACTGGCGAGTTACTTATGATGGATTGTCAAGAATACCAGCGGTGAAGAAGGTGCTTAAGAGTTTAACCCTCACTCATGCTTATCAATGTACTTATTCGGTTGGTAACTTCTCAAGCTATACCGATTGGGTGTCAATAGGAGAGGGGTTGGGCTTCACTGCCGATGCGCTCACGGGCAGTCCAATACCAAATTCACCTTTTAATATCTCATCGATTACCATTACTGAGAAATTCGCTCCACTGATTGGTATAAATGCGACATTTAAGAATGACTTGAGTCTTAACGTTGAGTATCGCGATTCCAGAACGTTGGCGTTGAATATATCATCACTTCAGCTGGTTGAGACATTGCAGAAGTCGTTTGTGATTGGTGCAAGCTACAAGATTGCAAACTTCAATTCGGTTCTCAAGATTAAGAGCAAGCAACAAGGAGTGAATAACGACTTGACATTAAACTTCAACATGCAGCTGAATAACAACACTGCGCTGATACGTAAAATTGACGTTAACACCACTCAGGCAACCAGTGGGACACGCACTTTGGGTATAAACTTCTCGGCCAATTATGTTATGAGCAAGCGCATCACTGTGGGAGCATTCTTTGACCATCAAGTCAACACACCTCTTGTGTCATCGACATCTTACCCAACCACTAATACAAACTATGGTATCTCGATAAACGTGTCACTGGCCAAGTAACACAATAACTTAGGTAATCGCAAAGATACAATAAAAACGCCACAGGAGAATGATATCTCTTGTGGCGTGTATTTTTTGTGTCAAACGAAAAAAGTCGTTAGATTCCCAGTCTCACAATTCCACGTTTAGAGGCTTTGACAAAGTTGACGATGTCATCACGTTCATTAGATTGTGGTAAGTCCTCCAGAATCTTTGCAATAGCATCACTATTGTTAAGGTGAGAAAGATAGAGAATTCGATAAACTTGTTGAATTTTATTTATCTGTTCCTCACTGAAACCACGTCGATGAAGCCCAATGGAATTCACACCTTCGTAGGAAATAGGATAACGACCTGCCATGACAAATGGAGGTAGATCTTTGTTGACGAGAGCCCCACCTTGTATCATTACATGTTTTCCTATCTGTGTGAATTGGTGAACGAGTGCACCCCCACCGATAACAGCCCAGTCACCAACAACTACTTCACCGGCAAGCTGAACCTGGTTTGACATTATCACGTTATTGCCCAAAACACAGTCGTGCGCAACATGGCAATAAGCCATGATGAGACAGTTGTCACCTATTACAGTCTTGCCTTTAGATGCAGTGCCGCGATGAACGGTGACAAATTCACGAATGCTGGTGTTGTCGCCTATTATAGCCAAACTGTCTTCGCCTTTAAACTTCAAGTCCTGTGGAATGTCGCTCACAACAGCTCCAGAATGGATGTGGCATTTATTTCCAATTCTTGCTCCAGAATGGATTGTTGCATTGCAGTCGATTATCGTACCATCGCCAATAACCACATTTTCATCAATAGTCACAAAAGGACCAATAGTAACATCTTTGCCTATTAAAGCATTCTCGCTAACGCAAGCAAGTGGTGAAATATTACTCATTATATAATAATATATTATTTATTCTTAATAATTTGTGCCATAAATTCAGCTTCACTAACAATCTTCTCCCCAACAAAAGCATAGCCTTTCATGATTGCACATCCGCGACGCAGTGGTGACATGAACGAAATGTGGAATATGAGTGTGTCGCCAGGAACAACCTTTTGGCGAAATTTCACATTGTCAATCTTCATGAAATAGGTGGAGTAGCGCTCTGGTTCGTCAACGCCGCTAAGAACAAGCAACCCACCAACTTGTGCCATAGCTTCAATCTGCAGTACTCCAGGCATTACAGGCTCTTCGGGGAAATGCCCTTGGAAGAACGGCTCATTACTGGTAACATTTTTTATTCCCACAATGTAGTTTTGAGAAATCTCAATCACTTTGTCAACAAGTTGCATAGGGTAGCGGTGTGGTAATAGCTCTCTTATGCGATTGATGTCCATCACTGGAGGGATATTGGGGTCATAAACTGGAGCTTGGACATTTTGATATCTTAGTTCTTTTCTAATCTTGTTGGCAAGATTGGTGTTGATTGTATGACCTGGTCGAGTAGCAATAATGCGGCCTTTAAGCGGACGTCCAATAAGAGCCAAGTCACCTATCACATCCAGCAATTTGTGACGAGCTGGTTCATTGGGATGGGTTAGTGGTACATGGTTAAGATAACCAAGTTTGTCGACCTCGGTATGTGCAACACCTGTCAGATCGGCAATTTTGTCAAGCTCTTCTTGAGTCATCTCTTTGTCGTAGATGACAATAGCATTGTCGAGATCGCCACCTTTAATGAGATTATTCTGCACGAGAGGCATGATTTCCCTTACGAAAACAAATGTCCTACTACTTGCAATCTCATCCATGAAAAGCGACATAGAAGAAAGCGATGCAAATTGATTGTTCAGCACCGGAGAATCAAATTCAATCAATGTGTCAATTGAGAACACGTCATCGGGAAGGACAATCAGTGAAGAACCGGAATTCTCGTCAACAACTTTAATGCGTTGTTTTACCACATAGAATTCTTTGTCGGCGTCCTGCTGCTGAAGCCCCACTTCTTTAATCTTCTTGCAATAAACGATTGCACTTCCGTCAAGAATGGGCAATTCGGGTCCGTTAATCTCGATGATGCAGTTATCGATGCCTGCAGCATACAGTGCAGCAAGAGCATGCTCAACCGTCCCTACTTTAATCTCTTTGTTGGATCTGTTGCCAAGAACTGTCCCTCTGTTAGTCGCAACAACATTCTCGGCTAAGGCCTCAATAACTGGACAATCATCAAGGTCAATTCTTTTAAAAATATAACCAGTGTTTTCTGGAGCTGGTTTAAATGTGGCTTCTACGTTCAATCCACTGTGGAGACCTTTGCCGTTAACCTTAAACTCGGCTTTAAGAGTTTGTTGTTTCATTATAAATATTATTATTCTTTTTCGTTCTTAATTTCATTTACCAATTTCTTCAATTGCTTGATGTCATTGCTCATTTCAGGTAATCGCTTGAGAAGAACAATTTGTCGTGCAAAATCACGTGCATCCATTACTGGATAACCAATTAAACGTTGGTTGTCACCAATACTTTTGTGTGTCCCTGATTGGGCGCCAATTCCGTTGTTGTCGCCCACAGTGATATGGCCAGCAAAACCAACTTGGCCACCAATCATGTTGTGCTTACCAATCTTTGTGGAGCCAGCAACACCCACTTGAGCGGCCATGACAGTGCATTCACCAATCTCAACATTGTGAGCAATCTGGATAAGGTTGTCAAGCTTAGCACCTTTTTTCACTATTGTGGCACCCATTGTGGCACGGTCTATGGTGGTGTTGGCGCCAATTTCCACATCATCTTCGATTATCACAATGCCAATTTGAGAAATTTTCTCATAAGTGCCATCCTTTTTAGGAGCAAACCCGAAACCGTCGGCCCCAATCACGGCGCCGCTATGAACGATACAGTTATTCCCAATTTTACATCCATGATAAACCTTCACACCTGGATATAAAATCACATTGTCACCAATTGTCACATTGTCACCAATATAAACTTGTGGATAAATCTGCACATTGTCGCCAATGGTAACATTGTTGCTGATATAAGAAAATGCACCAACATAGGTGTCGCTTGGAATTGTGACATCATCGGCAATAAAAGCAGGTTGCTCAATGCCATGCTTGACATGCCTTTGGCCGTTGACAATATTCAGCAGATGAGCCAAAGTTTCATAGGGATCATCAACTCTGATAAGTGTGGTGGTAATTGTATGCTCGGGTGTAAAATCTTTTCTTACCAGTACGGCAGTTGCCTTAGTCGTATAGATGTAGTGTGTGTATTTAGGATTTGCCAAGAATGTGAGACATCCTTCGGTAGCTTCTTCAATTTTTGAATAATTATCAATGACAGCGTTGGGATTGCCCTCTACTTGCCCATTAATTAAAGAAGCCAATTCTTGCGTAGTTATTCTAATGTTCATTGCCCGTATAAAAAACTGTTTTTAAAAGAACTTGCAAAGTTGCGAAAAATCAGTGATATAGCAAAGAAATATAGGGTGAAAAATACTTAAATAGGCGATGTGTAAAGTCTTTGTGGCGTTTTAGAACACACAGGCTCGTCATCATAGTTAAGGATTAAGATTGCTCATTTAAGATTTTAATTTGATTTCTGACCGATTCCTCGTGAATAATAGTCATTAATTTTTTGATAAAATCGGCGCTCAAGCCCATCTTGCCTGCTTGAGTGGTCATTTTTTGTAGGATTGTGTCATATCTGTCGGTTTGAACAACTTGCAACTTCTTGTCTTTCTTCAGTTTGCCAATTTCATTGCATATCGACATGCGCCGATTCATCAGTTCCAGTAATTCATCATCACATTGATCAATTTGCTCACGCAGGATGTTGATGTCGGTATAATCATCGTTCAAGCTTCTGATTATTAGCGAGTTTATGATGCTATTCAGTTCGCATGGTGTTACTTGTTGTTCTTTGTCGCTTAAAGCAGAACCAGGGTCACAATGCGATTCAATAAAAAGTCCATTAAAGCCCATGTCTAAAGCATATTGCGATAGGGTAGGGATGTATTGTTTCTTGCCACCCATGTGCGATGGGTCGCATAATAGAGGCAAATTGGGGAATCGCCGGTGCAGTTCGATGGGAATGTGCCATTGAGGACTGTTACGATATATTTTATTGCCATAAGTGCCAAATCCACGATGAATGGCACCAATTCTTTTTACACCAGAATTGTATACCCTGAGAATGGCACCGGTCCATAAGTCAATATCGGGATTTACAGGGTTTTTGACAAGCACTGTGATGTCGTTGTGTTTTGTCAACTCATCAGAAATTTCTTGAACTGCAAAAGGGTTGGTGACTGTTCTTGCCCCAATCCATATTATATCGAGACCTGCATCAATGGCTGCGGCTACATGGTCAGGAGTAGCAACTTCGGTTGCAACCATCATCCCAGTCTCACGTTTCACTTCATCAAGCCACTTAAGGCCTTTGTATCCAACACCTTCAAAATTGCCTGGCATAGTGCGGGGTTTCCATAGTCCAGCTCTGAAAATAGTAACTCCTGAATCTTTTAACAGATGAGCCGTTGCAAGTGTTTGCTCACGAGTCTCGGCACTGCAAGGTCCTGCAATGATTATTGGCTCGGAAATGTTGTGAAATGGAACTATATCAAGAAAGGGATTGATTTTCATTTTAGCTGTTTTTATATTTCTTGCAAAAGTATCATTTTTTTCAAGATTATTCAAGATTATCGTTCAAATTTAACTGATAGAGGCATCTCAAAGAGGCTTTTTCTTAATTTACTTGGTGTTTTAGTTATTTTTAATAGAAGAAGAGGGCTTGTTAATAATAGATATTTTTATTTAACATAATACTGATTATAGAACATAATGGCATTCAAAATATACATTAACCACTTCTAATGAGAACAACAATTCAAGAAGTGCTAACAATTATTTAATAAGAAATAATTGTCAAGAAATAATTTTGTCAAACACAATCATAATATTAATTTTGTAGAATGAAAATGATAATGACAAGAATAAATATCATTTCATTTTTTCTTTATGTTTGTCTGTTGACTTGTTCTCTTCCAGTTTATAGTCAGCCGATTCTTGACTCATTGTCTTGTCCTCGCCAAGTTTTAATCCCTCGAGATTTCAATATTTGCGACAGTAATGGCTTCACGTGCACAAAATTTGATGCAAAACAAGTTATCGTACCAGGAACGTTAATGCTGGGTGGTTTAATTGGACTTATTGACAATGACAACAATCTAAACATGTCGGTCAATGACGCCATGACAGGCTTGAGTAATAACAATAGTTGTAAAATCGACAACTATCTAATGTTTCTCCCTTCGGCTTCACATTTGTTGATGGGCAGTTTGGGTGTCAAATCACGTCACAATTTCAAGGAACGTTTTCTTATATCGGCTACAGCTCATGCTTCGGTGCTTGCTATGACTTATGGAATGAAATATGCCATTCATGAGCAGCGTCCCGATTTCAGCAACAGCCATTCTTTCCCAAGTGGTCATGTGGCTATTGCATTTACTGGGGCTGAATTGATGCGTATGGAATACGGAACCGTCTATGGCATAGCAGGTTATGCCGTAGCTACAGGTGTGGCATTTTTGCGTCTTTATAACAACAAGCATTGGTTTAATGATGTTCTTATGGGGGCTGGAATTGGAATTTTGTGTGCAAGAATTGGCCATTGGCTCCTGCCATTAGAGCGTAAGTTGTTCAAAATCAACGATAAAAACACCTCACATTCAACTATTGCTGCAATCCCAACCTATAACCTTCATGACCATGCATTTATGTTTTCAATAAATGCTGTCTTTTAACGATATAGATATAGCACTCCCCTATTTTTGCTCAAATCATTTATTTCTTAAACATTCGATCCATTGCGCGCTTGTCTTCTCGCTCTTTGATGGACTGTCGTTTGTCATATTGTTTTTTTCCTCTTGCAACCGCTATTACAACCTTGGCATAACCCCTATCGTCAATGAATAATCGCAATGGAATAATTGAATAACCAGGCTGTTGCGCCGCTTTCCATATCTTGTTAATCTCTTTCCGATTCAATAACAGTTTGCGGTCGCGGTGAGTCGCGTGGTTATTGTAAGACCCATAAGAGTATTCGGCAATATACATACCTTTTATCCACACTTCATTATTCTCGACCATGCAATATGATTCGGTCAGTCCGGCTTTTCCTTGTCGCAAAGCCTTTATTTCGGTACCTGTCAAGACAATTCCTGCCGTGAAGCTTTCTATTATTTCATAGTCGAAAGTTGCGCGACGGTTTTTAATATTTATTTTCGAGTCGGCCATATTGAGTTCTCAAAGATATAGATCAGCGATTAATTAAAGAGTCCAACACCCATCCCATCAAGAAAGGGAAGGCAAGCATCATTATAGACGATATTATCACAAATTTGACAGTCTTACCTTTTTCCAAGCACAGGAAATCACCTCCTCTGTAAGCCATGTAAGGCATATAAAGAAACAGAAAATATACAGGTGAAAATTCTGCATTCAGGACATTGATGAGAATTGAAAGTATAATTAATAGCAATAAATTATATAAAATGAAATTATTAAGCTTAGCGAGTGCTACCTGACTCCTTGTAAATTGAGGGTAAAAGCCCGAAAGTAGATAGCTACATAAAAAATAGGTGATGAAGAACTTAGAAAAAGAGACAATAGCATTCATCAGTGAAGATGATATTGTGTTACTGGTGCTGTCATATAACATGGGGACAAAACAAGAGACAGTAAGAATTGCGAGAAATGGAAAAAACAAGCTCGACAATACACGCATAGTAGAGTTGCTGCTGTCGTCTATGATTTGCCAGCCAACTTTAGGAGATATTATTACAACCAATAATTTTCTTAACATTTAGTCTAACTTTTAGTTTGGGAGTGCAAAATTAATAAATTGAGTAATAAAATAAAACTAAAAATGGCAGTGATGAAGAAAAAATAATTATTTTTGCAAATTATTACGGTTATCAAAGGTGTAAACAGAATGAGATTTGAATTCTTCATAGCATCAAGATTGAAATTAGGCAATAGCGGGAAAACAGGTAAGCCAAGTCTCAATGTTGCCCTGACGGGTATTGTTCTTGCTATTGTTATAATGATACTGTCAATTTTCATTGTGCTTGGTTTCAAGAATGAAATAACCTCAAAAATCAACAGCCTTGATGCTCATTTAAAAATAACTAATGGAGCTATAGGTATAGATGATAATTATTCGGCCATTGATTTTAAAGAAATAAACAAAGCCTTAAATAGCGACAAGTCTTTATTAAAAGACATAAAGAACTATTCATTGTTAGCCGAGAAACCGGCAATTTTGAAGACCGACAATGATTTTAAAGGGCTTCATTTCAGGGGTGTAGATAAAAAATATGACTTTTCTTTTCTACAAAAACACCTTGTCAAAGGCCGAGTGCCGTCATTTCAGAATCAAGACAGCACCCAGGAGATTATAATATCTCAGAGTGTTGCCAATCAGCTCAAACTTGATGTCAACAATAAGATCTTTACTTATTTTATTGATAATAAAGTTAAAGTAAGGAAATGCAAGATCGTGGGCATCTTCAACACCGACTTCGACACTTTTGACAAAGCTTTTATCGTGGGAAATATTGCATTATTGCAAAGTGTTAATGGATGGCCTAAAGACGTGGGAAACTACGTTGGCGTCAATATTAAAGATCTCAATAATATTGAGAGCCAGACTTATAAGTTGTATAGTCTCTTAGCTCAACAATCGGTAGCCGACAACAATTCATCAACTGTTTACAACGTCACAAGCACCCGTCAAAACAATATCTCTTATTTCACATGGCTTGATATGCTTGACATGAACGTTGTCATTATATTGGTGTTGATGATTATAGTGTCATCATTTACTTTGATTTCAGTGTTGCTCATGGTGGTTCTCGAGCGAATAAAGATGATAGGACTGTTTAAAGCCATGGGAGCAACCAATGGCTCAATAAGAAACATTTTTATTTACTTGACTCAAAAGATAATAATCAAATCTATCATTATTGGTAATCTTTTGGGCCTAAGTCTATCAATCATACAAAAATATTTTCATCTTATAAAACTTGACCCAGAAGCCTATTATATGAATTATGTGCCTGTCGATATCAATTTACAAGCATTGATAGTTCTGAATGTGGCTATTGTTATAGTTTCTTATTTAACTTTGATTGGACCGTCTTACATAATATCATCGATAAAACCCACCTCAACAATGAGATTTGAGTAGTGTGACACTTCGGTGACTATTGTTGCGAGGATACTATAATGAGTCGAGTTTACTGCTTCCCATGACATAATAAATGCGGCTTAAAATGTTCTTCAAGACCTCATTCATGGGCATGATTTTGTAGGCTTTCTCAAGATAAGGCAGAGCCTCGGCATACAGATTTCTTGCTTCGGTCGACCTTTGGTCATTAATTATGATAGCTTTGTTGTAAAGTGCATTGCCCAAATCGAAAAGTGCCATAGGATGTTCTGGATTGATTTCTATCGCTTTTTGATAATAAGGAACTGAATTGTCTATGCCATGTTCTATCTCTACGAGTCGGCCTTTGAGGTCATAGTAATCGGCAACTAATGAATCGCTTTCAATCACTTCATCAAGCAAATTGTTAGCTTCATCATAGTTTTTGGTTTTCAAGTAGTGATTGATGAGAATGTGAACATATCGTGGGTCATTAGCTCCAAGCATGTCATGTGCCTCATGAGCCACACTCACAAGGTAGATGGTGTCTTGTTGTTGTATCAAAGCATCAATCCAGGTATCGTATAAAGCTTTCTTGCGATATCCAAGATTTCGTGCATTGGCAAGTTGAATAATTGCTTTATCATAGTCTTTGGCCTGATAAGCGGCAAGGCCTTGGAAAAACCTGTTATAACCTATCACTGAGTCGGGTTCTGCTATTTTTTTCTTCTTTGCCCATTCACTTGTTGCTATCTCGCAATATATATCCCAAGCTCTATATGCATTCAGCCAGTCATTGGCAAGATAAAAATCGCCAGCGACAGCACTGTAGTCTACCATGTGGGCCACTATCCTATTCATGATATCTTGTGAATATTTAGTTTTCACTTTATACTTCTTGGTTTTTTTATCAATAACAGGATTGCCTTTCTTGTCGGTCACAATCACCGAGTCGTTTACAAGTGCTACTTGAAATTTATCATAACCATCGATTAAAGCGAGACCTGCTTCAAGAGGGTTCACTTTCTCACCCGAAGCTTTATTATTCATCATCATGTCGTAGATGGAGTATTGGATTTTACCAGCCAGCCACCAGGTCTCGGCTTTTTCTTTAGTTTCTTCGTGTTCTAATGCTTTGGAAATTTTCTTTAAGGAGTTCTTATAGCTGTCGATTGTTAGAGTGAGACCGCTAATCTCTTTCTTTACCTCGTTGACAATGCGTTGCTGAGCATAAACCAAGTTGAACCCAGCAAACATGACAAATATCGCTATAACAATTTTTCGCATCACATCAATTAGTCAAACGCTGTGCACAACAATACATAAGCATGCAGTGCACAGCGTTGTAAATAATTAAATATTAAAATTTCTATTTATTGTTTAGCAAGATCTCTGTATTTGACAAGAACTTCTAATTTCTGCTTGGCATCAGCAAGAACCTCGGGCGAGATGTTGTTGTTCAGTGAAACCGCCTTGCTAAGGTACTCAATGGGCTTGTCGAGAAGGTTTACTATTTCCTTGGCAAGTTGAGCCTCGGTAATTGCCTTAGAGTCCATAATGGCCTGGTTGACTATTTCAGTGTAACCCGCACCCATGCAGTAATTTGTGAAAGCATTGTTTGGATCTTTAGCAAGTGCTGTCTCATAGGCTGGAATTGCGGCCTGGAACCCTTTTTCAATTTCCTGAACACGCGCCTTCATAGTGTAAAGATTCAAATCTGATGGTATAATTGTAATCAACTGGTCGATGGCCGCATTGGCGCTGGCAAAGTCGTTTTGGTTCACATATTGTTGGATGATCTGGTTGGGAGCATCTTCGATGAACTGGTCGATGTTGTTAGCAGTGTAACCCAGTTCCTTTGCTTTAGCCATATTGATGATACAGTTCTTGTAGTCTTTGTCAAAATAGTTTGCAAATCCTTGTAAGAAGAAAGTCTCAGCAAGCGTTGAATCGGGAACGTTTTTAGCAAACCTTGATTGAAGCAAATCGGCATTGCGACCATAAGAGATTGCTGCATTGTGATAGTCCTCTGCGCCACGGTAGTATTCGCCAACAATGAGGAAGTCGCTTTGTTCGATCATTCTTTCAAACGCCTTGATAACATCGCCAGAAACTTTGGTTTTGAATTTTTGCAAGCCAGTCTTCTTGTCGATTTTAGGTGTGCCATCCTTGTTGGTCTCATAGATTGTGTCGCAAGCAAGTGCCTGAGTAAAAAGATCGAAGCTTGCTTGTAGACTTTGAGCAGCATCACCATCGAGATTGCCGCTTTGTGCCTTCAAGAAGTAGCCATTATAGGCAGTTTGTGCCTCATTGAAGAGAGCCTTTGAGTCTTGTGCGAAAGCTCCCATCGCCATAAGTGATGCACAAGCTACAAATAAGAAAAACTTTTTCATAATTCTAAAATGTTTATAGTTTAAAAATTTGTTTAGTTATCTCGTTTTAAAATATAATATTAATCGTTGAGAGGTGATTTACCTTCCTCTTCTTCTTTGTCATAAGACTGCGAATCGTTGTTTTCGTTTAATTCGTCAAGCTTTTTTTGATCAATTTCTCCATTGTTCTCAAAGTTGAAATCTTGCTGTAACCCTTCACCGTCGGGGATATACTCCTCAATCTTTTCGGGGTCGGTATCTACTTTGCAAACCGAAGCTATCTCGTCGTTTTTCTTTTCAAGATTGATGAGCCTTACGCCTTGAGTTGCACGTCCTTGAACTCTCAGGTCAGCAACTTTGAGGCGTATGGTGATACCTGATTTGTTAATGATAACAATGTCATTGCTGTCATTAACATTACGTATTGCAATAAGCTTGCCAGTTTTTTCAGTAATGTTTATTGTCTTGACACCCTTGGCACCGCGATTGGTGATACGGTAGTCATCGAGCTTAGAGCGCTTGCCCATACCTTGCTCAGAAAGCACGAGAACATCGTCTTGGGCGTTAGTGCGCATACATATCATGCCAACAACAGCATCATCGCCTCCATCAAGAGTCATACCCTTGACACCGGTAGCAGTGCGCCCCATCGGTCTTACTTTTGTCTCCGAGAAGCGAATAGCACGACCATTGCGATTGGCAAGAACAATTTCACTGTCGCCTTCGGTAAGTACTGCACCGATGAGCTGGTCGTCTTCACGGATGTTGAGAGCGTTAACGCCATTGGTGCGTGGACGCGAGAATTCCGATAATTTGGTGCGTTTAACAATACCATTCTTGGTACCGAATACTATATAGTGATTTTGATTATATTCGGGGTCTTTAAGTTTTGTTGCTCTTATAAATGCATAAATGCGGTTCTCTGGACCTATGTTGAGCACATTCTGTATTGCTCGTCCCTTAGAATTTTTAGCACCTTCTGGAATCTCAAAGACACGCAACCAGTAGCAACGTCCCAGAGCTGTGAAGAAGAGCATGTAGTTGTGGTTGGTGGCCTCATAGATATACTCGATGAAGTCCTCATCGCGTGTCGCGCTGCCCTTGGCACCTACACCGCCACGATTTTGAGTACGATATTCGCTCAATGGAGTGCGCTTGATGTAACCAAAGTGCGAAATTGTGATAATCATGGGATCGTCGGGGTAGAAATCCTCGGCATTCATTTCCTCGGCAGCATACTCTATTTGAGTGCGTCGTTCGTCACCGAACTTGTCGCGAACCTCAATCAGTTCATCTTCAATTACCTTTCGGCAGACGTCAGGATTGGTTAATATCTCTTCCAGATGCTTGATGGTTTTCAACAATTCTTCCATCTCGGCATGCAACTTGTCTTGCTCAAGATTGGTGAGTTGACGCAGTCGCATTTCTACGATTGCACGAGTTTGAATATCATCAAGATTGAAACGTTCTCCCAAGCGCTGACGTGCTTCGTCGGTTGTCTTACTGCTACGAATGATGTGGATTACTTCATCGATGTTGTCGCTTGCAATGATCAAACCTTCAAGAATGTGAGCACGTTCTTTGGCTTTTTTGAGCTCAAACTCGGTGCGTCTAATCACAACTTCATGACGATGCTCGAGGAAATAATAGAGCATGTCTTTCAGAGTGACTGTCTGAGGACGACCTTTAACAAGACACACATTGTTGACGCTGAATGACGACTGCAATTCGGTCATCTTGTAAAGCTTGTTCAGCAGAACACTTGCATTGAAATCTTTCTTCACATCGATTACAATGCGCATGCCATGTCGATCGCTCTCGTCATTGATATTTGAGATTCCGTCGATGCGCTTGTCCTCTACCAAAGAGGCTATGTTCTCGATAAGTTCTCGTTTGTTTACGTTGTAAGGAATCTCGGTCACAACGATTTTATCTTTCCCGTTTTCGCTTTCAATCTCGGCTTTAGACCTGATGACAATGCGTCCACGTCCTGTCTCAAAAGCATCTTTAACCCCTTGATAGCCATGAATGATACCACCTGTCGGAAAGTCGGGGGCAATGATGTACTTCATCAAACCTTCGGTGTCAATTTCAGGGTCCTCAAGCATTGCAAGACAGGCGTTAATCGACTCGGTGAGGTTGTGTGGAGCCATATTTGTTGCCATACCCACGGCAATACCCGAACCTCCATTAACGAGCAGGTTGGGAAAGCGTGTTGGCAACACCTCGGGTTCATCGAGAGTGTTGTCAAAGTTTGGCACAAAATTAACGGTATCTTTGTCCATGTCACGCATCATCTCCTCGCCCATCTTGCCCAGACGAGCCTCGGTATAACGCATAGCTGCAGGGCTATCACCATCGACTGAGCCAAAGTTGCCCTGTCCATCAACCAGGGTGTATCTCATTGCCCAGTTTTGAGCAAGACGCACCATCGCAAGATAGACCGACGAGTCGCCATGAGGATGGTATTTACCAAGCACATCACCTACGATGCGTGCCGACTTTTTGTAAGGAGCATTAGAAAAGTTACCAAGTTTTTCCATACCGAAAAGTACGCGCCTGTGTACTGGCTTGAAGCCGTCTCTAACATCAGGAAGCGCACGTGAAACGATAACCGACATTGAATAATCAATGTAACTCGATTTCATTTCATTTTCGATATTGATGTCAATAATTCGATCGTTGTTCATCTCAATTTATTTAAAATTTCACTTGACGTGCTGCAAATCCAGCGAAAATATGCCTCAATCCTCACAGACACGCCGATAATTATTTTAACCTACAAAGATACTACATTTCTTGCAATAAACATCAAGATATTGAGTTATTTTTAAATAAAATGACAAAATAAAGACGTCCAAAAATTAAGGCAGATTCTTACCTTAAAGAATCTGCCTTAAAATATATGATAGTTTTACCAAGCAAAATGATGAAATAAGGTGTCAATCGAGCTTCAAAACAGCGAGGAAGGCCTTCTGTGGAACTTGTACTGTGCCAATCTGTTTCATTCGCTTTTTACCAGCTTTTTGTTTCTCGAGAAGCTTGCGCTTGCGGCTCACATCTCCACCATAACATTTGGCTGTCACATCTTTTCTTACCTGTTTAACAGTTTCTCTTGCAATGATTTTAGCGCCGATAGCAGCTTGTATGGCAATATCATATTGCTGTCTTGGGATAAGTTCTTTTAGTTTCTCGCACATTCTGCGTCCCAACGAGACAGCGTTGTCGACATGTATCAAAGAGCTGAGGGCGTCAACTGGCTGTCCATTAAGCAAAATGTCCATCTTTATAAGCTTAGAGTCTCTGAAATCATGGATGTAATAGTCGAATGACGCATATCCTTTAGAGATACTCTTTAGTTTATCATAGAAATCTATCACAATTTCTCCCAAAGGAATATCAAAAGTAAGCTCCATTCTGTTGCCAGAGATGTAGTCTTGCTTAACGAGTTCGCCACGTTTCCCAAGGCACAAAGTTATGATGGGACCCATAAATTCACTTTGAGTAATGATAGAAGCTCTGATATATGGTTCCTCAATGTGCTCAATGAGTGTGGGGTCAGGCAAACCGGCAGGATTATGCACCTCGGTCATAACGCCCTTTTTATCATATACTTTATAGGAGACATTTGGCACTGTTGTTATGACTTCCATATTGAACTCACGACTCAATCGTTCCTGTACTATCTCCATGTGTAGCAACCCTAAGAAGCCGCAACGGAAACCAAATCCCAACGCAACTGATGACTCTGGAGTGAATGTCAACGAGGCATCGTTGAGCTGCAGTTTTTCCAATGATGTCCTAAGGTTCTCAAAATCCTCAGGATCGATAGGATATACGCCAGCAAACACCATTGGTTTCACCTCCTGGAATCCCTCAATAGCTTTCTCACAAGGAGCTGCTACATGAGTGATGGTGTCGCCCACTCTCACCTCGGCCGAAGTTTTTATACCGGATATTATATATCCCACGGTACCTGTGGCAAGCAGGTCGCGTGGCGCCATCTGGAGTTTGAGGACTCCAATCTCATCGGCGTTATATTGTTTCCCTGTGTTAACAAACTTCACAAGATCGCCTTTTCGAATAGAGCCATTGATTATTTTGAAATAGACAATAATACCGCGGAATGGATTGAAAACCGAATCAAAGATAAGTGCCTGCAGTGGAGCTTCGGGGTCACCTGTTGGCGATGGTATACGGTTAACGATGGCTTCCAGAATTGCGGGTATGCCTTCGCCTGTGCGTGCACTGGCTCTTATTATCTCTTCGGGGTTGCATCCCAGGAGTTCTACTATCTCGTCTTCCACCTCATCGGGATGGGCACTGTCCATGTCGATCTTATTGATGACAGGAATTATTTCCAACCCGTTGTCAATGGCCATGTAAAGATTGCTAATGGTTTGCGCCTGAACACCTTGAGTGGCATCGACAACAAGCAGTGCACCTTCGCATGCGGCAATGGAACGAGACACCTCGTAGGAGAAGTCGACATGTCCAGGAGTGTCAATGAGGTTCAGTGTGTAGTTTTTTCCATTAAAAGCATAATCCATTTGAATGGCATGGCTTTTGATGGTAATGCCGCGCTCGCGCTCCAAGTCCATGTCATCAAGAACCTGGTTTTGCATTTCCTTGGCACCAACCGTCTTTGTAAACTCGAGCAATCGGTCGGCCAAAGTGCTCTTGCCGTGATCAATGTGAGCAATTATACAGAAGTTTCTTATATTTTTCACTTGTTTATATAAATAAAGATGTTATTGGAGTAAGAGTGACGCCCATTATCACATTATACCTTTTTCGCGTAGACGTTTTTGCCATTTCCATGCACTCAGCATGGTATCTTCGAGTGATTCCTGAGCTTTCCATCCAAGCACCTCGTTGGCTTTCTTAGGGTCGGCCCAAATCTTAACGATATCACCTTCGCGTCGTCCCACGATTTTGTGAGGAACTTTCACTCCTGTCGCTTTCTCAAAGGCAGCAAGCAGTTGCAATACCGAAGCTCCTTCACCTGTTCCAATGTTGAAAACTTCGAGAGGTTCATCGCTCTTGTCTTCAAGCATTCTTTCAAGAGCTTTCACATGAGCTTTTGCCAAGTCGACAACATTGATAAAGTCGCGTATGCAGGAGCCATCGGGGGTGTCATAGTCATCTCCAAAAATGCTCAGTTCTTTTCGCACACCAATTGCTGTTTGAGTGAGATAAGGCACCAAGTTGGCTGGAACACCATTAGGCAACTCGCCTATCTCGGCACTGGGATGTGCGCCTATGGGATTGAAATACCTCAAGAGGACTGCTTTTATAGGGCTTCCGCTTTTTATTACATCGGCAATAATATCTTCCGAGACCTGTTTTGTGGCTCCGTAAGGAGAGGTCGCTTTTTTTGTTGGGGCATCTTCGGTAATAGGATTTGAGTCGGGCTCACCATATACAGTGCACGATGAAGAGAACACGAATCCCTTAACTCCATACTCAGGCATAATTTCCAGCAGGTTCAACAGGATGTTCAGGTTGTTGCGATAGTACATTATTGGTTTTTGCACGCTCTCCCCCACTGCTTTACTTGCTGCAAAGTCAATGATACCGTTGATACCTTGATGTTCGTCAAACAAACGCCTTAAAGTGGCAATATCGGTGCAATCGCCTTTTACAAAAGCGGGTCTAATACCAGTGATTTTTTCAATGCCGTCAAGCACATCGGCATTGCTGTTAGAGAGATTGTCAATAATAACTACTTCATAACCTGCATTTTGAAGTTCTACAGTGGTGTGAGAACCAATAAATCCCATTCCACCAGCTACTAATATTTTGCCTTTCATAATATATTTAATTATTATCGATTGAAACTATTTAGTGTGTCGGCTATTCGTTGAGACGCCTTGCCGTCTCCGTAGGGATTATTGGCACGGCTCATCTTTTCATATTCTTTTTTATCATCCAAGAGCATAGAAACATTGTCGACAATCAATTGATAGTTGGTGCCAACCAATTTCACTGTTCCTGCATCAAGAGCCTCGGGGCGCTCGGTTGTGTCACGCATCACCAGCACGGGCTTGCCAAGGCCAGGAGCCTCTTCCTGAATGCCTCCGCTGTCGGTCAAGACAATTGCAGATTTCTCCATAAGAAATACGAAATCAAGATATTCAAGAGGTTCTATAAAGAACAAGTTGCCAAGATTGTTGAGATTTTCACCAAAAATCTTGTGAATGGGTTTGCGCACATTGGGATTCAGGTGCATGGGATAAACAAAGTCAACATCGTGATATTTCTCACTCAAGTGTTTTATAGCCTTGCAAATATTGATAAATCCATCGCCAAAGTTTTCACGTCTGTGACCAGTGATGAGTACCAACCTGCGGTCTTCATCAAGTCTTGAGACATCATAGCCTTGTTCTTTGAGTTTAGAAGTAAGATTATTATTTAATTGCTTGTCGTTTTTAATCTTGTTCACAACAATGTGTAAAGCATCGATAACAGTATTACCTGTAACAAAAATATGTTCATCCCCTACCCCTTCGTTAAGAAGATTCTGGCGGCTCAGAAAAGTTGGGGCAAAATCGAGTGTGGCTATACGACCTGTGATTTGTCGATTCATTTCCTCGGGCCAGGGGCTGTAGATGTTGTACGTTCTCAGTCCTGCCTCGACATGTCCCACTGGAATCTGTTGATAGAATGCCGCCAAGGCAGCTGCTGTACTTGTAGATGTGTCGCCATGGACAAGAACAATGTCGGGTTTATCAGCATTGAGTACATCACGCATGCCGAGGAGCACCTTTGAGGTAACATCATATAAATCTTGACCTTGCTTCATTATATTCAGGTCATAATCAGGTTCAATCTCAAAGATTTTCAATACTTGGTCGAGCATCTCTCTGTGTTGCCCTGTAACACAAACGATAGGCTCAAATTTGTCGCTCTGCTGCTGCAGGCATTTCACAAGAGGAGCCATTTTTATAGCTTCGGGACGAGTGCCGA
Source organism: uncultured Prevotellaceae bacterium (assembly GCA_947167995.1). Lineage (GTDB taxonomy): Bacteria > Bacteroidota > Bacteroidia > Bacteroidales > Muribaculaceae > Sodaliphilus. The sequence continues at coordinate 31,396 of CAMVKS010000003.1, forward strand.
AAACCAGCATTACTCTTTTCTTCATATTATCAATGTAATGAGTTTGTTTAATAATTGTGCAAAATTACTCAAAAAACTTCAAATCAAAAATTTTGTTATGAAAAACTTGAGATTAGTATTACATAAATTCACATAAACACATGATATAACAGTTTGTGAGTTATTTATTAATACAAAAACGCTACGATAATGCTTTATAAGCCCATCGTAGCGTTTTTTCATGTTATGGAATATAAGGCTATTCTTCCAGAAGAATGTTGTAGATTACTGTCACATCGGTACTTGTTATAGATCCGTCTCCATTGACATCGCTGGTTGTGATGAATGCTTCATCTCCGTTGAGGAGATAATTGTAAAGTGCTGTGATGTCGGCACTTGTCACCACTCCATCGCAGTTTACATCGCCAAGGACATGGTTGCTGCCCTTGACTGCGGTCACAATCACCACAAAGTCAGGCACCGATACCTCGGTGTGTGCGTCGGCCGAAGTCAGTACCACATTTTTCACTGTGAACTCAGTCGTTCCGGTGAATTCCTCAATTGCCTTCATGTCGATGTTCATTATTGCTCCACTATTTCCTGTGAAGTCGGCTGGCGGAAAGCTCACTGCAACCACACGGATGTCACCATTGGCCTTGGAATTGGCAATGATGTAGTGGTTGTCACTCATGCGGTCGGTGAGTTGTATGCTGTAATCGCCATTGTCGGCTTGAGGAATAGACAGCTCGGACGGCATAGCGATATCAAACTGCACCGCAGCAATATTGGTGATTTCATTATCCATAATCACAGGTATGCTCATCGTCTTTCCTGGCTCAATGCTGAAGTCATCAATGTAGAGCGTGTCGACTGGCACGTATGGTCCACTTGCGGTAACTACTACCGCAAAGTCATCGATAGTGATGTCTTCACCATCGGTCTTAAGAACAACGTTTTTGACATTCATGACTGTCGAACCAGTGAACTCTCTTGTAGCATTGACTTTCAGGTACATGATGTTTCCATCATCGCCTGTGAAAGCCGCCACAGGATTGCTCGATTCCACAACATGCATCATTGAGCCTTGTGGTGTTAATGTAACCATGTGTCCATTGGCACGCTCTCCAAGTCTTGCCTGGTTGGCAACAGTAAGCTCCTGGGGAAGTTCAAGGTCAAACTCTACGGCATTAACCAGGACTGTCTCGTTGGTGAGTACTACTGGTACTTGCGTTGAGCGTCCTGGAGCAATGGCAAAGTCGCTGATGGTTAGATTGTCACTTGGAACATAAACACCATTGGCAGTGACATTAACATCAAAGTCATCAATCACTGTCTCAATCTCATCGGCACTGGAGAGAACCACATCGGTAACATGTATTGTAGCAGTTCCCGAGAAGTCGCGACTTGCAGTGATGTTGATATACATCACCTCGCCTGAGTTGCCGGTGAAATTGACTGCTGGGAAGCTGAAGGCGGCAATTGAAAGAATGTTGCCATTCATGTTCGCTACCACCTGGTGAGTCTCGCTCTTCCGGTCACTCAAAGTTACTCCCTGTGGAGACGCTGTGAGACCATTGGGCAACTCCAACTTGAGCTGGAAGCCTGCAACAGGAGTCGCCTCGTTGTCCATTATAACAGGCACTTGCAGAGTTTGTCCCGGCGTGATCTCAAAATCATCAATATAGAAGAGATTCTCTGGTACATACACGCCATCGGCAGTTACAGTAACATCGAAGTTGTCGAGAGTGGTGACATCGTTGTTTGGCTCAAGCAGTCGCACATTGCTCACATTGATAACTGCCTGTCCCTCGAATGTGCGGTCGGCTGCAACTTCAATGTTCAGGACTGCACCTGTTGTTCCAGTGAAAAGACGTCCATACTTGCCTTTAACTTCAATCTTGTAGCTATTATCGCTAAGAGCAGTGATATTCAGGTTGTGATTAGGTGCACGGTCGGTAAGCTCAAAGGCATCTTCGGCAACAGTCAGGCCGTCGGGGATGACTATCTCAAAGCTGATACCGCTAAACTGTGTCACTTCATTCTCGAGCAGAACTGGCATGATTTTAGTCTTTCCGGGCTTAATAGAGAAGTCCTCGATAATCAGATGATCACTTGGGACATACACGCCATTGGCAGTGACGTTAACATCAAAGTCGTCAACTGGGCTTTCGTGAGCATCGCTGGTGGCGAGAATAACATTGCGGAACGAAATTATTGCATTGCCAGTAAACGACTTGCTTGCAGTGAGGTCGATATACATAATGTCGCCACTGTCGCCACTGAAATCGGTTGTAGGAAATCCAAATGCCACTACGCTCCAGTGGTCGCCATTTCTGTTGGCAACCAGTTGGTGGGTTTCTCCTTTTCGGTTGCTCAGGGTGAAAGAACTGGCATTAGTTGAAATGCCTTCAGGCAGATACATGTCGAACTGGAATCCTGCTATCGCACTCGCATGATTATCAAGGACAACAGGCACATGGAGAGTGGAGCCTGGTGCAATGTCAAAATCATTCATATAGAACTCATTGCCCAACACGATGAAACCTTGGGCAGTCACATTCACGGCAATGTTGGGATGACTGTGCTCATGAGCATCGGCTGTTGTGAGTGCGATGTTTTTAACATTGATAACAGCTTGACCATCAAAGTCGGGCGCTGCTACTACATCGATGGTCAGCACTGCCCCACTCTGTCCTGTGAAATTGGTGGCAGGGAAACTGAAAGCCATCACCGTAGTGTGGTCGCCGTTGACATTTGTCATAAGTTGGTGCGAACTTGATGCGCGTTCGCCCAGTTTGAACCCACCTTCGGCAACGCTAAGTCCCGTAGGCATATAAAGATCAAACTGGAAGGCGGCAAAGTCGTTGTCGGGATTGTCAAGCAAGACTGGCACGGTAATTGTGTCGCCAGCCTGAATGGAAAAATCATCGATATGCAACTGATTAGCCGCCTGAGCATTCACTGCTCCAGCCACCAACATTATGGTTAAAATATGAAATAGCTTTTTCATATCTAACAGAACTTTTCAATTAAGGTGTGTCAATTATTTTACAAGCACCTTCTTGCCGTTAATTACATAAACTCCGGTTGGGAGACCCTTAGTGGCCTCGGCAGGGTTTACTCCTTGACGCAGGAGTACGCCCTTCATGTCATAGACATTAACGCCCTCACCGTCGGTACCAACTTGAGCGATTGCGGTGACAACAGTAGTATTGGCAGTCACATTAGGCAACACGCTCTCCACCGCGTTGTACTGAGTGAAGAATATATCGCTGATGGTGATATTGTCGTTAGCATTAAGCGAAGAGTTGTTTTTAACTTTCAAGGTTATAATGGCATCGCTGCCAGCAGCTATCTCAGCATTGTCGAGCGAGAAGCCAAGCAAGCGCACCGAGCCGTCGGGATTAACACCGGTCATCAACATGTGAGATGCGGCGCGCCCAGTAAGCTCGACATCCTCAAGTGTGAGACCTTGTGGCAGGGTGATGTCCATCTGGAAGCCAGCGTAAGCAGTGGCGTTGTCAAGAGCAATAGCGATAGTGCCTGTGGCGGGGTCGTAATCGCCGAGGCTAAGCACATCGCTAGTGGCGGCCTTAGGAGCATTCAGTGCTGGTGCCGCAGTATTGCCCACAGCAATGTTGGCGATAGCAATCAAGTCGGTGATGTTGATTGAGCCGCTTGCGTTCACGTCGGCAGCTTCCTCGACAAACACCTCGGGAGTGATGCCCACGATATAGTTAGCCACGCACATCACATCGGTGACGTTAACTTTCTTGTCGGCATTCACATCGCCAGGAATAATTGGTTCCTCAAAGGGCAAAGTTCCGCTGCTGAGCACAACCTTAGCATTTCCACCAATGAAGCCCATTCCATCTTTCACTGGATCGGCAAGGGTGATGTTGCCCATGTCAAACACCGTCTCCGATGTCACCACCGCCTTAGCGTCATCAGTGGTTACGACATCGGCATAGCCATCAGCATTCTGCACCCAATTATATAGACCGAAGTCATAGGTAATGCCCGTCTGGTTGTCTTTATAGCTGGTGAGCACTTGGTTGGGGTTAAGCCATGTGTTCTTGTCCTCTCCAGGAGTGAACTCCGGCACAAAACCATAGTCGAGGAAGTTGTAAATCGTCACCTTATTATTATAGTAATATAGGTAAACGGGAAATGAAGCCACGTTACCTGTGTTGTAAACGTGGTCATCACTGTCGAAGTCAACCTCATCATAGCTCATAGTTGCATTGCTGGCAATGAACTGGGTGTACATGCCGTTGTTATACATCGCTCCAGCATTCACATAGGCGTCATTGTCGGGGTCGTAATATATCAAAGCCAGGTTCCAAGTGGTGGAAATAGTGAAACCGCTGGAGTTAACACGACCTGAGAGAGAAGTATTGAGAATAGTGTTCACATTTTCATTGTTCACCACCGACTGAGCAACCACATAAAGGTAGCAAGTGTATTGCTCATACTGGTAAGTGTAAACCGCCTGTGGCATAAACTGAATGGTGTTGGCGGCCCAGTTCACACTGAACGTGAGGTCGCTACCTTGAGCGAAATAGTTAGAAACCGTCACGCGACTGGTGCCTCCAGTATAGGCCATCGACACGCGGTTGCAACCGGTTGTGGCACCCGTCTGGATGTCACGGTCCATCTCGATGTTGATGCTTGCAAGCTTCTCGGCAGTAAATGCCGAAGCAGCCCACGACACATTGGTCGTAGCCAACGCAAGCAGTAAGATAAGAAACAGATGTTTTTTCATTGTTTTGATGTATTTATGATTTGGTCATTTATAAAGTTTCTTAGATGTGGTGCGATTGCCATTGTCGTATGTGGTTACAACAACGTTCACACCGTTGAAAGGAGTAGAGCTCTCAATGCCAAGCATGTTGTAATATTTAATGCTAACAATCTTGCCTGATGTCTCAACAGTGTTGATGGCGGTGGGAACATCTATTAAGCGTAATGGATAAACTATATACTCGGCCGATAGGTCATCAGTAACAGGCTCACTCTGATTGCCATCTTTAAGAAGCGGAGCACCACTGGCAGCAGGCGCCACTTTTCTCAATATTGCATCAAACTCATAGACATATCCATCTTGAGGATTTCCTGCTGGGTAATAATCCCAGTTCACCTTGATACCACCTGTGAGATTGCTGGTATTACCGTCACTCATAGTGTAGAAATTGCCGTCGGCAGCGTTGTAGCATGCCCAAGTAATGTAGGCATATTCCTGAACCTTAGGTGTCACGAAGAAGAAATGGCTATTGGATTCATAGTAATCCTCATTAAAACTTGGCATAATATAGATGTTGGGTTCGTAAGGGGTATCATCACCGACCACCGGAGTCGAAGTCACTGCAATAGTGGGGTTAACCTTGTCAACGAGCTTGCCAGTGATGCTCTTGCCCTTGATTATCTTTCCCACATAGTCGTCGGGATCGGCAACTCCAGTAAGCATCACCCAGTTGCTCTGGTCAAAATCGGCAACTGGCTGAAGTTTGGTGTTTCCAGCATATTCAGCTGCTACTTGACCTAAAAAATCAATTTGTCCGTCACTAATCTGCGATGGATATTTATACTTACCCAAGTCCTTTGCAAAGAGAACAGCACCCAAAGTCACGGTATAGTCATTATAAGAGGGACCAAGACGGCAAGAACCATTAACATAATCCCAACCACCTTGATCGTTATTCTGTGCCAATCCACTGGTGAGGCTGAAAGTATTCTGATTGTCGCTACGACCATCAAAATTCACAACCGCACTATAATGCACACCATCGGTGGTCGCCATTGGCTGGCCAACAGTTGGGTTCCAGTCATTTTCATTTGCTTGGCCAAGAACATAGTAAGTGGGATGACTTCCATTATCAACGAAACCTGTAATTTCATCGGCACTTTGTGAAACAGTGAGAGAGTTGTTGCTTAGGTCCAAGTCAAGTTTATATCGACCCTTGTCAATCAAGAACGCATTAGAATTCCTACTCACTCCCATTGGCGCACTAAGCACACCATCAACTGTTGTAACACCCACAAGGTCGTCATAAACCTCATATTCCTCACCGACTGTGCCATCGTTTACAATATCGACGAGATCGGTTTTGATAATTGTCATCTTTGAGCGTTCAAAATACTCAACCACACGAGAACTACTGGGTGTATACCAATAAGTACCTTGAGCAATCACACATCCCCAAGGGTTATCAAGTGTTATCTCTCCTTTTTCTAAATCTATTGTACCATGACAATCAGTTCCTCCTGAATAAGTATAATAAATTCTCTCATTATAAATTGTTGTAACACCTTGCTGATAATAAATCATGTGAGAAACAAGAGCATGTTGATAACCAGTCCAACTGAATTTCGTGGTTTTGCCCAAATATGCAACTCGCCAAGTGAAAGAAGCTTTAGTATCACTCTCCCAAGTCAGTGATGTTGTACTTGCCCCATAATTAATGGGCAAATTCACAACTGCCGAAGAAGTATTTACAATATCAGTATTCCTATAAAAGTTATTAAATGTCAATTGCTGGGTTGATGCATCCCAAACAACAGTTACAGTATTTGTTCTCACAACTTGGCCGTTACGGTAATCTTCCTGCAAGAAGTCCTGTGTAAACGAAGCTGGTTGTGCCTTTGCTATATTATTTGTCACAAGTATTGCAAACAAAGCGACAAAAAACGATAAAGAAAAGAATTTTCTCATAAAAGTATAAAAATACAAATTAAAATTTTGAAATCAGAGAAAAACATGAAAACGCTTCATATTTATTCTCATCTATTTGCAATAAAAGGGTGTGCCAAAATGCATGATAATCAACATTCTGATACACCCTTTTATTGATTGATTAAAATTATCTAATTATCTGCTTTGAAGTAGTTTTCTGTCCGTTGCTGTACTCTTTAACGATGATGTTTACTCCATCGAAAGGAGTGGCTGACTCAACACCGAGAGTGTTGAAGTAACGAATGCTTACTACTTGAGCATCAGTATTTATGCCATTAATTGCGGTTGTAGTGCGTGACATGTGAGAGCGTTCAAAATACTCAATTACTACAGATGCACTCATGTTGTTCCAGTTATTGTTGCCAATCACGCATCCCCAGGGGTTGGTGATATCAATAGTTCCAGCCTCTAAGTCGATAGTACCGTGACAATCTTGGCCACCATAGTAAGCATAATTGCTGGTGGCTGGGAGAGTGTTGGTAGTGGGGTCATACATTCTTACCGGAGAGTTTACATGCTGGAAGCGAGCTACTACAGCAGCCTTGTAGGTGCGGAATGAGGCATAAGAGAAAGGCAAACTTTCAAACAAATCGCTCTGCCCCATCGAGTAGGCGCGCCAGGTGAAGTTGGCCTTGGTGTCGCTTTCCCAAGTGAGGGTAGTGGGACTTGAGGTCTCAGTAGCGTAAGATGGGATTACGAGATTAACAACTTGGTCATTGACCATTTCATTAGAATAGAAATTGTTAATTGTCAACACACCTGTAGCGTCATCCCAAACAACATTGACTGTATTAGTTCTTACAACCTCTTCACCACGATAGTCTTCCTGGGTGAATTCGGCATTAAACGAAGCACGTTGTGCATTAACTTTGTTAGCACCAATCAACAAGAGTGCGAACAATCCAAATAGAGTAATTAATTTTTTCATATCAATACATATTAGTTATTAAATAAGTTGGTTATGTCTTTGTCCTTTTATTTTTTCCTAAAAACAAGCAAAATTACAAATTTTCACACAAACGACAAAGAAAAAACAACAAAAAGTGATAAACACACACAAAAAATAGTGATGATTCTATTAATTTCAAAGAAAATACATGTCTTATCAAGAATGCTTTTTGTTATGTCGTCGATTTTGTGTAATTTTGCACTTTCTTTAGAATTAGAATTAAAATATTATTTATATGAAGAAAGTAATTCTTACAGGCGACCGCCCTACCGGTAAGCTCCACTTAGGTCACTATGTGGGCTCGCTTCGCCGACGTGTTGAACTGCAGAACGCAGGTGATTATGAGAAAATGTTTGTCTTTATGGCCGATGTTCAGGCCTTGACCGACAATGCCGACAACCCCGAAAAGATACGTCAGAATATCATTGAGGTTGCTCTCGACTATCTCTCGGCAGGTCTTGACCCCGAGAAATGCATCATTTTCATCCAGAGTCATATTCCTGAGCTCGCCGAACTCACAACTTACTTGATGAACCTCATTACAGTGAGTCGTGTGGAGCGCAACCCAACGGTGAAGACAGAGATTAAGATGCGCAACTTCGAAGCAAACATACCATTAGGATTCTTCTGTTACCCTGTGAGTCAAGCTGCCGACATCACTCTTTTCAAAGCCGATATCGTTCCTGCTGGTGAGGACCAAAAGCCAATGCTTGAGATAACCCGCGAGCTTGTCCGCCGCTTCAATAGCACCTATGGTGAAGTGCTTGTGGAACCAGACATCATGCTGCCCGAGAACGAGACTGCCCGTCGCCTGCCTGGTACCGATGGCAAGGAGAAGATGAGCAAGAGCTTGGGCAACTGCATCTACCTGAGTGATGACGCCGACACCGTTTGGCAGAAGGTGCGCTCGATGTTCACCGACCCTAACCACTTGAACGTGAGTGATCCTGGAACTGTTGAAGGTAATGCTGTGTTCACCTATCTTGATGCATTCTCAAATGATGAGCACTTCGCTAAGTATCTGCCCGATTACCAGAACCTAGATGAGATGAAAGACCATTACCGTCGTGGTGGCTTGGGAGATATGAAATGCAAGAAACTCTTGAATAGCATACTCAACGAAATGCTAGAGCCCATTCGCCAGCGTCGTCACGAACTGGAACAGGATATTCCCGAAATTTACAATATCCTGCGCCGTGGCACCGAGAAAGCTCGCGAGACAGCATCCAAAACAATGGAAGAGGTGCGCAATGCAATGAAAATTAATTATTTTGACGATGCCGAGCTCATTCGTCAGCAGTCGGAATATTTCAAAACTAAATAATTGGGAATTAGCCCCATAGCTATTAAAAATTCAAAGACGAGCAAGACCTTCAAATGGTCTTGCTCGCTTTAATAATAGATAGATGTATCGTTAACGAATGACGATTTTTTTATCACCAATGATATAAACGCCTGGAGGAAGCCCAGCCAAGCCTTGGGCTGCTGTTCTCACTCTCACGCCGTCAAGGCGATAGACATCGGCAGGCTTTTCGTCAGTCGTGACTGTTGTGATGCCTTCAAACTCTTTGTAGGTGAAATAACCTGGGTTCTCAGGCCCATCGTCAATGTGAGCAAATTCTACTCCATGATTATCGACAGTTAAATTATTCTGAAAGATATTGCTTGATATAGAGTTCGCAGTTTGCTACTAACTCATCATACCACTTCTGTCCAAAACGCCTGATAAGAGGTTCTTTCAAAAATTGATACACACGCATTCCTTGCCTTCGTCCTAATACTTCGGCACTTTTGCATATCTTCCAGCGATGGTAGTTCACAGCCACATTTCCATTGCTCAATGTCTTGAGTCTCAAAGGATATAAGGCACATGAGATGGGTTTGATGAAGTTTATTCGCCCTTCGCGATAAGCCTTCTCTATTGCGCAGATGCATTTTCCTCCAGTCGCATAGCACGAAAAGACACAGTTGCTATTGTCAAGTATTTGCGTCACAAGTTCGCCTTCGGGGTCAAGATAGGAGATGCCATTATTTTCAATCTCTTGTTGAGCTCTTGGCAACAAATCATCCCAAATATCGGGTAGAATTCTCTTGATCTCAGCCTCTTCTTCGGCCGTGAGAGGCGCACCAGCATCACCATCGATGCAACATTGACCCAGACAAGCATCAATATCACAACAGAAGAAACGTTCTACAACGTCGAGCGTGACGAGAGTATTTTCGTTGATTAGAAACATCGAAGATCAAGAAACAAGATTAGACAGCGCATGCTCAAGGTCGGTGCTCGAGAGCTTGAGGTGCATCTCACCGCGATGCGCATAAGAGATATTTCCGGTTTCCTCACTCACCACAACAGCAATGGCATCGGTTGCTTGCGAGATGCCAAGGGCCGAGCGGTGACGAAGTCCTAAGTACTTGGGAAGATTGGTGTCGTGCGATACTGGCAAAATACATCCTGCAGCCTTGATTTTGCCGTCATCGATAATTACTGCTCCATCGTGCAGTGGGCTGTTCTTGAAGAAGATGTTCTCAAGGAGACGGTTGTTGACCTCGGCGTTGATGAAGTCGCCTGAGTGCTCATAATCTTCGAGCGAGAGGTTCTGCTTGATGACTATCAAAGCTCCAGTTTTTGATTTCGACAGACTCATACAAGCGTAGACAATGGGAACAATCCATTTTTTATGAGCATCTTTTGATTGACTTCCTTGCCACAATTTTGCAATCGACTTCCAACCGCGCTTAGAGCCCAACTCGGTCAGGAATCGTTTTATCTGGTCTTGGAAAATGATGATGAGAATGAAGATACCGCTATCAATGATGCGGTCCATTATTGTCCCTAAGAGTCTCATGTCAAGGAGTTTGTCAACAACAACCCATGCAACAATGAAAGCAAACACGCCCACAAAGATGTTGAGCGCCCCACTCTCTTTCATGGTGCGGTAGATGTAGTACAACAATACTCCTACGAGAAGAATATCAATTATATCTTTTATGCCAAATGAAATCATTTAGTTATCAATTGTTGGTTATCAGAATTATTGGTTGTTTTTGAACATGCAAAGTTATTGATTTCTTAACAAAGAAACAATAGTTCGGGCCTCAACTGCAGCTTTTATATCATGAACACGCAACAGGTGAGCACCTTTTATCATAGCGATGGTGTTAACTACTGTTGTGCCGTTGAGGGCTTCGCTTGCTGAACAATCAAGCACTTTTTGAATCATTGATTTTCTTGACACTCCAACCAGCAATGGTACTTCAAGTGCATGAAAGACTTCGAGGCTCGAAAGCATACGATAGTTCTGCTCCAAAGTCTTGGCAAAGCCAAAACCAGGATCGGCTATTATGTCGTTGACACCCTTTTGATGAAGGTTGTCAATCTTGTGCGCCAAATCCTCAAGAACAGCCGACAATACATCACCATTGTAGTTGGTGAGTTGTTGCATTGTGGCAGGTGTGCCGCGCATGTGCATCACAATGTAGGGCACCTGCAATTGAGCAACGGTGTTGTGCATGTCTGGATCCAAGTCGCCTCCTGAGATGTCGTTGATAATGTCGGCACCAAGTTCCTCGATGCAATGGCGTGCTACATTGGCACGGTAAGTGTCGATTGAGAGAATCATCTTGTCACCGGCAGCTTTACGTGCAGCGGTTACGGCAATATTCAAGCGTTCAATCTCTTGTTCGGAAGTAGCGACTTCGGCGCCAGGACGTGTTGAACAAGCACCAATATCGATTATGTCGGCCCCTTGTTCCACCATCTCACTGACACGCTTGGCAATTGCCTGGGGGTCAAGCAGACGGCTTCGGTCATAAAACGAATCGGGGGTGGCGTTGATAATGCCCATTATCAATGGCTCGTCAATTTCAAGCAGTCGTCCTTTTATATTAAGGCTATATTTTTTGAATTCAGTCATATCAAATTAATCCAACATAATACAAGAAGATGATGATTATGGCCACAGGAGATATAAATCGCAGACAGATGGTTATGTAAGGTTGCACGAATCGAGAGCGATGCATCCCTCCATTGGTGAGCTGATCATGTATTACATATTTCTTAATAATCCATCCCACATAGACAGCAGTAACAAGTCCTCCAAGAAGCATGAAGAAGTTTGGTCCCACAAAGTCGAGGAAATCAAAAATGTTCTTTCCAGCGATGGTTATATCGCCAAGTGTGCTGAACGACAATGCGCTCAACACGGCGACAACAGTCATCAGAACAGCGGTTAGAATAATAGCTTTTCCACGTGAAAATTTATATTCATCAATCAAAAAGGTAATGGGTATCTCGCTCAACGATATAGTAGAAGTGATGGAAGCAAAAAACAGTAAGATAAAAAACAGTGTGGCCCAGATTGTACCACCAGGCATCTGCTGGAATATGGTTGGAAGAGTAATGAATATTAAATCGGGACCTGCTTGGGGGTCTAATCCAAAGGAAAATACAGCTGGGAATATGACAATACCGGCAAGAATGGCAACGAGCGTGTCGAGAGTCGATATTGTCACTGCGTCTTTCATTAAATTGCTATCGTCTTTGAAATAGGAAGAATAGGTGATTAGGCATGTAACACCCAGCGATAACGACATGAATGCTTGTCCCATTGCATCCACAACGCCTTTCCACCCGAGTTTATCAAAATTTATGTTGAACAAGAAACTTAAACCTTTAGTTGAATCAGGCATCAAAAGAGAGTTCACACAGAACACTATAAGCAGAGCAAAGAGTAAAGGCATCATAATATTTGCCATACGCTCTACCCCCTTTTGAATACCACGGCTCAAAACCAAGAAGTTGAGTGCCAAAAAAAGTAACGTCCACATTACACAGCGGTCGGGAGAGCCTATGAAAGTGGTAAAGATTTGAGGGAATTGCTCAGGGTTGGACTCAAGCAAACTACCACTAACCGAACTCCACAAGTATTCTATTACCCATCCACACACTACACTGTAGTATCCGCAGATGAGCAATGCGCCAAACACTCCAATGTAAGAGAAAATCTTGAATGGTGAACCCGGTGTCAACTGCTCTATTGCACCTTTCATGTTCTTGTGAGTCGAACGGCCAATGATGAACTCTGACATCATAATTGGTATTCCAAGCAAGACTATGCATAGAAGATAAACAAGAATATATGCGCCCCCGCCATTAACTCCGGCTTGATAAGGGAAACGCCAAATGTTTCCAAGGCCAACAGCACTGCCCACGGTAGCAGCGATTGCTCCCATGCGCGTTGCAAATCCTATTCTTTTTTCTTTCATATCTTTTTATCGTTTTCTGTTATCAATTATTAGTATCGAGTTATTTCTTGACCAACCATGCACTCAATTCATATAGAAAGTAGATGGGAAGGAATACTATTGTGAGTGTGAATGGATCTCCTGTGGGAGTGATAAAAGCTGCCAGGATGAGAAGCGCCACAATAGCGTGACGACGATACCTCTTGAAAAAGTCACGCTTTAATACTCCAATGTTGCCTAATAGCCATGCCAGCAAAGGTAGCTCGAAGATTATGCCCATAATAAAGATTAGCATCAGGAACGTATCCATATAGCTGTCGAGTGAAATCTGGTTAGGAACCATTGCACTCACATGATAGTCGGCAAGGAAACGTAAAGTCACAGGAAAAACCACAAAATAGCCTACCGATACACCCAAGAAGAACATTAGATTACCGAAGCCGAATGCTCGCTTGATGCCTCGTTTCTCGTGGGCGTAGAGGGCTGGCGACACAAAGGTCCATAGCAGATAGATCACCACTGGGAAAGAAAACACGAGAGCAAGCCAGAATGAGGTGCTCATGTGAATGAAGAACTGCGATGCAAGCTGGATGTTGATGAGCTCAACATGAAATCCTTGGGTGGAGAATTGAGGAAGCCCGGGAATACCTGATGTTATTTTCTCGAATAGTTGATAGAGGACAAAGTTGCCTTTACATGGTGCAAGAATAACATTGTCGAAAATGCTGGGCATGAGTGCAAAAAACACAATAGCCATAGCCACTACAACAATAGCTATCTTAATGAGCACACCACGCAACACGTCGAGGTGGTCCCAGAACGACATTTCCTGCAACTGTTCCTTGTTTTCCCCTTCCATCGAGAGGTGAAGTGTTACTCGTTAGACTTTAACTCTTCGGTTTTTTCTTCGGCTTTCTTCTCAGCTTCTTTTACGCCTTCATTGATAGGTTTCTCAATCTCGTTTTTTACATCATTCAGACCTTCCTTGTAGCTGCGAATACCTTTCCCGATGCCTCTCATAAGTTCGGGTATCTTTCTGCCACCAAAAAGCAACAAGATGATGACCACGATAATTATCAACTCTGGAGCGCCAAAGTTTCCAAAGAGCAATAAAATTGAATTCAACATAATTTAGTCGTTAAATTGTTATTTTAAATCGCAAAGTTAATGAGAATTTCTGAGAAAACATTCAACAGCTCAAAAAAAATGATGAATCATCAATATCTCTCAATAATATTTTAATTATGACTTCATGAGAAATAGCTGTTAAATTTTGTAGTATTGAAGAAAAATAGTAATTTTGCATGTTTTAAAGCATAATTTTGTAGCAGATGAATATAAAGAGTACCCTCGAGAAGGTCATAAGTGAAGATTTAGCGGCGATCTGGAGCTTGCTCAAACCTGAAGAAAAGCGTCAGATTACCGACAATTTTGAGATACATTCATTCAAAAAGAATCAGATTATTTATGCCGAAAAAGACAATCCTGTATACTTGTGGTGCCTCCTTAAGGGTAAAGTGAAATTGTATAAGGACGGAATAGGTGGTCGACAGCAAATCTTGCGCCTCTATCGCCCTATCCAGTACTTTGGTTATCGTGCTTTTTTCGCCAAAGAGCCTTACGTGTCGAGTGCTGCCGCTTTTGAACCATCAACGGTGGGTTCATTGCCTATGGAATTGGTAAAAAACATGATTGACAATAACCGCGACTTGGCTTGGTTCTTTATTCATGAGTTGTCAAAGAATCTGGGTGGAAGCGACACAAAGATTGTGACATTGACCCAGAAGCATATTCGTGGTCGTCTTGCCGAGGCATTGATACTACTGATTGATAATTATGGCTTTGAAGACGATGGTAAGACATTAAAGATATATATGGCGCGAGAAGATATTGCCAACTTGTCTAACATGACAACAAGCAATGCCATCCGCACCCTGTCGGCTTTTGCTCAAGAGAGGATTATCACTGTTGATGGTCGTCGCATTAAAATTGTTGATGAGATGAAGTTGAGACAGATTAGTAAATTTGGTTAATACTTTGCAAGATGAGAATAGCACAAGCTAAGCGTGAAGAGAATATAGCAGAATACCTTCTGTACATGTGGCAGGTGGAAGATATCATTCGTGCTTTTGACTTAGACATCGAGAAAATAAAAAAAAGCATTATCGACCGTTATGAAGTAAAAGAAGAATCCCGCAAAGAGCTAATTGACTGGTGGGAAGGACTTATAATGATGATGCAACACGAGGGCAAGAAAGAGAAAGGTCATCTTCAAATTAATAAAAATGTGCTGATTCGTCTTAACGACTTGCACAACCAATTGATGAAGAGTACAAGATATCCAGAATATGGTGCCGAGTTTTATAAAACTTTGCCTTTTATTGTGGAACTGCGAGCCAAAACGCCTGAGCAGGAGCAAGTGGGTGAACTTGAGACTTGTTTCAATGCGCTTTATGGCACTCTCATGCTTAGGCTCCAAGGCAAAGAGATTGGGAAGGATACGCAAACTGCCATAAATCAAATTTCTCATTTTATTGGGCTGCTTGCGGCTTATTTCAAGAAAGACGAAGAGAAACCCCTATTTGATGAGAATTCAAACTAATCAGAACAATCATGCAGATCAAAAAAACTATACTTATAACTGGAGCGAACGGACAGTTGGGACGCGAAATGAGAATCGTGCTTGAAGGCGACATCTTTGTAAATGCCATCTATACCGACGTCGAAGAGCTCGATATCACTAATGCAAAAGCGATTGAGGATTGCTTGACGAGCAATAAAGTCGACTATATTGTCAACTGTGCTGCCTACACTGCCGTTGATGCTGCCGAAAGCAATGTTGACATGTGCACTAAGCTCAACGTCGAGGCTCCCACACTGTTGGCTCAGGCCGCTCATAAACATGGCGCAAAATTCATTCATGTATCTACCGACTATGTTTTTGACGGAACAAGCTGTCGCCCCTATCGTGAAGACGACCCAGTGTGCCCAGTATCGGTTTATGGAGCCACTAAACTTGATGGTGAGAGGCATATAATGGATGTCGCCCCCGATAGCATCATTGTGCGAACTGCTTGGCTTTATTCACCTTATGGAAAGAATTTTGTCAAAACAATGCTTGAGCTTGGCCGCAGTCGTGATAGTCTTCGCGTAGTGTGTGATCAGATTGGCACTCCAACCTATGCACTTGATCTTGCCAGTGCCATAAAATCTTTTATAGACTGTGAGCAGTGGAACCCAGGAATCTATCACTTCAGCAATGAAGGTGCTATATCATGGTATGATTTCACAATCGCTATTCATCGCTTGGCTGGTATCACAACCTGCCATGTGCTTCCTTGCATGACCGAAGACTACCCTACAGCCGCCAAACGTCCACATTACAGCGTGCTTGACAAGAACAAGATAAAATCGACACTTGGCTTTGAAATCCCTTATTGGGAAGATAGTCTTGAACAATGCATTTATATGATAGACAATCCATAATAATGAACTTATTTGACAAATTAGAAACTAAATAATAACAACTATATATCGTGGCTTTTAACGACGAAATAACCAAGCGACGTACGTTCGCAATTATCTCGCACCCCGATGCGGGAAAGACCACTTTGACCGAGAAATTGTTGCTCTTTGGTGGAGCTATTCATGTGGCAGGTGCCGTGAAGTCCAACAAAATCAGGAAAACAGCAACCAGCGACTGGATGGACATTGAGAAACAACGTGGTATCTCGGTTGCTACATCGGTAATGGGGTTCAACTATGAGGACTATAAAATCAATATCCTCGACACACCTGGACACCAGGACTTTGCCGAGGACACTTATCGCACTTTGACTGCTGTCGACAGTGTTATTATAGTTGTCGATGTGGCTAAAGGTGTTGAGACCCAGACGCGTAAACTCATGGAGGTGTGCCGCATGCGCAGCACTCCGGTTATAATCTTTGTCAACAAGTTGGACCGCGAGGGTCGCGACCCATTCGACATCCTTGACGAACTGGAACAAGAGCTGAAAATCTCGGTGCGTCCACTCACCTGGCCCATCAACATGGGCGCAAGATTCAAAGGGGTTTACAATATTTACGAGCAGAGCCTTGACCTATTCAAGCCCGACAAGCAGCATGTTACCGAGCGTGTGGAGATTGACGACATCAACTCGCCCGAGATTGACCGACAGGTGGGTGCCGACGATGCGTTGAAGCTGCGCGATGACATAGAGCTCGTTGACGGAGTTTATCCCGAATTCAATCCCGACGATTATCTCGAAGCTAATGTGGCGCCCGTATTCTTTGGTTCGGCACTTAACACTTTCGGTGTGAAAGAATTGCTTGACTGCTTCATCAAGATTGCTCCGTCGCCCAAGTCGGTCCAAGCCATTGAACGTGTGGTTGATCCCGGCGAGGAGAAGTTCACCGGCTTTGTGTTCAAGATACAGGCCAACATGGATCCCAATCATCGCAGCTGCATCGCATTTGTGAAGATTTGTTCTGGAGTATTTCATCGCAACAGCACTTATCTGCATGTGCGCAGTGGCAAGACCTATCGATTCAGTGCTCCTACAGCTTTCATGGCTCAACGCAAGGACGTGGTCGACGAGGCCTATCCCGGCGACGTAATAGGCCTTCCCGACAGTGGAAGCATATTCAAGATTGGAGACACATTGACCGAGGGCGAAAACCTGCACTTCAAGGGTCTGCCAAGCTTCTCTCCCGAGATGTTCAAGTATATCGAGAACAGTGACCCCATGAAAACCAAGCAGCTTAACAAGGGTATTACCCAGCTCATGGACGAGGGTGTGGCTCAGCTATTTGTAAACCAGTTCAACAACCGCAAGATTATTGGTACCGTGGGGCAGCTGCAGTTTGAGGTTATCCAGTACCGCCTGCTGCACGAGTATAACGCCCAGTGCCGCTGGGAACCAATAAGCCTTTATAAGGCTTGCTGGATAGAGAGTGATGACGAAGAAGCCCTCGAAGCCTTCAAGCACCGCAAGCATCAGTTCATGGCGCTCGATACCGAGGGACGCGACGTTTTCCTTGCCGACTCGGGTTATGTGCTTCAAATGGCACAGCAGGATTTCCCTAAAATCAAGTTCCATTTCACAAGCGAATTTTAAGCATTATTTTTGAAATATCATCGAGTTATTAGTACCTTTGTCACCTCAAAACAAGACAAAGAATAAAGAAAACAAGATATGAACCCTCACGAGAGCTTAATTGAGTTATATAAGCAATACGTTGGCAGTGAGCCTACCGAAATAAAGTTAATGGACAAAGCCGGTTCAAACCGCAGCTACTACCGCCTCTCGGGCGAGAAATCGGTTGTTGGAGTCATTGGCGAGTCGAGAGAGGAAAATGACGCTTTCATCTATATTGCCAGTCATTTCAAAAAGCAAGGTCTGTCGGTGCCCACAGTCTATGGCGTGAGCCAGGACCACATGGTATATATTCAAGAAGACCTTGGCGGCAAGCCTGAAAACATCTTGTGGAATAGAATTCGTCGCAGCAGCATCACTCATGCTTTCACCAACGAGGAAAAAGAACTTCTTCGCCGAACGATGAGAGACTTGTGTGACATTCAGTTTCGCGGGACTAAAGACTTTGACTATAGCAAGTGCTATCCAGCCGAGTGCTTCGACGAGCGTTCCATCAAGTGGGACCTGAACTATTTCAAGTATTGTTTCTTGAAAGCTACAGGTATAGTATTCAATGAAAACAAGCTCGAGAACGACTTCGAGCTTCTTACAAGTGATTTGCTGTCGGTCCCGAGCGACACATTCATGTATCGTGACTTCCAGTCGCGCAATGTGATGCTCGTTGGCGATACCGAACACCCCAACAATTGTCAGCTGGCTTATATTGACTTCCAGGGAGGACGTCGTGGCCCCTACTACTACGACGTGGCTTCGTTTGTGTGGCAGTCTCGTGCCAAGTATCCCGAAGATTTGAAAAAAGATCTCGTCCAAGTTTATCTTGAACAGCTCAAAACTTATAAGCCCGACCTTGATGAGAAAGAATTTTATGACAATCTGCGTCTTTTCGTTCTCTTCCGCACCCTCCAGGTGCTGGGTGCCTACGGCTTCAGAGGATACTTTGAGAAGAAGCCCGACTTCATGAAGAACAGCATTGTGCCTGCCATTGCCAACCTGCGGCGTCTGGTCGCCAAGAGCTCATTTGAAAACTATCCTTATTTGAGTGAAGTAATCAATGAATTGGTGAACATGAAAGACTTCACCAGCGAAGACAAGACACTCACCGTCAGAGTGATGAGCTTTGCCTACAAGAAGGGCATTCCACATGACCCATCGGGCAACGGTGGCGGCTATGTGTTTGACTGCCGTGCCCTGAACAACCCAGGCAAGTATGACAAGTACAAAGCGTTCACCGGCCTTGACGACAATGTAATCAAGTTCCTCCAGAAAGAAAGTACTATCGACCAATGGCTCGTACACGTTTATGCTATGGTTGACGAATCGGTTGAACGCTACAAGAAACGCAATTTCACCGATTTGATGGTTTGCTTCGGCTGTACAGGCGGACAGCACCGTTCGGTCTATGCCGCACAGCATCTGGCAGAGCACATCTATAAAAAATTCAATGTGCGTGTCGAGCTCTCGCACCGTGAGCAGAGTGGTCACGACCGCACCTTCAATCCTGTGCAAGAATGAAAGCAATGATATTTGCAGCCGGGCTCGGAACCCGGCTGCGTCCTTTAACTAACGATCGCCCAAAGGCACTGGTAGAGATTGGCGGCAAAACAATGCTTGAACGAGTAATTACAAAACTCTCTACTACAGGTTTTGACGACATTACTATCAACATCCACCACTTTGGAGAGAAAATCATCGATTTTCTAAGGAAAAATGACAATTTTGGTCTCAACATTCACATCAGCGACGAACGCGACTTGCTGCTCGACACTGGCGGAGGGATTCTGAAGGCACGCCATCTTCTCGATGGAGATGAACCTTTTCTCGTGCACAATGCCGACATTCTTACCGATATCGACCTGAATGCTATGTATCAGAGCCATTTAGAGAGCAAGGCCATGGCGACAGTGCTGGTTAAAGACCGCAAGACAAGTCGCTATTTCGTCTTCGATAACGACCACCGCCTGCAAGGGTGGATAAACCGTTCTACCGGTGAGACACGCCCCGATGGTTTTGTGCATCGTGAAGGGATGCACGAACTCGCCTTTGGAGGCATTCATATCATCTCGCCAAGCATTTTCAACGAACTGGAGAAGTACTCGAAAGGGCAACCTAAATTCTCCATCACACCGTTCTACGTTGACGAGTGCCACAACCACCTTATTAAAGGATATGTGCAAAGCACACCCTACAATTGGCTCGACGTAGGCAAGCCCGAGACACTGAAAGAAGCCGAGATATTATTAAGCAAATAATATAATAAACCCATTGACAACATTATCAACGGGCTTACTATTATTAGATCAATAAACACTTAATACTTCATGCATCAAAGTCGTCATCAATAATGTTGCTGTTGGGGTCTTTCCAACACAAGAGTTTGAGAACTGAGATAACAATATTGCATTTCTCATCTTCCGAGAAATAGAATCCTTCGCCATTGGCTTTGTCGGTCTGTCCCCAATTGAAAAATCCTTCTACATTGTTTCCTATCGAGAGCATCTTGAACACAACTATTGAGCATTTATCTAAATTCTGTGGCAACACTGGCAGTTCGATGGCACTGTATTGAGTCTCAAAATCCACACAACGCAGGTAGAAGGCATTGTCGGTCTCACCCATGGCAATACCTTGGTTTTTATATTCATAAAAAATTTCATCATCGCGTTCAAGTGGACTTTGGCCTCTGTTCTCGGCCAATTCTACTATTTGGTCGGTTATCTGTTGGGGCTGTGATGACTGCAATGCCACAACAACGTTGTCACCTACTTGTCCTTCGTCAGCACCAAATACCAAAGCACCATCAACGTTTTTGATTATCTCTTCACTTTTCAAGCCTTTACTGAGCGGATTGGCTTCAAGTGACTGATATATTTTTTTCATCTGAGGCAAGTGGGAAAGTTCAGAGCCTTTGATCTTCAATCCCACATAATTAGCAAGTTCTCCAGGAATCAAGTCTAATGTGGATGAAGCGTTACTTGTTTTAGATGCTATTACCTTGTCATAAATCTTGCTATACTGCCCCTTGTCATCAAAAATCAAGTGTGTCTTTATTTTAGCCAACTCGCCGTCTTTATTTTCAATGTCGAAAATGACCGATGCAGTAACTGCCTTAACATCGGTTTCGGCAATAAAGTTGAAGATAGGACGGCTCAACAAGAATGAGTTCAATGTTGAATCTCCGTTCAGCAAGGAATCTATTCCCCGAGCATTTAAATAAATGTTCACATCACTGCCTTTGGTATCAACCACTTGTGCAACAACTTTTTTAGAAAGCAGGCTTGGTTTCTTGCCCCTAAAGATGTCAGCAGCAGCCTTTGCAGCCTCTTCGGGTTTTACATCCTTGCTGCAATGAGCGATTAACAGCACATTGTTATCGATGGCATAAGCATAGTCGAGATGTGTCGCAATATTCACATCGGCCAATGGTTTCATCTTGCCCGATGCTATTTTAGCAACAAAGGCCGAAGCCTTTTTCTCGTCGGTGAGAGGCAAGAGAGCCACCGTCTTTAAGATTCCTGACGAGAAGAACAGATAACATGTGTCGTCCAAGTTCACACCCGAGTTGGGCAGATTACTAATGACATCGGCGATAATTGATGGGTCACCGTCTTCAATGACCTTATTGAGCGCATCAGGGATTTTTATGACACCTGTGCTGTCGACCATTTTGCTTTTTTTGATCAAAGATGGTACATCAACACTAATGACGCCAACGGCATCTTCGGGAATCATTTCTCTTATTCCTTTTTTTTCGGGAGTTGTTGGAGCACAAGAAACTATCAAACCAACCGTAAATAATAGCGACAGAAAACACTTAATTTTATTCATTATTAATTATTATTTAGTATTTACGTGCAAATGTAGCACATTATTTAATTATAACAAGAAAAATAATCTATAATTTTTATAGTTGTTGATAAGTTTTTTTATAAAACCATTGTCGAAAAAAATATAATTACTATTTTTGAAATCTAAAACTATTATCTTACATCTTAAAATAATGTTATGAACGATATTTCCGAAATATTAAGAACTCTTATTGACCAGCTGGCACGTACAAGCGAGGTAGAACAAGAGTTTGTTAACATGATGAACAACGATCCTCAGCTCAGTGAAGACTACAAGTTGTGGTGTGACGAAATGGGCTATGATATGAAAACTGGATACCAAGATTTCATTGATGAACAACTTCAAGATAGAGATGAATTTTGGGATGAAATGTCGGAATAAAAAACTCAAGTCCCTAATGTAAGTTTCCTTTTCTAAGACAATTAATGACAAGATATTTTGCGATATATACAGTTTCCATTAAAGACAATTATAAATGTGTGCCAGAGGCGTGCGGCAATTGTCTGTAATAAAAAAATGTACTTAATATTGCCCTTAATTGTCTTGTTTGAAGAGATGTGATCATTTTATTTAAAACTTGAGTTAAAAAATGTCATTTATCTACAAGTTCTCCACCCCTATGATGCCAGCCGAATGGGAACCCCAGGACGCTATATTGGTGGCATGGCCACATCGCGGCACCGACTGGAATTATATGCTTGATGAAGCACAGGCGTGCTTCAAGAACGTTGTCGCGGCCGTTGCCCGAGAAATGAGGGTTGTCGTTGTCGCTCCACATCCTGACGAGGTGATGGCCCTGCTCGGCGACATCGACAACATAGACAATATCATCTGTCAAGCAATTGATACCAACGACACTTGGGCGCGCGACTTTGGCCCTATCTCTGTTCTCGACAATGACAAAAAGTTGATGCTTGACTTCAAATTCGACGCATGGGGCATGAAATTTGCAGCATGTCATGACAATCTCATTTGCCGCAAAATCGCAAAGAACGGGATTTTCGACGCACAATATGTTAATTGCCAGGATATAGTTCTTGAAGGAGGCTCTATAGAAAGCGATGGCAAAGGAACCATACTCACCACATCTCAATGCCTGCTCTCACCCAACCGCAACGGTGCTCTCGAAAAAGAAGATATAGAAAATGTGCTCAAACAAAGACTTGGCGCACGAAAAGTGCTGTGGTTGAACCATGGCGAACTCAAAGGTGATGATACCGATGCCCATATCGACACATTGGCCCGCTTTGCCCCTGGCAATACGATTCTCTATGTGAAAAGCAACAACGAAAACGACGAGCAATATGAGTCGTTGTGGTCGATGGAACAGCAGCTCAAGAGCTTTACCAATGCTCTTGGAGAAAAATTCAACTTAGTACCACTCCCCTGCCCCGAGGCTATCTTTGATGAAGATGGTAACCGGTTGCCAGCAACCTATGCAAATTTTCTTATCACAAACAATCAAGTGCTGGTTCCGGTTTATGGCCAGCAAGAGAATGACGACCTTGCACTGGGCACAATAAGCAAAGTATTTTCTACGCGACGAGTTGTCGGCATCGACTGTAACGCACTCATCAAACAACATGGTTCATTACACTGCATCACAATGCAGATTCCCAATAAATTCTTGAAACAATGAAAATAGGAATAATTCAACAACACAACAGCATCGAAGTCAACCTCAACCAAGAAAGGCTGCTGAAAAAAATCAACAAGCTTGCCAGTGATGGAGCCGAGCTCATTGTTCTGCAAGAACTTCACAATTCGCTCTACTTCTGTCAAGAGGAGAATGTGGAAAACTTTGAACTTGCCACTCCAATTCCTGGCGATGTAACCCAAATCTACGCTCAAGCTGCAAAAGAAAACAATGTAGTTCTTGTCACATCACTTTTTGAGCGTCGTGCTGCAGGATTGTATCACAACACAGCTGTCGTCTTTGAGAAAGATGGCTCCATAGCAGGGAAGTACCGCAAAATGCACATTCCAGATGACCCGGCCTATTATGAGAAGTTTTATTTCACACCTGGAGACATTGGATTTGAGCCAATAAACACCAGTGTGGGCAATCTTGGCGTTCTTGTGTGTTGGGATCAGTGGTATCCTGAGGCAGCTCGTCTCATGGCCTTGCGTGGCGCCGAGATTCTAATATACCCCACAGCTATAGGATTTGAAAGCAGTGATAATGATAGCGAGAAAAACAGGCAACTTAATGCATGGATGACTGTGCAGTTGGGGCATGCTGTGGCAAATGGCATTCCTGTTGTCACGGTAAATCGTGTGGGGCATGAGCCTGACCCCAGTGGATTGACTGGCGGAATTCAGTTCTGGGGAAGCAGCTTCATTGCTGGTCAACAAGGTGAAATTCTGCATTGCGCATCAAGCATCGATGAAGAAGAGGCCGTTGTCGATGTCAATCTTGAGCGAACCGAGCGAGTGCGGCGTTGGTGGCCATTCCTGCGTGATCGTCGCATCGATTACTACAAAGGGCTTGACAAGAGATTTATTGACTAATACAAATCTCATGAAAAAGACTCGTGTCTCAAGCTGTATAAAACAACAATTACAACAAGCTAACAACCAAAACATCAAATAAAAAAACTTGTAACTCTCGAGAGAAGTCCTGATACTGCTCTCTCTAAAGACATTATGTTTGCAATCGGAAAACATAATGTCTTTAATGAAAACTGCATCTAAAGCAAAGTGCTTTGTCCTTGATTGTCTTAAAAATCCCTCTCTCTCTATAAAAGACTAAGGGCGGCATAAAAATATGTTCTTATGTCTAAAAAAAGAGTGGCAAGAAATTATAGTTAGATGGTATTTAATTTTCGATATCGCACGCGAGTGGGTTCCTCTTTGCCTAAACGTTTTAATTTGTTTTCTTCATATTCCGAATAGGAACCCTCAAAGAAAAACACATTGCTGTCACCCTCAAAAGCAAGGATGTGAGTACAGATGCGGTCAAGGAACCATCGGTCGTGGCTGATTACCACAGCACAACCCGCAAAGTCGTCAAGACCTTCTTCAAGAGCGCGAAGAGTATTCACATCAATATCGTTGGTTGGCTCGTCAAGAAGCAGCACATTTCCTTCTTCTTTGAGGGCAAGTGCCAATTGAAGACGGTTGCGCTCTCCGCCACTGAGCACACCACATTTCTTCTGCTGATCCACTCCTGAGAAATTGAAGCGAGACAGATAGGCACGAGCGTTCACGTCACGCCCGCCCATGCGCAACAGTTCAACGCCACCCGAAATCACATCATAGACCGTCTTGTCAGGATCGATGCTCGTGTGCTGCTGGTCAACGTATACAGCCTTCACGGTCTCTCCCACCTCAAAGGTGCCACTGTCGGGCTTTTCAAGCCCCATGATAAGGCGGAACAGCGTGGTCTTGCCAGCTCCATTGGGACCAATGACCCCCACAATGCCGTTAGGCGGCAACATAAAGTTGAGGTCGTCAAAGAGCAGTTTGTCACCATAGGCCTTTGCCACATGTTGAGCTTCTATCACCTTGTTGCCCAAGCGGGGGCCATTAGGAATAAATATCTCAAGTTTCTCCTCTTTTTCTTTGACGCTCTCATTGAGTAACTTGTCATAGCTGTTCAATCGGGCCTTTCCCTTGGCTTGACGTGCTTTAGGAGCCATTCTCACCCATTCGAGCTCACGCTGCAAGGTCTTGCGACGCTTGCTTTCGGTCTTCTCTTCCTGCGCCAGTCGCTGAGTTTTCTGCTCAAGCCAGCTACTATAGTTGCCTCGCCAGGGTATTCCCTCACCACGGTCAAGCTCTAAAATCCATCCTGCCACATGGTCAAGGAAGTAGCGGTCATGTGTCACGGCGATAACTGTGCCTTCATACTGCTGCAAATGCTGCTCAAGCCAGTCGATGGACTCAGCATCAAGATGGTTGGTGGGCTCATCAAGCAAGAGCACATCGGGCTTTTGAAGCAACAGTCTACACAGTGCCACACGACGGCGTTCACCACCACTCAAATGCTCGGTGAGTTGGTCACCCTCGGGACAGCGAAGAGCATCCATAGCACGCTCAAGTCGGCTATCAAGATTCCAGGCATCGGTCGAATCTATAATATCTTGAAGCTCGCCTTGACGAGCAAAGAGCTCATTCATTTTATCTTCATTCTCATAGTACTCAGGTAAACCAAATTTTTGGTTTATTTCTTCATATTCCTTGAGAGCATCAACAATGTGCTGTACTCCTTCCTGGACAACCTCTTTAACGGTCTTGGCAGGGTCAAGCTGAGGATCCTGAGGTAGATACCCCACACTGTAACCTGGCGCAAACACCACCTCGCCCTGATACTGTTTCTCGATGCCTGCTATGATTTTCATCAATGTGGATTTGCCTGCACCATTGAGGCCAATAATACCTATCTTCGCTCCATAGAAAAACGAGAGATAAATGTTTTTGAGTATATGTTTCTGGTTTTGTTGGATAGTTTTACTAACCCCCACCATTGAGAAGATGATTTTCTTGTCGTCAACTGTTGCCATAATATAAAAATGTTAATTTCTAAAAATCAAGAGAAAACTTATTACCGTTCACTTATCGCTATCTACCGTAATTGTCATGCCGTCGTAGGCAAGGGCCACTCCTACGGGAAGAGATTTCGACGTTACGGCATGGAGCCCTATTCCATGGCTCATGTGGATGAGAATAGCCTTGTCGGGCTTTATTTGTTCTATGATTTCGAGTGCTTGTGAGAGAGAGATGTGCGATAGGTGCTCATCAAAGCGTAGTGCGTTCAATACAAGCAACGGAACTCTACGAATGCGCTCTATCTGTTCTTGTGCGATAGTTTTGCAATCGGTTATATAAGCCAATGGACCTATCTTGAATCCTAAAATTGGTAAACGGTAATGCAGCACCGGAATGGGTTCAACTTTGATTCCTGCACAATCAAAGGCATCTTTTTCGTTTATTTCGACCAAATTGAAATGAGGTACACCAGGATAAGGATGCTCGGCAAAGCAGTATGAGAGCCGTTCACGCAGAGCCTTAATCACATCATGACGCGCAAAAATGGGTAAATCGTCGTAACCACGCAGTTCTTCTAAGCCTCCCACGTGATCATAGTGGATGTGGGTGATGAGCAACGCATCAAGATGAGAATCTCCAGTCGAAAGAATCTGTTGACGGAAGTCAGGACCACAGTCAATCATGATGCGTTTGCCACACCACTCGACCAACGCCGATTGGCGTAGACGCTTGTCGTGAGGATCGCCTGAACGGCAAACCTCACATTGGCAACCAATCTGTGGCACTCCAGTACTCGTGCCGCTACCAAGTATCGTCAATTTGAGTCTGTCGTCTTTCATATTGTAGTTTTCTTTAAGCTCATCACTCAAATAATAACATTGGCACTATATCACATCGGTCGGAGTAGTTTCGTCTATTGACCGATTGGGTTGTTTATAGTTTACAAAGTTACTCTTTTAGCATTAATATTCTACTATAAAACACTATTTTTTCATTTTTTTATCACAAAAGATTTATTTTATAATGTTTTTCAAAAAAAAAGACAATTAGAATATGATAAATTAAAATAAAATTCTTATCTTTGCTTTTTGTAGTTTAAATATACCGAAATATAAATTTTAAATTCTTATCTATATGTCAAAAAGATTCATTCCCGACTCTGAGATGATCATCAACGATGATGGTTCCATCTTCCACATCCATCTGAAACCAGAACAACTCGCCGACAATATTATCATCTGTGGCGATCCTGGACGTGTTAACATGATTGCATCCTACTTCGACACTAAAGACTTTGAGGTGTCGAGTCGTGAGTTCCACACTATTGGTGGCACCTATCATGGAAAACCCATTATGGCATTGTCTCATGGTATTGGTGGTGACAATATCGACATTGTGATAACCGAGCTTGACGCACTTGCCAATGTTGACTTTTCCACACGCACAGTGAAAGAAGAACACCGCACTTTGAATATTGTGCGCATTGGCACCAGCGGTGGACTACAACCCTATGTGCCCGTTGGAACTCCTGTTATTGCCAGCAAGGCTTTGGGCTTTGACGGTGTTATGAACTACTACGCTGGTCGCAACGAGGCATGTGATCTTGAGTTTGAGCACAAGTTCTGTGAGTTTGTGAAGTGGAATCCATTGTTCTGCAAACCTTACATCGTAGAAGCCGATCCAATGCTTGTTGAGAAAATTGGTCGCGACGACATGGTGCGTGGCTATACAATCTCAGCAGTGGGTTTCTACGGCCCGCAAGGTCGCGAGGTGCGTCTTCCATTGGCCGAGCCAGAACTCAACAAGCGCATTGAGGCATTTGAATATGAAGGTGGACATATCACAAACTATGAGATGGAAGGTGCCGCACTTCAAGGTCTTGCCAAGCTCATGGGTCACCGTGCCATTACCATTTGTTCTATTATTGCCAATCGAGTGGCTACGGTTGCCAACCCCAATTATAAAACAGCGGTCAACGACCTGGTGAAGACCGTGATTGAGCGATTGATGGAAGATTAATTTCTATACAATTAAATTATTATGTACAAAGATAATCAATTATACGTTGCACATAGCTCTAATGGGCCAATATACATCAATGGCAAGATGGCAAATCGCCACGGCCTGATTGCCGGAGCTACTGGTACAGGAAAGACTGTTTCGCTTCAAGTGCTTGCCGAGAGCTTCAGCAACGCTGGAGTGCCTTGTTTTATGGCCGATATAAAGGGCGACCTCTCGGGCATCAGCCAACCAGGTAAAATCTCGGGGTTTATCGAGAAAAGGTTACCCGAATTTGGCCTAAACGAAGCAGAACTTCAATTTGAGGGATGCCCTGTGAGGTTTTATGATGTCTTCGGCACTCAGGGTCACCCCATGAGAACTCGCATCTCTAACATGGGGCCATTGCTGCTCTCACGGCTTTTGGGACTGAACGATGTGCAAAGTGGTGTGCTCAACATCGTTTTCAAGGTTGCCGACGAACGAGGACTGCTTCTTGATGACCTTAAGGACTTGCGTGCCATGATTGACTATGTGGGAAAACATGCATCGGAGTACACAACAAAGTATGGTAATGTTTCAAGCGCGAGTATTGGCGCCATACAACGTTCGTTGCTCGCCCTTGAAGATCAAGGCGGTGACAAATTCTTTGGTGAACCGTCATTCGATATTCAAGATCTCATCGCACGCGAAGGCGGTAAAGGTGTAATGAGCATTCTTGCTGCCGATGAACTACAGCGCAACCCCAAGCTCTATTCCACTTTCCTGTTGTGGCTTTTGTCAGAACTATATGTCACTCTTCCTGAGGTTGGTGACATGGACTTGCCTAAACTCATCTTCTTCTTTGATGAAGCACACATGCTCTTTGATGACACATCAAAGGCACTTGTTGATAAAATTGAACAAGTAATACGCCTGATGCGAAGCAAGGGTGTGGGAATATATTTTGTCACACAAAGCCCAGCCGACTTACCTGAGATTGTCCTTGGACAGCTTGGAAATCGTATTCAGCATGCTATGCGCGCCTACACTCCACGTGACATCAAAGCAGTGAAGGTTGCTGCCGAAACATTCAGAGCAAACCCAGACTTTGACACGTCAGAGGCCATCTCAAACCTTGAGACTGGTGAGGCTCTTGTATCTTTCCTTGACGAGAAAGGTGCTCCTGCTGTGGTGGAACGTGCCAAAATCCTGTTCCCTCTCAGCCAGATAGGCCCCATCGATGCCATGACACGCAATTCATTTATTAATCGTTCGTCTATCTATGGTAAATATGACGAGTTGAAAGAGCGTGAGAGTGCCTTCGAGGTATTGTTGGCCGAGAGTGAGAAAGCCGAAAAGGAGGCCGCCGAAGCCGCTGCTGCCAAGGAAGCTGAAAAACAAGCCGAGAAAGAGGCTAAAGAGGCTGAAAAAGAGAAAAAGAAACCTGGAATCTTCAGTAAGGTGTGGAAAGCTATTGTCACGGCTGTCACTGCCGCTATTGCTACCATTGTGGGGACAAAGATAGGAAACGCAGTTTCGGGCACCAAGAGCCGTAAAAGTTCGACCACCACAACAGGCAAGATTGCAAAAAGTGCCACAAGTGCCGCCACACGCACTATTACGAGAGAGCTAACTCGAAGCATTCTTGGCAACCTCGGTAAGTAAAAACGGTGATTGTTGCTTAAAACAATATGAGGGTGTGGTATTATTTTACCATACCCTTAATCTTTTAATGATAAAAAATCCCCAGCGTCGAAGCACTGGGGATTTGCAAGCTGTAAAAAAGGTTTGTAAAAATGAGACACACGTCTCACTGGTAGCGGTCTTTCGACAAGCTACCTTTATTCTCCACCTTGCTCGTAATAGAGGGTACAAGATGTTTGGTCGCACATCTCTGGAGAACCAAAGTACTGAATTGGCCCTGGATAGATGTAGCAAGTCTCCTTAGCCCAAAGTTTGCGGCTGTTGGCAAACACTCTGAAAGGTTTACCCTTTAGGTCAACAAGAGCCTTCTTGATAACAGGCTTTTGCTTGCCGTTGCGGTGCTCCATGTTCATCATCATGGTGATGGGTATTCCACCAACCTCCCACTCTGCTGCAGGCTTAGCGAGATGACGAATAGATGACATATAGCCAGTTGCGCCTGCATTGATGAGCATTGTAGCATTAAATCCCAATGCATAGCAGTAGTCGGCGTCGAAGTTCGATGGATCGGCACAGCGACCTTCGTAACCGAAGAAGTGGTGCTGAGTCTTGAACTTACCCACAAAGCGACCTTCATCTTTCATTTTTTGGAGTTTCTTGGCAACCATCTCGCTGAGCAGTTTCTCTGTCTCGATGAGTGAAAGCTGCACGTTGCCGTGAGGATCGCGATCGAGAGTGAGCTGGCGTGCCACAGTTGGAGGTAATGTCTCAAAACGCTGCTTGTTCTCGGGGGTCAATTTCGATAGCACGAAATCCCGTTGCTCGTCGAGATGTAGCTTCGAAAAGTCGGGGTGCTCAGCAAGGATGTCGTTGAGTTCGTCGATAAGCTTCTTCATTGCTGGCATAAATTCCACGAGACCTTCAGGAATAAGGACGATACCAAAATTCTTGCCCTTGGCGGCACGAGCAGCAACCACCTGTGCGATGTCGTTAACAACATCGTCGAGATACATTCCCTTAGCTGCCACTTCCTCGCCAATCACACAGTAGTTGGGCTGAGTCTGCAGTGCACACTCAAGAGCGATGTGCGATGCCGAGCGTCCCATGAGTTTGATGAAGTGCCAGTACTTCTTGGCGCTATTACAGTCACGCTCCACGTTACCTATGAGCTCACTGTAAAGCTTAGTCGCAGTGTCGAAACCGAATGAGATCTCCACCTTTTCATTCTTCAAGTCACCATCGATGGTTTTGGGTACGCCAATCACTTGAACGGGGACGTTCTTGGCCTTGTAATACTCGGCAAGCACAGCGGCGTTTGTATTGCTGTCATCGCCTCCAATAATTACGATAGCCTTGATGTTTAGCTCATTGATGATTTGCAGTCCCTTCTCAAATTGCTCGGGCTTCTCAAGCTTGGTGCGGCCCGAACCAATCATATCAAATCCACCGCAGTTGCGATATTCATCAATGATTTCACGAGTGAGCTCCTTGTAATCATGGTCAATAAGACCCTCAGGACCCATCAGGAAACCATAAAGTCGGCTGTTCTCGTTAAGAGCTTTGATGCCGTCGAAAATACCACAAATCACATTGTGACCACCAGGTGCCTGACCACCCGACAGGATCACACCAACATTGCAAGGCTCATCGCTGTGCATAGTTGTTGCATTCTCATCTCTCACAAAAGTGAGCTCGGGAAGACCGTAAGTGTTAGGGAACAACCTCTTAATATCTTCCTGATTGCCTGCCGACTTTGTCGCAGCACCCCTTACAACCTTTACCGGTCCCTGCAAAGCAGCAGGGAGTTTGGGCTGATATGACGAACGCAATTGTTGAAGAATACTTTTCTGCTTGAATTTTAAAATATCCATTTTATTACCTTAAATATTTTTTAACTATTACCTTATTTTTTTGCAAAGTAATAAAATAATGATATTTTATGCAATAATAAAATATATAAAAAATCTTTATTGGGCTGGTTTACCGATTGCATAAACAGTCTTGAGTGCCACCACAAAGAGGTTAAACGACTAAAATCACCCAACGTTCTCCGAACCTCATAAGATTTTCTCAGCTCTTTTTTTGTGATGGCGTGCGTAAGTCGTAAGCCTCAAACCGACCTATGACATTCTCTACCACAAAACAAACAACTAAATAACAAAAACTAATAACTGTTTTGAAAAAAATGTGTAATTTTGCCACATTAATTGCAATAAGTACAATGGAAGACAACCCACGCCCACTGAAAGAACGCACTGAGCAGAGCCTGTTCTGGAGCATGCTGAACAATGGCACGCTGCAGGTGCTGAACATACTCTTTGGTGTGGTGCTGGCGAGACTTCTCACCCCAGGCGACTATGGCATTGTGGGAGTGCTCACCATTTTCACTCTTATTGCCGGAAACTTGCAAAGTAGCGGTTTCACACAAGCACTCATCAACCTAAAGGAGCCTAAACACGAAGACTACAACTCTGTGTTCTGGTTCAATGTTACGACCAGTGTCATTCTTTATACTGTTCTTTGGTTCTGCGCTCCGTTGATTGCTGATTTTTTCCATCAACCAGTGCTTACTGATGTGTCAAGGTTTGTCTTTCTCGCATTCCTCTTCTCGTCGTTAGGTATTGCCCATGCAGCCTTTATGTACAAAAACATGATGAACCGCGAGATTGCAATCATTAACCTCATAGCACTGCTGTGTTCTGGAGGAATCGGTATCGTACTGGCTTTCAACGGATATGCCTATTGGAGCCTTGCATGGCAACAAGTCATCTACATCAGCATACTAAACCTGGGGCGATACTACTTCGTAAAGTGGAGGCCTTCATGGCATATTGATTTTGGACCAGTGAAAAGAATGTTTGGCTTTGCCGTCAACATCCTATTCACCAACATAATCAACACACTGAGTGGTCAGATTCTCACTTTTATCTTTGGGCGCTTTTTCCCTATCGCTCAAGTTGGGAACTTCACACAAGCCAACAAATGGAACACTCAAGCCAACACTTTTGTTAGTGGCACAATGGGGCAAGTGGTTCAACCTGTGCTGGTGAAGGTTGTCGATGACAAAGAGCGTCAGAAGCGTGTGTATCGCAAGCTGTTGCGTTTCACAGCTTTTTTTGCCTTCCCTGTGATGTTAGGCCTGGCGTTTGTGGCTAAGGAGTTTGTTGAAGTAGTGCTTGGAAGCAAGTGGATTGAATGTGTCCCTTTGCTGCAAGTGCTGTGTGTTGCTGGTGCCTTTATGCCATTCTATACTGATTACCAGCATTTGGCGATAGGATGCAAGCGCAGTGATCTTTACCTTTGGTGCAACGTAGGCCAGATTGTTTTGCAAATTGGTCTAATCTTGCTGTGCTACTACCAGTTCTCGCAGTCAATCCTTGTAGTTGTAACGGTCTATTCTGTTTTCATGATATTGTGGCTTGCAGCATGGCAAGCCGTAGCCCGACACTTGATTGGTCTAAAATGGAGAGAAGCGATTCTTGACATTGTGCCATTCATGCTTATAACAGTTGCGGTGTTTGCGATAACATATTTTGCTACAATATGGATTGAAAACAATGTGCTGCTTTTGATAGCTAAAGTTTTGATAGGAGCAACTTTATATATCATTGTAATGAAACTGGCAAAAGTGAGGATATTCGCCGAATGCCTGGAATTCATTCAAAAGAAACTAAAACGATGAAACGCATAACCAACATAGATGAATTACGCTCAATACAGATGGCGATTCTTGATTCCATACATGAATTCTGCCAACGTGAAGAGATTACCTATTTTCTTTCAAGCGGTACGCTAATTGGCGCAGTTAGGCACAAAGGATATATTCCATGGGATGACGACATCGACCTCTACATGCCACGTGATAGTTATGATAGATTCATAAACTCCTATTCCTGTGAGTCTGGAAAATATCGCGTTATAGATCCACATACCGAGCAAAATTACTATTATACCTTTGCCAAAGTGGTTGATACCACTACCCTAATGATTGAGACCGAGACTCCAGGCTATGAAATTGGAGTGTATATCGACATTTTTCCTGTTGATTACATAAGCGATGACCTCGAAGAAAGAACTAATGTCTTCAAGCGCAAGCACCTTCTGTATAAGATTAGGCGCTGCAAGATTTCACACAACAACCCACTATACTCAAAGTTTGCTTATGTCGTGTATAAGCACTGGCCTCGCTCGCTCAAGAGTCTAAATAATGAGATAGAGCACCTCATCACAAGCTGCAAGAAGTCGTCTACCGTGTGCAACCTCACCGAGGCCGGGCCCAAAATAGGTGGATGCTTCCCAGCAAAATGCATCGAGAGCGATGTGGACATCGAGTTTGAGGGCAAACTATATAAAACAATGGTGGGATATAAAGAATATCTCACCAAGACCTACGGCGACTATATGACATTGCCGCCCGAGGACAAACGAGTCCATCACGACTTTGAGGCTTACTGGCTTTGAGCAATCATGTTCATGCCCCACCGATAAACCTCTTCAATGACAGGAGTTTTAAAGTTTATATCTCTTGCCACTTTCACAATAGAATATAGGCCATAAGGAAAATCTTCGGTAAAATAACGGCTATTGAAATCGGGCTCATAACCGTCATTTTCATTGCCAATCATTGGGGCCTTTATATTCTTAAAAGCAGGAATAGATGCAAGTTTGTCACAGAGCGACTGCTCATCGTGACTGTCATAGTAGTCGAGTACATTGGGAATTGCTCCATTAGAAATAGGAAGCAGCTTGAGCATTGCTTGAAATTCTCGGTCCATTTCAATATAATAATGAGCTGCCTCAATGGTCCAATCGGCATAAAATGACGGACAGTGGTCATACTTCACCCCTGGCTTCCAATTTTTCCAAAGAGAATAGATACGGGAGGTGTGAAGTAATGGGTTGCTGTTGGTGAGACTCACTTCAAAATGGCTACTCAACAATTTGATTGGGACTTGGAAAATGTGCTCGAGCATTAATAGCAATTCTTGCTTTTTTGCATCGGATGTGTTTTCAATAGCAACACTAAGACTTGGCTTATAACCTAATAGACTTGCACTCTTCCCATATTCTTTTGTACGGGCAATAAACGGAACTCGTTGAAATCCAAAGATTGGTATATCAGATGACAACACTTGAGCCGCCATAAAGAAAAATCCAGTGCTCGACACCACTGTCCCAACAAATGTAGAAGGACTCAAATATGGTTTTATCTGTTGCAACACATCTTTGATAGCATATCCTGGTAAGCAAAGCAGCACAATGTTGGCGTTGGAAATAGCTAATGAAGGGGTATTTGTCACATATAACAATTCCCCATGATAATGGTGATTATCCAAATCGGTAACATCGATTGCTTTACTCCATTTTTCAGGATTACGTGTCAAGACACTAACGTTGTAATCTTCTTTTGATGCCACAAAGCCTGCTATCGTATGACCAAGTGAGCCACCCCCGCATATACAAATGTTTGTCATAGTGATTGCAATGCATTAATTAATTTGTCATTTTCCTCACTTGTGCGAATTGCAATACGAATATAGTTCTTGCCCTGAAGCCCTGTTTTGTTATTGCAATCTTTGATAAGAATGTTAAAATTGTTAAGAAGTAATTCGGTCAGTTCATTGGCACTATATCGGTCTACCACTTCACACAAAAAATAGTTGGCTTGAGAAGGTATTACCCGCAAAAAAGGTATATTTTTTAACTTTGCAGCAAAACGACTTCGCTCTTCAACAAACTTGCAGCAGGCTACTTTGTAGAACTGTTCATATTTGTTGAAAATCTGCATGTAAAACTCGGCAAATGAGTTTATGTTCCAAATACTAACGTCCTTCTTGACTGTGGCTATTATCTGGATGTCACTACTCGCCATAACTCCAAGCCTGAGTCCTGGCACTCCATAACTCTTGCTGATGCTTTTAATAACTACCATGTTTGGATTTTTCAGCAATGTGTCGTTTTCGAGCAATGAACTGGTTGCGGATTCGTCGGTAAAATCAACAAACGATTCATCTACGATAAGTCTCAAACCTCGTTGATGGCACCAGTTGGCCAAATCCAGCACTTCTTTTTTATTAATGAAGTTTCCTGATGGGTTGTCGGGATTAATGAGTAGCAGTGTGCTTATCTCCTTACAGTCAAAAAAGGATTCAAGATCTTCGGCAGTATAACGTAAATCGGAATTATTGGGAATGA
Source organism: uncultured Prevotellaceae bacterium (assembly GCA_947167995.1). Lineage (GTDB taxonomy): Bacteria > Bacteroidota > Bacteroidia > Bacteroidales > Muribaculaceae > Sodaliphilus. The sequence goes on from CAMVKS010000003.1 coordinate 67,616, forward strand.
ATGCAACAAGACGTGAGCGGTCAACTCGGTTTGGGTATTCCTCAAAAGTGGGAAATACGACTCCTATATCTCCCTCGATACTCTCCATCAGACTCTTTATCAGTTCGGCAGCTCCATTGCCCACTACCACAAAATCCTGCCTTATGTTAAAGTATTTACCAGCCAATAGAGAATTAACTTGCATTCCCGAAGGATACTCGGTGAGCAAAACATCGAAATTAGCACGCAACTCATCTTTCATTCGAGATGGAGGAAAATAGGGATTAACCAAATAACAGAAGTCAAGCATTTTTGGGAAACGCCAGTAGCCTCCAAAACGTTTATTATATTTCCCCAAGCGTTCATGCTCGTTGGCAAAGATGTTTTCAGCGATATCAAGATCTTGAATGTCATCAATCTCATACCATCGCTTATTACCTACAGGAAGAGCTTTCAGGTTTGCCCCGTCAAGCAAAGTTATGACACGGAGCACCTGTTCATAGTACTCATTGTTGCCCATCACTCGGCAGTAAGCATCAAGGAATGGCACATACACTTTCTCGCTGAACTCACGACTGAATTTGTAAATATTCACAGTCTTATAGTAGGAACTCACCTCATCGTAGTTGAACGCCTTCTTAGGTACGAAGTTGACGATATTGTTGTCGCTGTCGATTCGCACCATAGTGCCGTCCATCCATGTCTCATATTTTGCCACGAGAGCCAGATTGGGATAATGGTCGGCAAGAATCATATCAAACATCGCATCGTCAAAAATCAAATCACTTTCAATCAACAAAGTGTCATCCTTGACAAGTTCGTCTTTGGCAAGTGCGAGAGAATAGATATTGTTGGTCTTGTCATAAATGGGATTGACAATCCATTGTATAGGTATTCCCTCATAGCTGTCGCCCACGTGAGCCATAAGCGACTCTCGGCAATAGCCAGCTACAATAACAATACGGTTTATGTCTTGTGCTTTAAGCTGACCGAGCATGCGGTCGATGAGCTTCACGCCATTAACCTCAATCATGCACTTGGTGTTGTTTCGGGTTTTCTCACCCAAGCGGCGACCCATTCCTGCCGCCAATATCAATGCTTGCATATAATATCTTATTATTTGTAGTTGTATTTTAACGACTTGCTAATGCCAAATAAATTCGTCTTGTCGACCTATAAAGGAAGTTCGCCAAACCGAATGGAAATTTCCCGTTTTTCATTATCGAAAAAAGGGTCTTTGCAATAATGCTCTCAGGCCTTAATGAGAAATGCTCGTCAACAAGAACTTTGTCTACATTGAATCTCCTGGCAAAGCGCCAAACGTTCACCCAACCAATCTGTGCCGCTGTCGAATAGTCGCTCCACTTTGGGTGGCTTTGAAGATAAGAACCTACTATGTTCTGAGCCTTCAAAAACGACACCGCATTCTTGGTTGAGAGATTGTTGGTATAGGACTGAGGATTATCGTCTTTATAATAATAAAGAATCTCATCAACCCACGAACGTTTAGCATTGATTAGCAGCAATGGCAGGACCGAAAAGTCCTCACTATAATCCACGCCCCGATGAAATGATATGGCATTGACGGCGAATAAAGACCTCCTTATTAGCCTTCCCCAAATGCGGTTAGCCTCAACATTCTGGCATAAAATAGTTTTCAGATAGGATTTCTCTCCTAAATGCAAAGGCACACACCGTTTTACAATATTGCCATCATTCTCAATCGCATATCCGCCATCTACTATATCAGCGCCACTTTGATGCATTTCGACGGCAAGCGACTCAACCAAATTGCGGTCAACATTGTCATCGCTGTCGACAAAGACAATCGCGTCGCCTGTAGCAGCATCAATGCCAGTTTGCCTGGCCATTGCCACGCCCATATTCACCTTGTGGTCAATAATTCTAACTTGTGTCTTGCGTTCAGGATATTTGTCTACTACCTCCTTGAGCCGTTCAATAGAGCTGTCGCATGTGCAATCGTTCACAAAAATGTATTCCACATCCTTGTAAGTCTGCTCCATGAGAGAAGTCGCACATTTTGCGATATAACTCTCAACACCATATACAGGAACAAGCACCGATACTTTCATTTCTCACATGCATTCTATGTTTATGCAAAATTAATTATTCTTGACCAATATCTAACAATTATACCTTCTTTTTTTTTCAAATCATCAAAAAAAAGTAACTTTGCACCTGATTTTAAAAAAACACTAATGGCAGAAGTTAAACAACAAAGTCGCAAAAAGAAGTTCATCAAGGATTTTGGAATATATGCAATAGGCAACTTGGGCTCCAAACTCATCACATTCTTGATGATTCCTCTCTATACCTATTTTGTTGAGAAGCCCAGCGATTATGGCTATTTCGACTTGTGCCTTCAGGTGTGTATGCTCATGTTCCCTATTGTTACACTACAATTACGCGATGGAGCATTCCGTTTTCTTCTTGACACTCAAGACAAGCTCGAGCGCACACGCATTATCACATTTGTATATCGCACACTTGGAACATCAATAGTCTCCACCATTGCTTTTGCTCTGTGCCTGTCATTATTTATTCACATCGAGTACTTGTGGAGTACAGTAGCATTACTGGTAGTTCTGTCAATCTATGAGTTTCTTGCGCAAATCTCAAGAGGTCTGGGAAACAACAAGGCATTTATTGCGGTTGGACTCATTGCTTCATTTGGAGTGTGCTTGTTTAGCCTTATATTTGTGGCATGGTTCAAGATGGGTATTGCAGGCATTTTCCTTGCTAATATATTAGCACGCGTGCTGTCAATTGTTGTTGTTGAATATAAGATGAAGACATTCAGTCGATTCTTTAATATCAAGATTGAACTGAAAGACATCTCAAAACAAATGTTGAAATACAGCATACCACTCGTTCCTGTATCTTTGTGCTGGTGGCTAACAACAACAAGCGATCGTTTCTTTGTCAATTATTTTCTTGGACTTGGAATGACAGGCATTTATGCGGTAGCTGTGAGATTTGGTGCTGTAATCCACACATTGTCTAATATTTTCCTTCAAACATGGCAAGAAAATGCAATCCAGCAATATAATAGTCCAGACAGAGATGATTACTTTTCTAAAGTTTTCAACTATTATATATATGTGTTATCATTTACATTAATAGCGTTTACTTTTACAATAAAAATATGCTATGGATGGATAGTTGGAGCAAACTATCAAGAAAGCCTTGAGTTCCTCTATCTAATAAACTTGAGCACGATGCTCTTTGCCATCACTGTCTACTTTGAGCTTCCATATCAATGCGCAAAAGACACAAAACGTGCAATTCCTTCAATCATTCTTACAGCAGTTGTAAATATAACATTGAACTTTATACTCACACCATTTTTACACATCTATGGAGTAATTCTAACCGCAATTATTTCCTATCTGATTTTAATAATTTATCGCTGGATTGACACTCGACGTTATTTTACACTGCATTTTAATAAGCGGACACTCATTCCACTTGCCCTCACGGGTGTAGGCGTTGTTCCTTTTTATTTAAGTAACAATCATTTAATTGATGGACTTTTTATCTTAGTTTCATTAATTTTACTTTTCTTCTCGGCATCTCCTAATATGCGTAATGATATTCTTGGTAAAATAAAAAAGAAAGTGACCCCGTCGCACAGGACCACTTGATTAGTTACATTTCTTGTGATATTTCAAAATTGTTTTGTCGCAGTACAGTCTCTCAGACTTGTCTGAAAAGAAGTTTTCGTGCAAGTGTCAAAAGATGAATCTGACGCTTGATGCGCTTTGGCTCCTTAAATAAACGATAGGCAAACTCCAAGTTATGATCAACCCACCACTTTGGTGCACGCTCCACATTGCCAGTATAAACATCAAAGCTTCCACCAAGCCCCTGATATATAGCACTGTGACGCTTCTTCATCTCACCCATGAGCAATTCCTGCTTGGGGCTCCCCATAGCCACAAACACCACATCGGGTATCTTAACTGCGACATCATCAATCAATTCATTGCGTTCCTCGTCGTTTTTTAAATAACCATTGCGATATCCCACAATGTTGATTCCGGGAAAATCCTCATGTAGTTTTGAGATGGTTGCTTCAATAATTTCTTGTTTTCCACCTATAAGATAGAAACTCTTGGTTCTGTAATATCGCTTTACTATATCAAGCCACAATTCACAGCCTGGTATCTTAACAACATTTTTAGCACCTCGTTGCTTGAGAGCCCAAACAGCACCAATTCCATCACAATAACCTGTGTTGTTGTTAATGATTTCACGTGTTAATTGAGTGGCGTTGACAATTTTCTCGGCATTAACTGCAACAAGAATTGATTTGTTTTCTTCGAGATAGACCATTAGTTCTTCTCGTGAAGAAAAAGGGCAAATATCAATTCCGTTTATTGTTATCTTGTTCATTTAGTTTTAAATGTAATAAGTTCTAATTGTTTTTTGCATAATGAACATGATAGCCATCTAAACATAAATATTAATCTCTTGATTGCAAATCTTGTTTTATAACATCAATACGATCAATAAGCGATTTGGTCACGCGATGCTTTCCATAGATTGAGTAACCACTGGCAAGATAATCTAAATAGGCCATTGTATAGCTATAACAATCAAAAATCATAATGCTTGACTCGCCAATGGTCGATGATTGAATTGCATCATAATCTTTGAGTAACTTTGTCATTATTGAACAATCGCGATAGGCTCCTGCCCAAGGTGAATGCACTGTTGTTTGCACCGAAAGGGAATTTCCATTACTATCAACACATTTTATATTATACTTTTTCTTGCTATAGACCGTTACAGGGTGTGCATCTCCCAACATGTCCTCTATTGCATGAATAAATGTCACATTATTCTGTGTAGCACCCAATAAAAGAATCTTTGCTCTTCGTTGTAATAATTTGTAATATGGGCTATGACTACCAAACGGCGTAGTATCCAAATGATGCTCATCTGTGTAAAAATGTGAGTCTTTGCCAATAGCAACAACCGAGTGTGTAGGATGAATGCTACGCACTGCATCAGGATTAGCAGCCAATCTTTCATTAATCACTCCCATGGCGATGGGAGCTGTCCTGACATCAAAGACATAATCATCTTTTAGCCAAGCAGCAAAGCTTCCACGATAAGGTAAAGCCGATATGAGTAATGTGTGTTGATTCAAGTCAATTTTTTCCAGTAAGCTTGATGCTATAAATTTTGCTCCTCCCTGAATTTTACCTATGTTGACCATAGAGCTATGAAGCATTATATCAGAGTCGAAATCAAAATCATGTAAAGCTGTCAAGAAATCTTCTTTGCTTACATAAGAACGATGCGCAATGTCCATTGCACGTTGTAACTCCATTTGCTGCATTCTTGCTTGGATTTTATTTTTTATAAATGCAGGTGAATAGAAAAGTGCAAGTTTAGCACATGCCTTAACCGTCTTGTTCATTCAAATAATCACTTATTGTAAAAAATCGATCTCTATTGCCAACAACACTTTGAGCAAACTCATCTAATTTCATTACCGAAAAAGGTGTCGCGAGTTTTGGGTGACCAAGTACCGTTATTGCCTCTTTACCATCTTTTTTGGCTTTTTTATAAGCTTTTTCAAGAAAGTTTATTTTATAGCCATCGATAGTAGTGTGACAGTTCTGCCACCAAAGGAGACGGCTTAGAATGCTGTTGGTCGTAGTTTTAACAGAAATGCCATCGCCATAAGGCACATGTTTTGACTGCTTTGCAAACCGATTATATACCAGTCCCCAATGAAATATTGGTGGCACTCTGTACATAGAAATTGGAATTTCAGTAAACTGTCCTTTCGCTGAGTGAATACAAATATCACTTTCAAATCTATAAATAGATTTTTGTGTAGGTGCAGAACTGAAATCATACTCTTGCTGTGGGGAATTATAACAAGCTCCTGGAATCACTGAAGAATCAGCGACTAATCCTGTGGCAAGAAAAATGTCGGTCAATAACGGTGTAGGTTGTGCTGAGAATCCACCAGCACGAAATACTGTCGTTTTTGACCCGATGATTTCGTCAAGGAAATCTTTAGCGTCCTGTGTGAGTTGAATTGCTTCAGTTCTTGATAAATCTTTGAGCTTATAGTGCCCTGTATCGGTAATCCATGCCCCATTATTATAATCAGAATGAGCCCAGTGAGGATGAATGTGAAGTTGAATATCATGCCCTTGCTCCTTTAACAAACGTAAATGATTAACTATTCTATTAAAATCATGTTGCAGTTGGGAATGAGTTGAAGACAATTGCTTTAGTCGGAGCAAATAGGTAGCATCGACGAAAATTGTGAACCGTCCGTCATATTTGAGTAATGTCTCGCTTAGCAAAGACATTGGTTTAATCAAGCAATTCTCAATCGTGCCAGTTTTTTGCCCGAGAAACAATTCATAATCAAGTGTAATAAGTACTTTCATCAATTCATAATAAATGTACAGTTAATATCACACAAAGCTACAGGTAGCCAAAGAATTATAATGTAAAAATTATTATCTAATCATTGACAACTTATAAACATCCTCTACCGTGACACATTCTCTCAATTCGGCGGGAGAAATTGTCCTTCCTGTTATAGATTTAACATAGGCAAGAACTGCCATTCCCGTAAGAGAACTCCACTCATCTAAATCGTGGAACACTGTAGTTGCTTGAATTTCGTCTGGTTCGGTTTCGTCAAACAGTTCTGCAAAACCTTTTACAAATTCTTCTAAAGTCATTTGAATAATTAAAATTTGCTCTTTTTTATTATTATTTTGGCGCAAACAAGGCAGAGCTATTTCCTCATTTGTTTATCCATCAAGTAATTATATTTAATCTATTTGTATATGCCAACACTTTTGGCACTGAGATAAATAATGGTCACTTAGTAAAGGACAATATAGTCCCACCCCATGACAATCCCACACCAAAACCAGCAATCATAACTTTCATGCCAGGCTTGATGTCGCAGCGCTCCATGGCATCCTTTAATCCTATAAACACGGTTGAGGATACAGTATTTCCTGTCTCTTCCATATTAATATAGAATTTCTCTTTAGGAATTTGCACAATCTTGCGAAGTGCATTCAACATAAAAGCATTGGCTTGATGAAAAACATAGTAATCCACGTTGCTGGTCGTCATTTTATTTTTTTCCAACAATTCATTTAGCAATCTTGGAACAGTATCTAAGGTGAAATTAAAAATAGCCCCGCCGTTCATATACAAATAATCATCTCGCCAAATGTGTTCCTGGTCGTCGACAACACATTTACCTGTGGGCTGTGGATTTCGTGATGCTCCCGTCTTGAGTATAAGGTTATTTGCTCCACTACCATCAGTCCCTAAAACAAATTTTTCTATCTTGGCAAACCCATTGTTTGAGACAAGGCAAGCCGCAGCACCATCGCCAAAAATCGAACGATTGCTTTTGTCTTGAGGATGCAGATATTTATTGTAAGTCTCAGAAGTGATTAGCAAAACATTGTGAGCAATACCAGCTTCAATCAGTCCTGTTGCCATCGCTAAACCATATACACACCCTGAGCAACCCAAGTTATAATCAAACGCACCAGAACTTGAGGGTATTCCAAGTCTATTTTGTAGCAGACATGCAGTTGAAGGTAAAAAATAATCTGGACTCTGTGTACACAACATGATGAAATCGATGTCTTGTGGGTTGATGTCATGCTCTTCAAATAGTTTTCGAGCCGCTTTCTCGGCCATATCGCCAGCTGTTTCATCTTCAGCAGCGACATGACGGCTGTATACTCCTATTTTTTTAGCAACTTTATCTACGCTCCACTCTGGGAATTCTGCTATGAGGTCTTCATTAGTCACCACATGCTCTGGCAGATAGTATGATATAGCTTTTATATATGCCATAATTGAAAAATGTCTTATTTAAATAATGATGATTGCATCAAATATCAATATAAATCAAAGATGCGAGAGTACAAATCGAGATAATCTATTTCTTGTGAAGTTGAATCAATTTCTTGATTATTATTTTCACAAGACAAAACAACGTCAATAAGACTATTGATGTCGCGAGTTTTAAATAGCAACACTCCTTTGGGCCTTTTGACAACATCACTTGCTATGACTGTTTTTTTCATATAAAGGCCTTCGCGAATTGAAATAGCATCGCCGTCGGTGTTGGTGGTACGCAACACTATGTCAGACATTGTTATCAGTCGCACGTAGGATAATTGCTCATTTAAAATCAAGAAATTATTTTCAATTTTAAGTTCAGCGACTTTCTGCTTATAGGACTCAAGCATTTGATTTTGAACATCAGAATAGGTCATAGCAATGAAAACCAAATAATAATTGCTTTTCCCCATTTCAAGAAGCTTGGATATTAAGTCAATACACATATCCATGCCATAAAGATCCTCACCGTTACGCATAACGAGCCTTGAGGCATTCGAAATCATCAAAATTGAATTTTCACTTTTCCGTGCATTGTTTATCCAATCTTTTACATGTGACGGTATTTCGGGCTCTTCATCCATAATAGGAGGTAAAAATGCCGGAATTAGATGTAATTTAGAGGCATTGATATGTTTTTTTAAAAAATCAAGAGTTTTATCATTTACCACAATCACATCATCGCACAATTTAAGTGCTGCAATAGTAATTCTTTTGTGTTTCTCTATTGTTAAATCACGGTGAATAGTAACTATGGTTTTGCGAAATAACAGTCGGCTTGCCAGGATGTTGCATATCCTCAATATAAAAACACTGCTATTAATATATACTACATTAGACTTGAGAATTTTGCCTAAATATTTAAATAAGTTAAGACTTCTTATGTTAAACACTCCATCCCAGCGAATTCTCCCCTCATCAACATAATCAATCAATGCAGCATCTTTTAATAAGCTGACTAAACGTCTTAGATGAATCGAAACGCCACCTACATTGTTGTGAGGTGCTGGTCCTATAATGAGCAGTCGTTTCTTTTTAGCAACATTCTTGCGCATGTTTATAATAGCTGAAATCTTTCTAATAAATTGGTCTCCAACCAAAGTCCTTCACAGTCTCAAGAGTGCTATCCCAAACACTAAAGAAATTACCGAAAATTAAATCTAAATGAAATAAATACTCACGCTGTTCAACAATTGGTGTTGCTGCGGCATAAAGCAATGGAGGCACTACAAAAATAGAAATAAGATATACTTTGTTATGTATTTGGTTAGCATGAATAACGGACATAGCAAATAAATAGGTATAGAAAAATAATACGGCAACTTGATAAAAACGATCGTAAAAAATTAAATCTCCATATCCGAAATTTGCTATTGTATAGGCTGTCAACGCATAAGTAAACAAGGCAACATACCTGCGGTCTTTAAAAGCCTTGTATTTCCATAGAAAGTATAGAATAATTAAACCTGCAAAAAAGAGAATATCATTTCTATGACGATAGAAGAAATTGCCATTAGCGCGTACCTCGGCCATTGTATCTCTTACGTTATTACGGATTCTCTCATCGGTAATACCTTCTCCTAAATTTCTTGTTATGGGCACATACTTTAGCATTAATGGTACGAAGTCAATGTCCTGGAAATGAACAATAATTGATGCCACCAGCAACAAAATTCGACTTAGCACCCCAGTATACCTCAAGACAAAGTCAAGTAAGAAAATCAAAACAAGAGTAATAAGGCTAAAATGAAAAAGAGGTGTTACTAAAAGTGCTAATAAGTAAATCTTTTTATTTGTATTTATATATTTTAAATAGAAAGCCGCAAAATAAAACACACCAGTTCTGAATCTTAAACCAAGGAACCAATAGTATTCAATAATAAAAGTTATCGTTAACATCAACAAAGCATTTAAGATTGTTAATTTGTAATTATTATAGAACACCTTAAGTTGCCTGAAGAAGAATATGAAAAATGCAGCATATACAGCGCAAGCAGCACCACCAAAGATTCTTGGGGAATAAGAAATACGAGACATAATCAATTTAAAAAATACATGATATATATCTTTCCCCATTATAAAAATACGTTCATCGTTTAAGATTTCATTAATGCCCCTGCCTGCATAAAGAATCATCATATCATTATGATGATGCAACAAGTCTGATACATAGTGAATATGAGAGCCAAAATAAAATGCAAAGATTATGAAAAAGAGCTGCGAAATCTCACTTTTGTAGAATCTTATACTTACAAACAGGCTTGTGATTGGAGATATGAGCATCACAATACACTGAAATATAAAATATTTACCTTTACTATACATAATATTTATTAGGCCTTCGATGTATTCTTGCTCTTATTATAACCAGAATATAGATCTATCATATACCTTATTATTGAAACAATCCATGGCATGCCAAGTTTTTTAGCATATAATGCGACTTTATAATAGAATGGAATATAATTATTGGTCTTAATAAGCGAAATGGGCATTTCTTTCAACAAAACCTGTAAATCTTTATCATCTGGTTTATATATTAGTAAAGATGCAGTGACGCCAACTTTGAATGTTTTAATGCCACTAACAATCACTTCATCGGCTTCATGAGTCTTGAAAAAATCCTCAACAAGTCTCAGAACGGCTTTAAGCATAGGCATCAAAACACGCTGATTAACTTTCGACAGAGAGTTTTTTCTTTTGCGATAATAATACAGTGATTCGTCGACAAATTCAACTTTATTTGCAAAATAAACCATTCTAAAGGTTATTGATTTATCTTCCAATAATCGAAAACAGTCGTCGGGATATAAATTATTTTCGGCAATTATCGCTTTTTTTACTAATTTATTCCACAAGCCATTGTGAATTGAACCGATTAGCAGACGTCTAATTAACTCATTGCATCCCACTTGCTGAAGATGTGTATTTAACTTTATCTTATCTTCATAGACATTGGAAAAATTACAAATGACTATATCGCTTTGAGATTCCAATGCTTTATCAAGCATTCTTTCAATAAATCTGGAGTCAACATAATCATCACTGTCTACATGAATAAGGTATTCTCCAGTAGCATTCTTCATACATATTCGTCTGCTATAGGCTACTCCTTTATTTTCATCATTCTCAAAAATCCTGCATTGCTTTTCACGTTGTGGGTATTCATGAATCAAAGCCTTTAGCAAATCCACACTACCATCGGTTGAGGCATCATCGACAAATAAATACTCAATATTGGGATGAGTCTGTTTCATGAGAGATCTTACGCATTGCTCCAAATATTGCGTAGAGTTATAGATGGGAACGATGATTGAAACCTTTACCGCATTAGATTGTTCCATTATATATAATTATAACGAGGTGTTTAAAAATAAATGATAAAGAAATGGCACTGCAGTGCGCGTGGGATGATATACGGCCTTGAATACTGCAATATAAGAATAACTGAAATTTAAAACTGATACAAAAACAAGCATCAGGTAATTCTTGGTCTTAAGCAAATAACAAAGAATGTAGGCAGTAATAATAATTTTGAAAATCAAAAAGTACTCAACTGGCCGCAAGATGAAATGTGTTGTGTTCATCAGCAGATTACTCACACACATTCCCACAAATGCCATCAGAAAATAAAAAGGCAACAATGAGTCTTCTTTAAAATACTTTTTTATATTTGGATAAAACCATATTATTGCTATCTCACTTATTAATACCAAGATGCGAAGTCGTCCCCATTTAAAAGTTCTCAACTGGTTCTTGACATTAGGGTCGTCAAGATTATTATAATTCTCATAACCAGTTAGATTCAAGAACCATTCATAATTGGTGAAATATTTTATCCAAAATGGGAAAGCCCCAACAAGTACAAAAGCAGCAAAAATTGCAAGGAGGCCCCATTTGTTTGGTGACTTTTCTCCAAACCTAATAAATGCAAAGAAATAAATGGGAAGGAGCATCAATGCCGACTTGTGAAGAAATGCACAAAGAATTACAATCAAGGCATATAACCAAAACTTGCGATTCTGTATTAATGGTATAATTGCTACAAATATACTTATCACAACACTTTGCCGCACCATATTCATCCAGGTCACGAAATAAGGACCTAACATTAATCCAAGCCCAACCCAGCACAACAAGTGTTTATGATTTCGGAGTCCAAAGTAGAGAAAACCTATCTGCAACAACGCCCAAAATGCAAAGTAGAAAAAATAATGTGCATGACACCAAGCAAAGAGTTTTGAAATCCACTCAAAGCCATATTCAAAGTTATGACGACTGAATTCCCCAGTCTCTTGTAAATGCAGATACTGATTAAGATACATTGCATGATCATAACCTGTGTGGTAGCGCGCACCAGCTACGACAGCAAAGATAAAGATAGACAATAGTATCTCCCAGCTGTAGAACGGCAGCACCTCCCCTCCATTCACAAGGAGCTGTTGTTCTCTTTTATTGACATGCCACCCTAAGAAAAACAAGATTGCACCAGTCAAACTATATACTAACAAGCTTAGCAGCATCCGCTTTTTAAGAACTTACTAATGAATAATTAGAATCGCTACACCCCCACCCATTCTATTTTTTAGTAAACCGCTTTTTGCGACATCTTTTTTTATAGAAATTTCGTTATGAGTGCATTAACTGTCAGCCATAATATAAGCATAATTGTTAAAACAACTGTAACTCCCAAATAATTTGACAAATATATAGAAGTTCCGGTCAAGAAAATAAAAACCAGTAACTCCACAATTAATGTTACATGTTGGGAAAGACCTAACCTGAGCAACTTGTGGTGAAAATGATTGTCATCTGCATTAAAAGGATTCCGCCCATTTATTAAACGATATAATACAACATTAACAACATCAAAGCATGGAAGAATAAGAGGAGAAAATGCAACAATAAATGAATTTTTATGTATTAACACAGGTGTTTGAGGAGCACAGTTGACCACTATAGCCAAGACACAAAGTACAAGCCCAAGCACTGTAGAGCCTGTATCACCCATAAATGTCTTATTATGACTGGATGCTTTGCCCTTAAAGTTAAAATAGAAGAAAGGCAACAAAACACCAATAAATGATACAGGTAGAAGAACTTTATAGTCACCATTTGTGTATAATATCACCGAATAATATATAAAAGACAGAATTGCTATACTTGAAGATAGGCCATCGATTCCATCAATAAAATTAAACGCATTGATACTCAAAATTATTAGAAATATTGTTACACATAATCCAAACGTATATGGAAGATCATATAGTCCTAAGAGTCCATGAAAATTATTCAATAAGAACCCCGTCAAGCACAAAACAAGTCCAGCAATAAACTGGAATATGAATTTTGTACGATAACGAAGTCCTTTAATATCATCAGCTATGCCTAAGATATACAAGATAAATATCGATGCTACCAAACCTAATACAGGCATAGTACTTCCAACAGAAAATCCTTTACTGCCAAGAATTAAGCAACCAGTAATGAATGATACAATAGCGACTGGCACAAAAGCCACTCCACCAAGTCGTGGGATATCTCCTTTATGAATTTTTCTCTTTGTGTGTAAATCAAACAAATTATGATTATAAGCATATTTCATAATCAACCTTATCAAAAATGCTGATAAAGAACAACTTATAATCAAAACTACTATGATTGAAGATAACATGATTACTATTTTATAACCTTAAATTTCTTTTCTTAGAGTTTAAATTTAAATGATTTTATCCAAATTAATCTCACTCTTATCTCAGGCACAACAAGATATAATTCAGTGTTAAAATGAATGTCAGTTGCTTTTATAGAAACCAACAACAAGAGAACAACCTCACACTTACGAACAGCACTTTATAACTGCCCTTAAGCAGAGATTGTAACTCAGATTTATTGACATGCCACCCAAAGAAAATCAGGTTGCTATATAATTGTAGGCTTAGTAACATCTATTTTTTGAAGATGCCACAAAAGTCAAGAATAACCTTATCATCACGCCATTCAAGCTGCTTGAACTCATCATGAGCTGTCAAGAATACTACAATGTCTGCTTTCTCGTAGGCCTCTTTAAATGGCGTGAGTTTGAACACTTTATGTTCATTGATATTGGGCTCAACAACGAGAAAATCAGCATTGTTCTTGCTCTGCATAACCTCGGTAGTAATTCGTTTGGCAGGAGATTCACGCAGGTCATCAATATTTGGCTTGAAGGCAAGGCCCATCATTGCAACGACTGGCTTGCGATGGTTCTCAAGTTCAAACTCAAGCATCGCGTTCTTCACACGCTCAGCACACCATTGTGCTTTGTAGTTATTAATTTCACGGGCTTGAGCAATGATTCTTGCCTGTTTGGGATAAGCAGCAGTGATAAAATAAGGATCCACAGCTATGCAGTGCCCTCCAACTCCACATCCAGGCTGAAGGATATTTACACGCGGATGCTTGTTGGCTAGATTAATCAAATCCCACACGTTGATGCCAGCCTGTTCGCATATCATCGATAGCTCATTGGCGAATGCAATCTGCACATCACGGCTTGAGTTCTCGGTTAGTTTGCATAACTCTGCGGTGCGAGCATTGGTTCGGTGAAGCATGCCAGTTACAAACTGTGAATAAAATTCTATAGCATGAGTAGTTGATTCTTCATCAATGCCACCAATCACACGGTCATTGTTAACAAGCTCATAGATCACATTGCCAGGCAGTACACGTTCTGGACAGTAAGCTATATGAATAGATCCTTTTAATTCTGGACGCTCACTGAATATATACTCAGCCATCTGCTCAGTAGTGCCCACTGGTGATGTCGATTCTATAACAAACAAATCGCCAGGTTTAAGAAGTGGCATCACCATGCTTGTTGCATTTTTGACATAAGAAATATCAGGCTCATGATCGCCCTTAAATGGAGTGGGTACAACAATAAAATAAGCATCACTCACAACTGGGCTTGATGTGGCTGTGAATTTCCCTGACGCCAGTACTTGTTGCAGTAATTCCTCCAATCCAGGTTCTACGATGTGCAGATGTCCTTTTAAAGTTTCTTCAACAACTTTTGCATTGATATCAACACCAGTCACATCAACACCATGTTTTGCTGCTATTATCGCTGTGGGAAGGCCAATGTAGCCCAGTCCCATGAAACAAGCTTTCATTTTATAAATGCAATTTATTTAACTTATTTATTTGTGTTACTTTTAACTATTACCATAACCATAGCCATAACCATAACGACGATAGCCATAGCCATTTGACTCTTCAGTAGTTCCATTGAGCAACAATACCATGTTATTGAAACGTTTCTCGGTATAGTACTTCTCTACTTCGGGTAACATATGGCGATCAAGCAAACCTGAACGTAAGACATAAATAGTTACATCCGTTAAATTGTTTATAATTGATGCATCGGCTACAATATCAATTGGAGGACAGTCAATAACAATGATATCATAAAGGTCACGCATGCTTTTGAGCATTGACGATAACCTCTCGCTAAACAGCAATTCAGTAGGATTCGGTGGAATAGTACCCACAGGCAAAACATCTAAATTATTGTGAATTCGCCCATTGACAATTACATCATCTATTTTCTCATACTGTCCATTAAGATAGTCAGAAATACCTCGTTGAGGTGAATCAACAAAGGTAGACATAGATGCTTTACGGAGGTCCAAATCAATGAGAAGAGTTTTCTTCCCTTTTATTGCAAAGCTTGTTGCCAAGTTGGTAGAAATAAAGGTTTTACCTGAACCAACATTCGAAGAAGTAAGCATAACCACTTTTTGGTCCTTGCCAAGAACAAATTCAAGATTTGTTCTAACAACACGGAATGCTTCATTAATATTGTTACCATTCTTTTCTTGAACTACAATTTCACGAACTTCCTTACGGCGATTGAACAAGGCCAACAGACCTTTGCGTTTACGATAAGACAATGGAATTTCGCCAATAAATGGCATGCTTAGATCTTCTATGTCTTTGCGACCATATACCTTTGTGTTCAAATTATTAACAACGAACAATATAATCATAGGTATCAACAAACCTAAAACTATTGCTACAATAAGAACATTAATTTTAACTGGCGATGTTGGGAATCTTGAACCGGAAGGGGGATTAAGCAACTTAGAATTGTAGGCTGTATAGGCTTTAGACAATTGATTCTCTTCGCGTTTTTGCAGCAAAAAAAGATATAGCTGTTCCTTTACCTTTTGTTGACGCTCCACACTAAGTAGGTCTTTCTCTAAACCGGGACTTGCCGCGATTTTATCGCTTGTTATAGACTTCGAAGACTCTAATGCACGCTTACGGTCATTTAAAGTCGCAACAACAGTATTAAGTGAAGTTATTATCGCTGAACGAGTAGCATTAATTTGCTCATCAAGAGATTGTACAAGAGGGTTGTTTATACCACTATTTTCTAAAAGGCTATTTCGTTGTAAAACCTTTTCATTATAATCTTTGATTTGACTGGCGACTGCATTATTATCAATTCCCGAATTTGCAGGCAAGACTTCAAATTTCTTTCCTGCCAACTGAGATTTAATCAGATTTGCCATGTAAATCTGGTTGTCAAGATCCAACAACTGTGAACTCGTGTTTTCAACCTTGGAGAGATTAATTTGTGTAGCAACACCTAAATCTGGTGCAGCATTACTTTGTTTTTGCTGAGCTATATTAGCGTCTACACTTCCTAGTTGGCTTTCTATAGTTTTTAACTCGTCATCAATGAAGGAACTAGTACTAATGGCCTGTTTATTAATGTCCTCAATCCAACGATTGTTATATACTTCAAAGAGTTTATTTAATAAATCTGTTGCACGTTCAGAAGACACATCGCTAATTGATATATCAACAACAGACGCACGTTCTTGACTGAGGTCAACATTCAACATATTTGAATATTTGTCAGCAATATCTGATATTCGATTTTTCTTCACTCGAATGGGAGTGTCAAATTTGCCTACATAATTTTTCGTAGGAGTGACCAAAATTTGACCGATAGGCGTTTTTGCTACCTTCCCAAGCATTCCCTTGACAATCTTTTGGGAAGGAGATTTCATGTTAGAATCTAAAAAATCGGTCATCTCTATTGAATTGTTTTTCTTAATAGTAAGAGTGAATGCTGCCCATTCATCAGGGTCAATATCTGGTAGTGTAACAACCATCGGCAGGTTACTTCCGTACAATGTGATATCATGAAATCTACCATCAGTCTTGTAGTCAATATCGAGATGTAAGTCTTTAACCACATCCTCCATATAAGAAGGAGACTTAAGTGTAATCATCTCATTAAATAAATTAGTCTTGCCACCTACAATTCCCATGTCAGAAAATTGACTGAATTCACTGGACAATGAACGGCTTTTGTCATCGTCCTTGATTAAAATCGACATCTTACGTGTGTAAGAAGGTGTTGTAAACATCAAGTAAAGCACAGCCAAGCCAAGTGCGATAACAAGAGAAATTGCAAACCAGTACCAACGCGATAAGCAAAGATAAAGCCACTCTTGAATTTTCTCGAAATCCTCGTTTTTGGTGGTTGGATATTGTTTAGGGGTTTCTTCCGCCATTTTATTAATTATTTAAAGATAAGAACCGATACAGATGTTAGCAAAGACGCAAGCGAAATCCACAATGTGGGTTGTAAAAACGCATTGCCAGCAGCAGTTGACTCGCGAGCTTTCTTCTCATTGGGTTCAACATAGATCATATCGCCTTGTTTCAAATAATAAACTGGCGAATTATATATACTCTGAATATTAGTGAGGTCCACACGATAAGCCATCTGTTTGCCACCATCCTCACGCATGACAAGGACATTATCACGCTTTCCATTAATAGTAAGGTCGCCTGCGCGGCTAAGAGCGTCAATCAATGTAGTCTTATCATGGTCCATCAAGAATCGACCTGGAGAATTAACCTCACCCATTACCGAGAAGTACAGGTCGAGAAAATCTACAGTCACAACAGGATCATTAAGTAATTGTCTACTAATCAACTCATTTTTTATGTAGGCAGCAACTTCACTACGAGTCTTGCCTTTTAGATTGATTTTGCCTAAAACGGGGAAATCAATATCTCCATTTTCATCAAGAGTGTAACTTGCAACTTGACTAGTAGACAAGTTAGCATCGGATTGTGATGTTTTATATCTTCCAACAATCTGAAGATTGAAGAGGTAGGCCAATCCAGGATCTTTACTCCCAACGAGAATTGAAAGTTTGTCGCCTGGTTGTATTGTAACCAATTTTACGTCCATTAGTTGCTGTGTTTGTCCTGATTGTACATCTTGAAAATAACCTAACTTAGGGGTATTGCAAGATGAAAAAACAAAAAACAATAGCAACAGTAAATAAAAATAATTTTTTGTCTTCATACTTATAATTGTTTTTTTATTTATCAAAAAAGAATTTTATTTATTTTGATTCGTTCAAATATCGTATAGTAATTATTAAAAATAATAATCTACAAAAACGAAAGGATATAATTAAAGTATAATAATTTAGGACGTCAAATGACATGTATAAAACTGTCATTCAGCGAATTAATTGTATTTGTCACATTTTTGCTTTCAGTGCTAACATCAATTTAGACTGACATATGCACATTTTTAAGCCCACAAAAATACAAACAAATATGAGAATATGCAATTTTTCAAACAAAATGTTTTCAACAAAAAAAAACGTTAAAACGCAAACTTTCGATTGGTTTCAACGATTCTTTTCTTTGTCGGGGTACCAGGATTCGAACCTGGGACCTCCTGCTCCCAAAGCAGGCGCGCTAACCGGACTGCGCTACACCCCGAATAATCATATTTCATCTGATTAAAGCGTTGCAAAGGTACAACTATTTTTCGTAATGGCAAGTTTTTTGTTGAAAAAAATGCGAAAAAAGCGAGTTTTTTACTTTAATGATGTTTTTTAACCTCAAAATGAATGTTATTTTGAACAATAATTACTAATTTTGTGAGATTCTTTTTCGATTAAATATATGATTATATTTATTGCGTAAACAATATTAATTATATACACATATTTATATTATGTACAGAACGAAAACATGTGGAGAGTTGCGTCTTGCCAATGCAGGTGAGAATGTAACACTGGCAGGATGGGTTCAACGCACACGTAAGATGGGCGGTATGACCTTCGTGGACTTAAGAGACCGTTATGGTTTAACTCAACTGGTGTTTAATGAATCTAATGACGCTGAACTGTGTGCGCGCGCCAACAAACTCGGGCGTGAGTATTGCATTCAAGTAGTTGGTTCCGTAAGTGAGCGACAGAGCAAAAACCCTAATATGCCTACTGGCGATATCGAGATTATCGTTAGCTCGCTAAACATATTGAGTGAAAGTGCTACTCCTCCATTTACGATCGAAGACAACACCGATGGTGGCGATGACTTGAGAATGAAGTACCGTTACCTTGACCTTCGTCGCCCCAGTGTTCGTCAGAACCTTGAATTACGTCACCGCATGACAATTTTGATTAGAAATTTTCTCGACAGCCGTGATTTTATCGAAGTCGAGACGCCTATTCTTGTTGGTAGCACACCCGAAGGCGCTCGCGACTTTGTGGTTCCGAGTCGAATGAATCCTGGTCAATTCTATGCTCTACCTCAAAGCCCACAGACATTGAAACAACTTCTCATGGTCAGCGGATTTGACCGATATTTCCAGATTGCGAAATGTTTCCGAGACGAAGATCTTCGCGCCGACCGTCAGCCCGAGTTTACCCAAATTGACTGCGAGATGAGCTTTGTAGACCAGGAAGATGTACTTGAAATATTCGAAGATCTTGCACGCCATCTCTTCAAAGAGGTGCGAGGTGTTGAATTGCCTGAGAAGCTTCAACAAATGACATGGCATGATGCTATGAAATATTATGGTAGCGATAAACCAGACTTGCGTTTTGGTATGACTTTTGTTGAACTAATGGATGAACTTAAAGGCACAAGCGACTTCGCTGTATTTAACGATGCCGTCTACATTGGTGGCATATGTGCAAAAGGTTGCGCCGACTACAGCCGCAAGCAACTTGACCAGCTCACCAACTTTGTAAAAAGCCAGCAAGTTGGCGCTAAAGGGTTGGTATATATCAAACTCAACAGCGACGGTTCTATAAAGAGCAGCATAGACAAATTCTTCACCACAGAACAATTGCAGAAGGTTGCCGATAAGATGGACGCCAAACCTGGCGACCTCATCCTTATTCTTAGTGGCGACAATGCCAACAAGACTCGAGTGCAACTATGTTCGCTGCGTCTTGAGATGGGCGAAAGACTTGGACTGCGCGACAAGAACAAGTTTGAATGTCTCTGGATTGTCGACTTCCCGCTGTTTGAGTGGAGTGACGAGGAACAACGCCTTATGGCAACCCACCATCCGTTCACTATGCCAAACCCAGACGACATCCCATTGCTTGAGGATCATCCAGAGCGAGTTCGTGCCAAAGCTTACGACTTTGTGTGCAACGGCATTGAGGTGGGAGGTGGAAGCCTTCGTATCCATGAAGGATCATTACAAGAGAAGATGTTCCGCATCTTAGGGTTCACCCCCGAACGCGCCACAGCTCAATTTGGGTTCTTGATCAACGCATTCAAATATGGTGCACCTCCTCATGCAGGTCTCGCATTCGGTCTTGATCGCTTCGTGTCGATTATGGCAGGACTCGACAGCATTCGCGACTGCATTGCTTTCCCAAAGAACAACAGCGGGCGCGATGTGATGCTCGATGCACCAAGTGTGCTTGAGCCAGGACAACTTGAGGAACTGTTCCTCAAAGTTGATGAAGACAGTATCAATGCAACAAAATAAAAAGGAAGATGATGATAGCCGGTCATCAAGTAGATGATGCGATGTTCTCTTACATCGCACAGAATATTGATGCCGACACTTGTAAACTCTTGTTGAAGGCTGAGCCACAACTCTCCTTCGACAAGAGTTTTGCTATCACACAAATTGATTGCCGTCGCAAGTCAATCAACAAAATTCCCGACCTGCTTTCACATGTAAGATTTCTTTTCCCCAAGCCGATCAGCGCCGAGCAATGCACTCACCAACTTGTGGCTCAATTTCACGCATCATTATTTGACCCTGACGACGGAGTTCTTGACATGACTATGGGTCTCGGGGTTGATGATTATTATATTTGTCAACGAGTAAAATCTGTAACGGCAATAGAGATCGACAATGAGATTGCAGCAGTGGGAAAATACAACTTTTCTTTTCTCTCAACCAATGTCGAAGTTATTAATGGTGACTCTGTTGAATATCTTGAGAATCTTGATATTAGCAAGAAATTTGACTCCATCTTTATCGACCCGGCTCGGCGTTCCAATACCGGAAAACGACTCTATGGACTTTGCGATTGTCTTCCCGATGTTATTTCACTTTTGCCGCTCATTAAAAAACATTGCACATCTTTATTTATAAAAGCCTCACCAATGCTTGATGTTGCACAGTCGGTTCGTGATTTGGATGGTGGACTTACCGATATATGGGCTGTGAGCGTTAAGAATGAATGTAAAGAATTATTTTTCAAACTGGACTTCAAAAAAGAAACTTCACCAATAAATCTTCATGCAATCAACCATAACGGTGAAGATTGGATAGAATTCTCTACCAACTACTCTCCTATTTCCTATCAAGAAAAACATGTGTTGATTACACCTGGGTCATACTTATATGAACCGAATTCAAGCATCATGAAACTTGGGTGTTACCAGGATGTCGAAAGGGCTTTTAACGCATATCAGATATCTAAAAACTCTCATTTGATAGTAAGCGACAAGCTTCTTAGCGATTTTCCAGGTCGGCAATTCTCGGTGGTTGAAGTAATCCCATTCAAAGATAAAGAGATAAAACAGTTGCAGAAACAAATAAAACAAGCCAATATTGCAACACGCAATTTCCGTCTAAAAGCCGATGTACTAAGAAAACGTTTGGGAATTAATGAAGGTGGTGATATTTATATCTTTGCCACGACCCTTTCTACAGGACAACAAGTTCTTATTTTGTGCAAGAAAATCATTTGACCCTCTCAAGAAACTTCTTACGGTCAACAATGAAACGACAGTGACATCCTTCACCAATAAGCACATTGTTGCTGAAAGCTTGCACTTTGAACTCGATTTTCTTGCCTTCGATTTTTGTTACTGCTGCTGTAGCTGAAATCTTATCACCTTGTTTCGAAGGGAGCAGATGTGACACTTCTATATATCCTCCTACCGTGGTACAACCATCTTCGAGCAATGGTGCAACAGCCAGCATGGCAGCATTTTCCATAATCGATACCATTGCGGGTGTTGCAAGCACTTTCATATCTCCTGAGCCCATTGCCGATGCTGTCATTTCTTCACTTACCGTGAACTCGCTTGTGTGTTTCAATTCTTCAATTATCATAATCTTACTATATTTTGTTGCAAAAATAAACATAATATTTCTATTGACACAATAATTATTGTTTGTTCTTTAGACACTAAAAAATCATAAATTGCTTAAAAGGGTTTAAAAGTGGGTAAATAAATGGCTCAAATTGTGACTAAGTAATTATTTATGAGTAATTTTGCATTCGTTTATAAAAAGTTAATATATTGCAAATAATAAAAACAACATTTTTTCGACATGTTAGGAAAAACTAACGTAAAATTCCGTCAGAGTATTGTAGTTCGCTTCTCTGGCGACTCAGGCGACGGAATGCAACTGGCAGGAAACATTTTTTCAAGTGTTTCGGCCGAGATGGGTGAGATTATTTCTACTTTCCCCGACTATCCAGCCGAGGTTCGCGCTCCTCAAGGTTCACTGAGTGGTGTGAGTGGTTTTCAAGTTCACATAGGCCATGGTGTACACACGCCAGGCGACGAGTGCGACGTGCTTGTAGCCATGAACCCAGCAGCCCTTAAGCAGAACGTGAAGTTCTTGAACAAGAATGGTGTTGCAATTGTCGATATCGATTCATTCAAGGAAATCGACCTTAAGAAGGCTGAATTTAAGACTAATGAGCCTTACAAAGAAATTGGGTTGAAGACTCAGATTGTTGAAGTGCCCATGACCTCTATGGTGAAAGCCGCTCTTGAGGATAGCGGTATGGACTTCAAGTCGCAAATGAAGTGTCGCAACATGTTTGCTCTGGGCCTCATCTGCTGGCTTTTCAATATGCCATTGCCGAGCGCCCGTCGTTTCCTCCAGCACAAGTTTGGCAACAAACCAGCTGTGTATGAAGCCAACTGCAAGGTGCTTGAAGGCGGCCACGATTATGGCCACAACATCCATGCATCGGTATCGAAATACCGAATCGAGACCGAAGATATGCGCCCAGGCATCTATGTAGATGTTAACGGCAACAAAGCCACCGCATGGGGGCTCATCCTCGCCAGTGAGAAGAGCGGCCGCCCATTGTATTTGGGCAGCTACCCTATCACTCCCGCAACCGATATCCTTCATGAGCTCGCCAAGCGCCGCGACCTGGGTGTGAAAGCATGCCAGATGGAAGACGAGATAGCCGGCATTTGCTCGGCAATCGGTGCTGCCTATGCCGGCAACCTTGCTGTGACAAGCACCAGTGGCCCAGGCCTCTCGCTCAAGAGTGAGGCAATGGGTCTGGCGGTGATGTCGGAGCTTCCATTGGTAATCATCGACGTTCAGCGTGGTGGCCCATCGACCGGCATGCCCACTAAGACTGAGCAGACCGACTTAATGCAAGCCCTTTATGGCCGCAGCGGCGAGTGTCCACTTGTTGTGCTTGCAGCAACCTCTCCAACCGACTGCTTCCATATGGCATTTGAGGCAGCACGCATCGCTATTGAGCACATGACTCCTGTCATCCTGCTTACCGATGCGTTTATCGCCAATGGTTCCAGTGCATGGCGCGTGCCCGAAGTTGGCGACTATCCCGAGATTCATCCCAATTTCGTTCCCGAGGACAAGGAGGAAACTTGGCATGCCTATAGCCGCAACGATGAACTCGTGCGCTACTGGTCGTTCCCTGGAGTTCCTGGAAAGATGCACCGTGTGGGCGGCTTGGAGCGAGACTACGACACAGGCGTCATCTCCAATAGCCCCGAGAACCACCAGCGCATGGTCAACACTCGTGCTCAAAAGATTGCCAACGTTGCCAATCACATCCCCGAGCTTGAGGTTAAAAGCGAGAACAAGAATTGCGACACTATCTTGATTGGTTGGGGTGGCACCTATGGTCACATCCTCACTGCCTATGAGCACCTGAACAATGCTGGCAAGAAAATCGACTTCGCCCAGTTCCAGTACATCAACCCACTCCCCCTGAACACACGTGAAGTACTCACTAAGTACAAGACCGTGATAGTGGCTGAGTTGAACAATGGCCAGTTTGCTACCTACTTGCAGAGCCAGATACCTGAGCTCAACATCAAGCGCATCAACAAGACACAAGGTCAACCATTCCTTGTTAACGAGATTGAAGAAGGTGTAATTAACATTATGGAGGGCAAATAATCATGACAAATAAAACATACGAACCCAAAGACTATAAGAATGATATAGCAGTGCGCTGGTGTCCCGGCTGTGGCGACCACGCCATCCTTAACGTGCTTCACAAGGCCATGGCCGAACTGGGCATTCCTCCTCACATGATTGCTGTGGTTTCGGGCATTGGATGCAGCTCACGTCTACCCTATTACATGAACACCTATGGCTTCCACACCATTCATGGTCGTGGCGGAGCCATAGCTACTGGAGTGAAAGTGGCAAATCCACAACTCACAGTATGGCAAATATCGGGCGACGGTGACTGCCTCGCTATTGGTGGTAACCACTTCATCCATGAGGTGCGTCGCAATGTTGACCTCAACTTGCTGCTGCTCAACAACAAGATTTATGGTCTTACCAAGGGCCAGTTCAGTCCCACAAGCGACCGTGGCTACATTTCTAAGTCTTCGCCTTATGGCACAACCGAGGATCCTTTCATCCCCGCTGAGCTCGTCTTCGGTGCTCGTGGCACATTCTTTGCCCGTGGAATCGATGTGGAACTGAAAATTAATCAGGAGATTATGGTTGAGGCGGCTGGTCACAAGGGCTGCTCGGTTGTTGAGATTCTGCAAAACTGTATGATTTTCAACAATGGCATCCACAACCGCATCACCGATAAGGCCGTGCGTGCCAACCGCACCATCCACCTCGTGCATGGCGAGAAGATGCTCTTTGGCAAGAACATGGACATGGGTATTGTTCAAGACGGATTTGGACTCAAAGCTGTGCGCCTCGATGACGGCGAGTACACCATTGACGACGTGCTCATCCACGACGCTCACTGCCAGGACAACTTCCTGCACCAGCAGCTTGCCATGATGGACGGAACCGACCTACCAGTGGCATTAGGTGTAATCCGCGACGTTGACGCTCCAAGCTACGAGACCGACGTCACAGTTCAGATGCGCAAGATCCAAGCCAAGCATCACTACAAGAGCTTGCGTGACATGATTCTCGACGGCGACACCTGGGAGAGGAAATAAGCGCTTTGCACTTGTCTCAAGTCTCCATCAAGAAACAAGCTGACCGATGCAATGGCATTTTTGCTCGTCAGCTTGTTCTTTTAAGGCTTAGTGTCTCGCTATAAAAGTTGAAAACGGCACTGATAATTCTTTTAAGCTTAGTCTTCGCGCAGCCTGTAATCACTGGGCGAGATTCCTTGCGAGCGTTTAAATGCGCGGTAAAAGCTGCTGCGGTTGGCAAAACCCGATTCACTGGCAATGGCGTCGATGGTGCGCTTGTTGCTCTTGTCCTCGTCGAGCAGCCGCTTAGCCTCGGCAACTCGGTAGCCGTTGATGTAGGTCTTGAAATTCACTTGCCTGCAGGCGCTTATAACCATCGACACCATGCGGGGGCGCTCTCCCAACTGTGCAGCAATGTCGGCGACCGAGAGGTCGCTCTTGCGATATAGCCTTTCCTCATCCATGAGTGCGTCGATGCGCTGCATCATCTCATTATCGGCAAGCCCATTGCGTTCATCCACCAGTTCCACATCGGTGGCAATTGCCATCTCAATACTGTGGAAATGCAGCACATAATTAATGAATCTCACCCCAAAGGCGGCATAGAACACTATCACTATCGCCATGAAAATGATGCCAACCACCGTTGCCGGAATCAGGGCATAGAGCAGCGCCAGCACGCCCACCGCAAGCGAGATGTAGAAAGAGCGTTTCACCCAGTAGAGCCTGCGTGTGTCCTCATCGCTATAGAAATTGTCCATCTGCGACTCATAGCGCCGATACTCACGGCCGAACATCAACACATAGCGCACAAGCATTGCGACATAGAAAGCCATATACATCCACGACCCCCACTGCGCAATAGTACCCGGATAGCACAAATGAACAACAAACAATGTCAACGAGACAGACATAATTAACACAAGCTCCATAATCGCCTGGTGTAGAGATATATAATTGACACGGATTAAAGTAATCATTGTATAAGTGAAAAGAAAAGCTTGAAAACAAGCTATAAATAGAATTATTGGCTGTGCAAGCGCTACCGACTCGCTGGTACTGAACACATTGTACTCAAGAGAGATGCACATGGCATAGAAAAGATAGGCTCCCCCCATCACATAACGAGCTATGCGATAGTTGCGAAGCGCAGCCTTGGGAGGAATGTAAAGAAATATAAGACACACCGCCAGACCGACCAAAATGCCTGGAGCAAAAAATGCGTCGAGCAGATGATACAACTGTTCCATGTTGCAAAATTAGTGCAAGCCGAGTGAAATACAAAATCAAAAACTATGTTTTTAGATTTTTATTAAAGAGGCGTAGCCAAATATTTATCCAGAATTAGTGATTTCATGTCAATTTAACAAAAGAAAAACACGATAGCACAACAAAACTGGTTGCGCTTTTGTCAAAATTGGTTGCAGTTTTGTCTATTTGGTTGCAGTTTTGCGAATTGCAACTAAGTTTAATTATTACTGTTCTTTTATTTTAACTATTTATTGTAATTTTGATTGGTTATTTTTTTGATTAATAATTTAAAATAAAAAAATACTACTGATGCATTAAATTTTATAAATCATCAAATAAACTGAGTTCATTGAAAT